>CAJQQZ010000189.1 GCA_905480575.1 uncultured Alphaproteobacteria bacterium | reverse complement strand
ATGCGCCAAGCTGGGAATTAATTTCTGGGACTATCTTGGAGACCGACTATCACATCCCGGCGCACCCAATATCCCACACTTACCAAACCTCATCCGACAAAAAGAAACTGCTTGATACCCCGGACTTTTGCCGATGTTACGGGAAATTCGAGTTCAGGTACCATTGAATAAATCCAAACGGTTCGCCATTTTCAAAACTGATCAAACAATGGCAAGGGTCACGGCCTTCAATTCTGGCGGCATATTTGGCGCTAACTTCGGCCAGGGAAATCGGTTCGTCTATGTAGAATGGTTTCAAGTGCGGTTCATTCAGCCATTTGTGCAACAATCCCAAGTCAGGCTTAGTTAAGGTCCGTAGCTCAATACCGCTGTCTTCGTTCTGATTGATAATAGTGTAACCTTTACAGGACAGTTTATTTGCGACAATTCCAGTCACAATAAATTCGATGACTCAGGTCAGTTACAGCCGGATGAGTTCATGGGGCTGAGATGGCGTTAAGCGGTGTTCTTCTTGAACCAATCCGCAAATGCAACCTTGGTCTCTTCAGCGATCACAAGCAATTTCTTCAGCCTCTCTTCGGCCAGCGCTTGATTTTCATCAGTGGCGGCGTATTCGGTTTCCTTGGCTGCTTGGCTCAATGACAAAGCGCCGAAAGTCGCGGCGCTTCCTTTTACGGTATGAGCTTCATGGCGAACCTGACCCAAGTCCTTTGCTGCAGCAGCTTCCTGAAGAGCAATGAGACGTTTGCCAAGCTCTGACAAGAAGTCTTCGACAAGGAACTGAATTATGTCGTCACCAGTATCCTGCCTTAACTGATCCAACACGGCCTCACCCAATAAGGCAAAATCACTGCTGTCTTTGATCTCTGCACTTTCATCTTCAAAGACTTGGGAAGTGAGATCAAATGGACGGTAGTCATCAAGGACTTCAGGATCTTCGACGGCCGGTTTCTTCGGAGCTTCAATTTCCAGCTCTTTTGCTGGCTCTTCGAGCTGATGGGCTTCCAAGAAGCGCGTCATTTGCTCGTCTTCTTCAGGCTCAATCCAAGATTTCAAGCAAGTCAGAAGAGATTTACGGTCAACAGGCTTAGATAAGTAGTCATCCATGCCTGCATCTAAGCACCGTTGACGGTCGCTCTTCATGGCATTGGCCGTTAACGCGATTATAGGAACACCGCTGGCAGAATGATTCAGATCTCTAATAAGCCGCGTTGCTTCCAAGCCATCCACCTCGGGCATGGAAATATCCATGAGGACAAGATTGTATGCCTTCTCAGTTACTTTCTCGACGGCCTCTCGCCCGTTGACAGCGATATCGACCTCATAAGGCTCCTTCTCGAGCATCGCCAAAAGAACCGTTCGATTGGTCTGACTATCCTCAACCAACAGAATCGGCGACTTCGGTCTATCTACGCTGGCTGAGCTATCCTCCAGTGCAGCGTAGCCAGATGTGTGACCATCGTCTGGGCGCAAAACGGGATCAAGCAAGAATGGGATTTCTTCCATCTCCGCTGGATCACCTTCTTCCAGCTCGAGCTCAAACCAGAAGGTCGACCCCTTACCCAATTTTGATTCGAAGCCGATAGTACCGCCCATCATAGTGACCAGGCGTTTACAAATGGCAAGTCCAAGGCCGGTTCCGCCAAATTGACGGGTAGTCGCTGCCTCTGCCTGAGAGAATGACTCAAACAGTTTAGTTTTGGCCTCCTCTGAGATGCCGATCCCTGTATCTTCAACCTCAAACTTCAACAAAATCTGCTTGCTGGCTTTTGATTTTCTTTTAACGTTTGCCCGCACGGCCACATGACCATCTTCGGTGAATTTTAGCGCATTACCGACTAGGTTGAGCAGCACTTGGCGGATGCGGGTCGGATCACCTTTAACTGCGGCCGGCAGTTTGTCATCTATGGAAACCTTCAATTCCACGGCCTTTTCTTTCGCCCGAGGGCGCAGAAGGTCAGCCGCTGAATTAGCTAGGCGCTTGGCATCGAAATCTATTATTTCTAGATCGAGCTTGCCCGCTTCCATTTTGGACAAATCTAGGATGTCGTTAAGAATAACCAACAAT
Source organism: uncultured Alphaproteobacteria bacterium (assembly GCA_905480575.1). Classification (GTDB taxonomy): domain Bacteria; phylum Pseudomonadota; class Alphaproteobacteria; order UBA7985; family CAJQQZ01; genus CAJQQZ01. Next base: position 15,576 of record CAJQQZ010000189.1, on the reverse strand, counting down.
CCTTGAGCCGATTCTCTTACTGTTTCCGCATAAGAGCGCTGTCTGCGATCCAATCCAGTTTCCAATAAGAGCTGGGTCATCCCCATGACGCCGTTCATCGGTGTTCTGATTTCATGGCTCATCATGGCCAGAAAGTCTGACTTCGCTCGATTTCCAGCTTCCGCTTCTTGCTTTGCCTGCAACAGAGCATGCTCTGCGGCTTTTCTGCCCGTAATGTCACTGATCGCGATAACGCGTTCTTCGCGTCCCTCGATTGGCAAAGCTCTGGTTGACACTTCAGCGGCGAATAGAGAACCGTTGCGCCGTTGGCACAAAACCTCAACGCCTGTTTCTATGGGTCGGCCCAGCAATTGTTGCCATCGGGTCGAGCCATCCTCAGGAAACAACACTGACGCATCTAGATTAATCAGATTAGGAGCATCATAGCCAAACATCTCGAGGATACGATCATTGGCGTTAACAATCGCCCCTTGATCGAGGACGACAATGCCTTCAAATGAAGCTTCAGCGAGTTGCTGGAAACGTTCCTTGCTCTGGGCCAAATCCTTCTCACGGCGCTTGGCCTCCGTGATATCGGTGTGCAGTTCAACGAAACCACCATTTTCGGTGCGGCGCCCTGCGATCATTATCCAGTTATCGCCGCTCATCTGTTGTTCGATGCGACGGTTAGGAATTGCCCTTTGTTGCATACGGCGCTGAATCCAATTGTCAGCATCCCCATTGACCTCAGGAAACAATCCTTTTTCAGCAGTTGCTGGTAAGTCATACCCGCTTTGAGATCATCCCCCAGGCTTGCCATTTCCTGATCAAAGGTTTTGTTGGATAGGATCAGTCGATCTTCCGCATCATAGAGTGCGAAAGAATCAGACATCGTATCAATAGCCGTGGTCAGATTGGCCCGGCTTTCTAAGGCGCGCCGACGCTCTCGGAACAGCAGATAGCCAATGAAGGCGGCATTGACCACGAAGGCGATAAAAAAGAAGACCAGATTGCGGTATGTATTGTTCAGGCGAGCGCGCAGAATTACAGGTTCATCTTCCTGGAACAACATCGTCTCGCCCGACAATCTGTGTAATGCTGGAATCAAAGCCTGAAATTGCTCTCTCAGCCCAGTGATGTCTTCAAATGTCAACCGTTGAACCGCCGCTATTCGCGGTTCAACTTTTTCCACAAAAACTTTGACTTTGGCGACGGTTTCGTCCGCGCCAGCAATACGAATCAGCACATCCCGGTAGGCCTGACGATTAAGTGTCGAAAGGCGTGCTTTAACAGAACGATAGCGATCGCTGATGTCTTCAGCACTCACTTCTGGGTCACCTAGCCGGAAGCGATCGATCAAGGCGACAAGCTGAATAAGCTCTCGTTCTGTTTGTGTAACGGCCCAGTAGGGACTGTTTTCACGGCCAGCCTGAACAGCACTGTTCTCTCTTCTAAGTTCAATAAAAGCGAAGAAGAGCATGACAAAGAGGACCACCAACGCAGCCATAGGCAGAGCAAAGCGTTGCCAGCCTTTCACAGCCTACCCACCTTACATTTTAGAGCGCCTAAATCGACCTCTTGCTTCCTCATGTACCGATAAAACCTTACCGGAAATTTTGCCTGCATTTTGCAGCTCCCGACTCGAATTTATAGTGCAAAGACCGAATCGATAAAAACCTTCTTTTTGCACTGGACCGCCAATCCCTGCTAGAAGTAGGCGGGTTGATTCGACTCGGTTGGGGAAAACTTTGGTTTTTCTCGTTTAGATTCGCAAAATGCGAAAAAACTGAAGAAGGTAGCGAATATGGAAAGTGCAGCATTTCCTCAACGAGGTGGCTTTGAACATGTCGAAAGCTGGGTGTTTGACTTGGACAACACACTCTATCCCGCCTCATGCCGCTTGTTCGATCAGATCGAAAAACGAATGGGCTTATTTGTCCAAAAATTCTTGGAGTTAGACACAGAGGCCGATGCCAAAGTTATCCAGAAACAATACTTTAGAGAGTATGGCACGACACTAAATGGTCTGATGCAGGTCAACGGTGTCGACCCTCACGACTACCTGAACTTCTGTCATGACATCGACTATAGTAACGTCGAAGTATCCGAACGGCTGGACGCTGCCCTGAGAGTCCTTCCCGGTCAGAAGTTGGTATTCACCAACGGCGATCGACACCATTCCGAACGTGTGTTGAACAAGCTTGGCGTCACCCATCATTTCGAGGGCTATTTTGATATAATCGACGCAGACTTCATCCCCAAACCCGAACAGAAGCCTTACGAGGATTTTTTCAGCACATTCAACGTCGATCCAACAAAGGCGGCTTTCTTTGAAGACAGCGCACGAAACCTGAAAACTGGACACGAATTGGGCATGACAACGGTCCATGTTCTGACCGACAGTCTGTGGGCACAGGCACCCGACGACGCTGATTTCATCCATCACAGTTGTGAGGAAATAGAAGGCTTTCTGGAAACGGTAATCACTCAGCACTTGGGTTGAGCCACTTTTGCATAGCTTTAACGATCTCTTTTCGTTACATCCCATGCACAAACGCATAACCTACAGATGCCTCTTTGTGGGCATCATCTAGATTCGGAGCAGTTAAATGGACTTGCAAGCTTTAGAAACCACAATCGAGAACGCTTGGGAAAACCGCGATAGCGTTGGCATTGATACCAAAGGCGAAATTCGCGACGCCGTTGAAGAAACTCTTTTGGCTCTGGACGGTGGTAGCCTCCGTGTTGCAGAAAAGGGTGCGGACGGTTGGCATGTCAATCAGTGGGCTAAGAAAGCTGTCCTCCTCTCTTTCCGTCTTAACGATATGGATGTTATTGAAGGCGGCCCAGGCCAAGCAACGTGGTGGGATAAAGTACCAAGCAAATTTGACGGCTGGGGCGCTAATCGCTTCCGCGAAGCCGGTTTCAGAGCCGTACCTGGCTGCGTCGTCCGTCGCTCCGCGCACATCGCGCCTGGTGTTGTATTGATGCCATCTTTCGTTAATCTGGGTGCTCATGTTGACAGTGGTACAATGGTAGACACTTGGGCAACGGTTGGCTCATGTGCCCAAATCGGCAAGAACGTTCACCTCTCCGGCGGCGTTGGTATCGGCGGTGTTTTGGAACCGCTTCAGGCTGGCCCGGTTATTATCGAAGACAACTGTTTCGTTGGTGCCCGCTCAGAAGTTGTTGAAGGAGTTATCGTCGAAGAAGGTTCTGTGATCTCCATGGGTGTCTTCATCGGAGCATCCACTAAAATCATCGACCGCCACACCGGCGAGGTCTTCATCGGTCGTGTACCAGCTTACTCTGTCGTTGTTTCTGGTTCTCTGCCAGGAAAGCCACTGCCAGATGGCACGCCAGGACCGAGCCTATACTGTGCCGTCATCGTGAAACGCGTAGACGCACAAACGCGCTCTAAGACATCTATCAACGATCTATTGAGAGACTAGAAAGCTAGCAACACGGAGTAGCCAATATGACCAATCGATCTCATGTCGGCGATCCCGTCAAAATGCTACAGGAACTCATCCAATGCCCCTCCGTTACACCAAATGAGGGCGGGGCTTTGGATCTCCTGCAAAGTTGGCTTGAGGAACGCGGCTTTGTTTGCACAAGGTTGCCTTTCGCGGAGGTTGATAACCTTTACGCTCGGTTAGGAACTTCCGGCCAGAATTTCTGCTTTGCTGGGCACACTGATGTTGTGCCAACGGGCGATGAAACACTGTGGTCTCATCCGCCCTTTTCCGGCCACATCATCGGCGAAGAGATTTGGGGTCGTGGTGCTACTGATATGAAGGGCGGCATTGCCTGTTTTATAGCTGCCGTGGATCGCTACCTGCAGCAAGCCGACTTAACCCAATCTATTTCTCTCCTCATTACAGGAGATGAAGAAGGACCGGCTGTCAATGGGACCGTTAAAGTTCTCGAGTGGTTGGATCAACAAGGCGAGAAATTGGATCACTGTGTTGTCGGTGAACCAACAAACCCAGAGACAATGGGTGACATGATCAAGGTTGGTCGCCGGGGATCGCTAACGGGCTACCTGACAGTCAACGGGAAACAAGGGCACGCCGCCTATCCTCACCGTGCGGACAACCCTATCCATCCACTCATCGAGATGCTTCATGGCCTGACTTCAGAACCGTTGGATGAAGGCACCGAACTATTCCAGGCCTCAAGCTTGCAGGTCGTGACTTGCGACGTTGGGAACCCAGCCAACAATGTTATTCCGGCTCAAGCCAAAGCAACCTTCAACGTCCGTTTCAACGATATCTACACTGCAGCCTCATTGGAAAGTTGGGTGAAAGAACGCTTGGATCGTGTTGGACACAGTTATGAAATAGAATTCAGTTGCTCCGGCGAATCGTTTTCTTTCCCGCCGGGTGAACTGGGATCATTGATCGCCGACGCTTGTGAAACTGTCACCGGACGCCGCCCCGAATATTCCACATCGGGTGGCACGTCCGATGCCAGATTTGTTAAAAACTATTGCCCTGTGGCAGAGTTTGGTGCGGTCGGCAAAACCATGCACAACACAGACGAGCGGGCCTCTCTTGAAGATCTCGAAACGTTAACAGAAGTCTATGTAGAGCTCTTGAAAAGATACTTTTCTTAGCGGCAGATAAAAGTTGCCCGCATGGTCGTGCCGTTAAACGCCGCTGGTGGACGGACAATCTGTGCTCTGCGACCTTGAGCTTGGCAGTAGAAGAAAGCCTTTTGCTTTGCATCACCATAAGTATGAATGCGGCGGTCAAAGAAAACAAAGAAGCGACCAAAAGCATCTTCTTTCAATTCTACTTGCTGCAGTCTGCCCTCTTGGGTCGGTTGCGGCACTTTCTTCGTACATTGGAACTCAGCTCGTACCCTCGGTTCTTTGATATGCGCTTTGACCAACACCGCCGAATTAAACTGTCCCGGACATTCTTCTTTAGCGACAGTCAACACTCTGCCTTTGGAGGTTCGGCTACGATCATAGATGATATCGAAACGGCCCGGGCCAAGCCTCAACACTTCAAATTCAGTGTCCAAGCCAAAGGTTTCGAGCGCACGATCTCCCGTTGCTCCAAATTGTTCTCTAGAGCAAGATGCCACTATCAGAAGAGGTGCTGCCAACAGCAGAAACAAAAAGGGCCTTAAAATAATAAACATAGCCGAAACTCAAAATATAAAATCGACGGCATATTATCACAAATCCGGCGGCATTCCAATCATTCGCCACTACCTGGTTCAAATCCTGCTTCGGCGAGTTCAAAGCTTGAGAACTCAAACCCCGGAGCAACCGTACAGCCAACCAATGTCCAAGCGCCGAGACTCTTTGCTTTCTGCCATGCATGAGGGGGCACTACGGCTTGTGGACGTTCACCATCGACAAGATTTTGACCAAGAGTCAACACATCCAATGGCCCGCCCTCCTTCGCTACTGAAAGCGTCAGTGACGCCCCTGCATACCAATGCCAGACTTCAGCAGCATCAACACGGTGCCAAGCAGACTCTATCCCCTCTGGTAAGAGAAAATAGATCGCGGTCGAGTGAGCGCGAGCCCCTGTGCCAGCCTCATCACGGTAGGTTTCAGTGAAGAACCCACCTTCGGGATGAGGCTGGAGGCCTAGCAGATCAATGACTTGTTCAGCAGTTAAAGAGTCCATGTCGCCGGATGTGTAGCTTTCGCAGAAGCTCTGTCAGTAAACTTAGCATGCCAAGCCACCAAATTAGGACGGCCCTTCTGCCATTCCATATCGGCGAAACGGAATGAGAAATAATCCAACGCGCAAAGTAAGGAGATCCGGCCAACATGAAACTCGTCGCCGTATGACGCTGCTTCTTGCTCAAAACGATCGAGTACTGCGACAGCGCGGTCCCGGAACTTCTGTTCAATCTCGCTTGAGATTGTGCCTTCAGGACGGCGGACTTCACGCATGACGTCAACGCCTGCATCCATCAAACCATCAGCAAGTGCTTCGCTGGCGAGGGCCTCCCAACGTGCAGAGCCAGAGGCTGGCAACAACTCTGCTTGATCAGATTGGGCATCAAGGTAAGCGACGATCAATTGGGAATCACAAAGATTTATGCCATCCGGTGCAGCCATCGCAGGAATTTTCCCAATCGGGCTACACTTGAAAAGGTCTGAGCTTTCGTCGTTATAGTCACCCTTCACGATTTCTACTTTGTCATTGAGGCCGAGTTCATGAACAGCCAGTACGGCTTTCCTGACGAAGGGAGAGACAGGAGCGGAGAATAGTTTCATTTTGATTTTCCTTACTAACTTAGAATGAGTCTTTACGGCTGCGTACTTCTGCAAAAACCTCAACCGAGGCTGCTCCAGCCATGCCGAGCGATTCTGCGACGCTTGAATGGTCAGCACGCATAAAGGGATTTGTGGACTTTTCAATAGCTATCGTAGAGGGGATGGTTGGCAGATCACGGGACCTCAAGTTTTCGATTTCAGCAATCCGTTTATCCAGAGCAGCATTTTGTTGTTCAATAGTCGCGCAAAACTTAGCGTTTGCCAGAGTATATTCGTGCCCGCAAAAGACCTGTGTTTCATCGGGCAGTTCTCTCAACTTCTGCAGTGCTGGCCACATGTCTTGGGGGCCACCTTCGAACAGGCGTCCACACCCAAGGACAAAAAGAGAATCACCAGAAAACAGCGCAGACGCGGAAGGAATCCAGAACGCTATATGTCCTTGAGTATGTCCTGGGACATGGAAGATTTCGGTTTTCTCACCAAGCACTTCTAGACTGTCACCTTCTTTAACGGTTTCTGTCAGGCCAGAGATTTTGTCTGCTTCATAGGAAGGGCCAGTTACTTTACAGCCCGTAGCCGCGACAATCTCACCGACGCCCTGCACGTGGTCACCATGATGGTGTGTGATAAGGATGTGCTCAATAGAAAGACCGCGCTCCTGAGCCGCCACCAACAACGGACCAGCCTCACCAGGGTCAACAACAGCCGCTTTCTTACTGCCCTCATCGTAAATCAGGTAAGAGTAGTTATCACTCAAGACTGGAACCAGATCGATCTTCAATGCCATGCTTTTCCCTCAACTTAGCTCTTAAGAATTTGGTCATATTCCGCTAGTCTGCTTTTCATGCGACCAACCATAAACCATTTACACAAGTTCTATCACAGTCCCCTAGGAAAGAGAGTAGCAAAATCGCTCCAAATCCAAGTAAAGGATTGGTGGCCAAATAATCATGATTTGAGTTTGGTAGGATTAGGCTTTCCGTTGCCTGTGTTGCCCTCTCTTTCAGAAGGTACAGAACGAACTCTTTCATTTATGCCAGCAAGGCAAGGGGCAAGCCGTTGGCAGCGTTCCGACAGCACAGTTCAAGATGACCGAAGAGGCAACCTGACGGCCATGGTTGAAAGCTCATACCTTCCTTTGCCAGACGTATCGGTTGACCGCTTTGTTATGTTACATTTGGTTGAACACACTGTGGACCTGCAAACCAGTTTGAGAGAAGCCTGGCGTGTCTTAAAACCTGAAGGGCGTTTGTTGGTCATTGCTCCTAATCGCACATCCATTTGGGCTCGGGTTGAGAACAATCCTTTTGCCTTCGGTCGCCCCTTTAGCCGCTCTCAACTCAATTCCATCTTGGAAGATGCACAGTTTGAACCTTTGCGCAGCCGCCACGGTCTGTTCTTCCCACCCAGCCAACGACCAACAGCCATCAAATTTTCCTCAGCTTTGGACTCGATTGGCGGCAAAATCATGCCACTGGCTGGTGGAGTGATTTTTGGAGAGAGTATCAAAAGACTCGTCATTCCGCCACCCCAGGGGGGAATTAAAGCGAGAGTCTTCCAACGCGTGAAGTCAACATAATGCCTTCTTTCTTTACTGTCCTAGGAGAAGCCGCTATTCCCACATCATGACGAAAGCTACTTCACAACTTGACCTGTCGAAACTCCGGCAAGATATCGATCGGATTGACACCGAACTTCATGACCTCATCATGGAGCGTGCTGCATTGATGGATTCAATCGCGGCTGCCAAGAAAGCCTCTACGGATCAAGCGTTCTATTTGCGGCCAGGTAGAGAGGCGCACATTCAACGCCGCCTCTGGGAGCGTCATAAAAGTAATTTCCCCTTGGTTTCACTGCTGCGCATGTGGCGTGAAATGATTAATGGCATGACCAGCCTGCAAACAGATCTCAAAGCATCTTTCTATCCTGGTGATCGACCAGACAGGTTTACAAATCTGGTTTCCAATCAGTTTGGTTCAGCGATCCCGCTGCTCAGCAAAGCCAGCCCTGATGAAGCCTTTTCACTTTTGGAGACCGGTGGTGTCACAGCCACCGTCATACCTGCGCCAACGAATACTGAATTAGCTCTTTGGTGGCGCGACTTTTCTGCCAAACGGCATGAGTTTTCGGTCATCATGCGCCTGCCTTTTGCGCGCGCCGGTAACATCTGGCCAAAAGACGGCGGTGACCGCCTTGAATGCTTTGTCATCTCTCGTGGTCAACCCGAGCAGAGTGGAGATGACTACACGCTTCTGGCTGCGGAATTGACGGACCCAAACTGGCGTCCCGCCGAAGGCTCTGCGTTGTCGCTAATGTCTACAGATGAGCGTTTTGCCTTATTGGCTCTCAGCGGGTTTCATACCGAGCAAAGCTTTCAATCCGCACTACCCAGCGAAAGCCATGAAATGTTAACAAAGGTCAAAGTCTACGGAGCCTATGCTGCACCGATAGAATTGTCCTAAACCCTTCCTCAAACTCTAATTTAGAACACAAACCATGCTTAGTCCAAAATCAGGAATTCTCTCCATCAAACCCTACGTGGGTGGTGAATCACAACTTGCAGACGTTGACCGTGTCATTCGCTTGGCAGCAAACGAATCTGCGTTGGGGCCAAGTCCTTTGGCAATGGCTGCTTGTAAAGACATCGCCCCTCTCCTTCACCGATATCCTGATGGTGGCTCGGACGAACTGCGGAAGGGTTTGGCTGACACTTTCGGCGTTGATGCCGCCAAAATCGTATGCGGTGCGGGATCCGATGAACTCATTTCACTGTTGGTGAAAGCTTATGCAGGGGAAGGCGACGAACTGCTGTACAGCCAACATGGTTTCCTGATGTACAAGATTTCAGCGATGGCTTGCGGTGCAACACCAGTTGCAGCGCCGGAAAGCAATCTTAGAACCGATTGCCAAGCGATGTTGGATCACGTCACGGACAAAACGAAGCTGGTTTTCTTGGCTAACCCTAACAATCCGACAGGGTCCTACATCTCTCAGAAGGAACTGGAAGATTTCCACAGTCGTTTGCCAAATGATGTCATTCTAGTGATCGATGCGGCATACGCGGAATATGCGACAGCTTCTGACTACGAACCAGGTATTGAACTGGTTAACAAAGCCGACAACGTGGTCATGCTACGGACCTTCTCCAAGGTCTTTGGTTTGGCTGCCATGCGGTTAGGCTGGGCATACTCTTCGCCCGAGATCACTGATATCCTGAATCGCGTTCGAGGTCCGTTCAATGTGTCCGCTGTCAGTCAAGCAGTCGGTATCGCGGCACTAAAAGACAAAGAGCACTTAGACAAAACTATCAGTCTGAACAGCAGGCTGCTTCCCGAATTTGTTGATTTTGTTAATTCCATCGGCCTGAAAACCGAACCATCCCAAGGTAACTTTGTCATCATTGATTTTTCTGAGCCTACAGAAAAAGCTGATGCTTTCTTGCGCTCAAAGGGCATTTTGGCGCGTGGTGTTGCTGCCTATGGACTGCCGAATCACCTTCGTGTTGGCATTGGGGACGAAGAAGAAATGGAAATCGTAAAAGCTGCTTTCAAAGAATTTGTCTCGTGAGTAACCAACTCTTTGGCAAGATTGCCTTTGTCGGCTTAGGCCTGATCGGCTCCTCTCTCGCTCTGCGCATAAAACAAGATGGCATCGCTGGAGAAACTCACGGTTTTTCACGGCGTGCCGAGACCCGTCAACGCATTCAAGAGCTGGGTTTGGTTGATCAGGTTTTCGATGATCTCAAAGCTTGTGTCGAAGATGCGGATCTCGTTTTGGTTTGCACGCCTGTAGGCACCTACCAGGATTTGGCGCACCAGCTGGCACCTCATTTGAAAGATGGGGCCATTGTTTCAGATGTTGGGTCAGTTAAGAAATCTGTGATCAATGCCTTCAAACCAACGTTACCCTCAACCGTCCATTTAGTGCCTGGACATCCCATCGCTGGAACCGAACATTCAGGGCCCGACGCTGGTTTCCCTGAACTATTCGAAGACCGATGGTGCATTCTGACGCCTGAGGAGGTTTGTGATCAAGACGCTGTTGATAAAGTGACACGGCTTTGGGAAGCCTGTGGCTCAATGGTGGAAATCATGGATGCCGATCACCACGATAGAGTTCTAGCCATAACTTCCCATTTGCCTCACATCATTGCTTATACGATTGTTGGCACTGCAACGGGGCTCGAGGAAAGCACCCAAGAAGAGGTCATTAAATATTCTGCTTCTGGCTTTCGTGATTTCACACGCATAGCAGCCTCGGACCCCGTTATGTGGCGAGATATATTTCTGCATAACCGTGAAGCCGTGCTAGAAATGCTGCAACGTTATTCAGAGGATCTGACGGCTCTACAGCGCGCTATTCGCCACGGCCAGGGCGATGTCTTAGAAGAACACTTCACGAGAACACGCGCCATTCGCCGATCGATCATCGATGCAAAACAAGCGGGGCAGTTCTCACCGACAGAAGCCTCAAATGAGAACCAACCCGATTGGTTATCGATCTATTAAAATCCTTCTATTAATGCCCGTCCAGAAGACTACTGAAGGCCCCGCAACTTATTGGCTATCTTAGACGGCAGCTTAAGCGTTAAAGGACCAACCTTTAGCAAGAGATCTTTCAACGACAAAGGTATGAAGAGGAACCGCTGCCCGCTACCATCCTCTTTGGGCTTTGTAAACGCAGCTAATGAAAACTTGAGAACCGCGGCCTTTGTTGGCGGGATAAGACCGCGATCCGCGAAGAGTTTCAATGCTTGTTTGTGACCATCGACAGACAGATCCATCGCTGCGACCGGCAACATTTTATCATCAAAAAAGATCTTACCATTTGCTGAAAGATCTATTTCACCCCAAGTCATTTTGAATGCTTCCAGTAGAACCGACCCTTCTTCAGCTGCCCATACTTTAAGATGGCCGCGATTAAGGTTCTTCGGGATAAAGGGGGTTACAATTCCGTCAACTGACAGGGCTTCAACAACAGACCCTAATCCAGGATTAAGGGTTGCGGGTAATGACAGAGGCCCTGCCCGCAATTCAAACCGAGAACCCGTCACCGTTTCTTCTGGGAAAAGAGCCAATTCAAGCTGCCCAATCCGAGTCATTCCGATTTCCTCATTGTGGACTCTCAAATCGCTGGCATCCAAAAAGAATTCTTTAACCCTTTGATCAAACCCAATCTGACCGTGAAACTTTATAGCGCCTTCGATCCTGAAGGTTTGTTCACCGGAAGGACCATCCATAAAGAGATTGTGTTCACCACCCGTTTTGACTTCGAAGTTCCAAGGCGCATAAGACGGCACTTTTATTTTCAACGGCCCGTCGCTGACAAACGTCAGGCCGTCGCCTTGATCACTGAACTCAATCTCATGGAGATAAACGTTGAAACGTAAAGGGAAACCGGACACGTCAATCTTGCCCAGAGTAAGGCTTCTGTCAGCACGCTGTTGCTTCGCAATTTCTGTTTTGATTTGCCTTTCAATGACGTAAGCAGCCGCAAACCAATACACAGCATAAAGAAGACTGAATGCAGCAAGAACAATCAACAGAATTTTTAGCGAGCGAGGCATGTGGTCTATTTCAATAAATCAGAAAAGGGTTATTCTTGGGTGAACATCTCACCAGCTTCTTTCATAGCGCAGAAAGCGCCAGAATAACAATTTGAAATATGAATCTCACCCGCTCGTGCTTTTCTAACCTTAATGAGGACTTTTGGGTCTTTGGCTATGGATCTTTGATGTGGAATCCGGGATTTTCTTATCTCGATTCGACAATCGCAAAAGTGCATGGCTATCATCGTAGTTTTTGTCTGCGGTCCAGAAATTACAGAGGCACCGTGGAACGGCCTGGATTAGTCCTAGGCTTAGATCGCGGCGGTTGCTGCCATGGTGTTGCCTTTAAGGTTTCCAAAGATACGTCTAACGAAGTGTTAGACTATCTCTTCGACCGCGAAATGCTGCGCGATTCCTACCACCCTCGTTGGGTCAAAGCGGCGTGTGGACCGGAAATAAGGCCAGCATTGTCTTTTGTTATCAACCGCAATGGACCTGACTATGCGCCGCGATTGTCCTACGATGAACAAAGTGAAACCATTGCTCAAGCCATCGGCGGCCGAGGTAGCAATTACGATTATCTAGCAAGCACAATAGAGCAACTTAACAAGCTTTCCATTCCGGACTTGCGCCTACAATCTTTGTTCCGCCAGGTTAGGGCTCAAAACTTAGAAAAATAGTCGATCCAATAAGACCAGTCGACGAGCCCAAGAAACAATGCAACGGCGATTACACCGCCAACAAGATAAGCCAACCAGGGTATTGACCGTGGGACGTTAGCCCCACAAGCATAACAAACATCATCGTCGAAGTGGACTTCAGTGCCACAGCTTGGGCATTTTTTATTGTCCATGTTTTAAGCTGCCTTTCTTTGACGGCGGATAAGTTTTGTGACGACCCTTTGAGTCACCAGTCCCGCTAGCCAAACAATAATCGGAACCAAGATCACAAGCGGAATTAGATACCAGAACGAAAAGCTCAAAAGTGTGTCGGCCTCCGTATTGTCTCCGCTAACCCACAACTGAAACAACCAAAGAATCAAAAGAGCTGTGATCGCGCCAACACTAGCACCCAAAGCAGAAAGCTTCAAAACCATCCGACTGAATTGCCGAGCAATAAAATAGTCACTCGCTCCCACCATGTGGAGAACGTCAACAGTTTGGCTATGGACCACGAGGCTGGTTTTGAGGGCAAAGGCGATCAATCCGACTAAAGACAGAGAAGCAGCGACCAACAACAACCCGAGCAACCCGAGCAATTTTCCAGAAAAACGTGATGAAGAAGAATACCAATCACGGTGATCATCCAATATGACGTCAGGTGTCATAGCGCGGAGTTCCTGTAACAAAATCTCGGTATTGAACGGTTGATCTTTCGTGACTTCCACTGCGATGACCGATGGCAAAGGTAGATCTGAAATCGTTTCTTGATCGCCCAACCAAGGCTGTAACAACCCAGCCACGTCCGTTTTCGATAGCACTCTCACTTCTCTGACAGAATGAAATGCAGTCAACACAGATACTAAACCGTCTAGTTTTCTTTGCTGCAATGCACTGTCTTGGCTTGCCGGAAGCTGAACCGTCAATTCATTAACTTGGTCTCGGTTGAGCTGCATTAAGAATATCGCCGCCGACAATGTCATTAACAACAACAAAGACATAACGAATGTAATCAAAGCAATGACTTTTGGTAAAGCCTTTGTAATGGGATCATTAGCAGCAGAAATCAGGGCGATAGGCTTTACCGTCATTTGCTTTCACCCTTTACACCTGAGTTTTGAGCGTCATTACCTTTTGCTACTTTGACCCCCCGACGTCCAATCTTGCCTTTACGCGGCGGCAAGTCCGTGACCTCTCCTTTGCTCAACCGCAAAGTTGGGAAATTGTACTCGGAAACAAGTGTAGTGCTGTGGGTAGCCACGATCACAGTTGTTCCGATGCGGTTGAGTTCTTCAAAGAGGTCAACCAATCGGATCCCCATGTGATCATCGACGTTTCCTGTGGGCTCGTCGGCAAGAAGAATGGCCGGGCGTGCAATCACTGCTCGGGCTATCGCTACTCTTTGTTGTTGGCCACCAGAGAGCTGCGCCGGTAAGTGATCGACATATTGCCCCAGTCCCACCCAAGCCAGGAGTTCCGCGACATTGTCTCTTTCTTTGTCCCCGTATTTACCTGTTACCCTCAACGGTAACGACACGTTGTCTCTCACTGAGAGATGATCGAGCAACTGGAAATCTTGAAAAACCACCCCTATACGGCGACGTAGCAAAGCCAACTCATCAGAAGAAAGCGTCAGTACATCGCGCCCGAAAAGCTTAACTTTGCCGCTCGTGGCGAAGCTTGCCAAATAGATCAATTTCAACAGAGATGATTTTCCAGCCCCCGACACTCCCGTCACAAGATGAAAGCTGCCCGGTTTTATGTGAAAAGAAGCATCGCGCAGGATCAAAGGCCCATTGCCGTAGCGCAGCGATACCGATTCAAACTCGATCATGAGGGGCCTTTTCTTGTCAACACAGTGTTGGGATGAATTTTTAGTTCCTCCCTAGAACAGAATCAGGTTTATAACCCAGATGGCGCACCGGAGTCACGTAACAGCAGTTAAAAATGGCCTCACCTTCTCTTCATATCACCTGCCCCTCATGCGATGCAGTTTTCAAAGTCGACCGAAGTTCCATCGGTGAGAAAACCGCACGACGTGTTCGCTGTGCCGTCTGCCACCATATTTGGACAGAAAAATTTGGCGCTAAGAAGGAAAACTCAACAGAAAAAAAGCGGGAAGAACAGAAAGAACGCGCCCGTCACCAAGAGCCCCCTTCCTATTATCCGAACATTACGGCAGACGAAGTTTCCACTCCCTCAGATAAAGAAATCTATGACACCACTTCTCTTGGTACATCAAATCAATCGCTTCGGACCTTTGGGCGAATTTTCGGTTTTCCTCTGATTCTTCTATTGGCCGCAGGATTGGTTTTTTGGTTTGCCAAAGACGACATCGCAGAGCGCTTTCCTCAGTCACAGGCCCTCTACGCTCTACTCGGTGTGCCACTTTCCAATCAAGCTGAAGGTTTCGCTTTGATGAATCAAACCAACGTTTGGAAAGAACGCGATAACGGCGATAAAGAGTTACTCATTACGGCCCATTTGAAAAACCTGCGTAATGAGGTTCTTGTTACCCCTAACGTCAGAGTCAATTTATTCGACGCTAAAGGTAGTCTTATTCGATTCTGGATTGAACCTACCGCAGGCCAAAAAGTAAATCCTGGCGAATCCATTCAAATCAATACGTCGATGATCTACCCGCCTGACAAGGTTGATATCATTCGCCTGATGATCACTCCTAAGCCTTAAACCCAGCCCCTCTCCACTATCTCGTAGCCTAATTCAATAGCCCCTAAAGAAAGAGGCCGCTGGCGAGTATGAATAGCATATGGGGACAGAGGCTATTGTTTTGGTCAGCGGCCTATCCGGGATGGTCCGGAATTGGTTTTTGTTTAGGTGTTAGTTTGTTTTTCTGAGGAAGAGCTTTCCATCTTGTCGTCTCATGAGGATATATCCTTTTGGCACGACATATTTACCTTGCCATTCACTTTGGGGGACTTGAGTAGCGCCCTGTGTGTTAGAGAGCTGTCCCTTTGGTTGGATGTAGGTTGTTGTGGCCCTTTTGGTGATGGTCTGTTGTTGGACCTTTGGCTGTATGGCCTTTGATGAACCAAGGGCTCTGATGATCTCAGGCTCGATTTTGAGTGAATGGCCTGTTCCTTTTGCGGTGACCTTTGCTCTCACGAACTTAGCAATAGCGT
>CAJQQZ010000188.1 GCA_905480575.1 uncultured Alphaproteobacteria bacterium | reverse complement strand
CAAACAACACCCATCATAGGTCTCAATGACGGACAATGTCTTCTGGCCCCTGCAGAGGCCAGAAGACATACCCAAAAATCAAACAAACTGGCCTACTTTTGCTCCGCCCCAATGGCAGACTTTTACTCCGCCGTTGACATTTAGCCGCCTTCTCAGCTGCAAAGTCGTCATTTGACATGAAAGTTGTCGGATCTGAAAACCGAAGCGCTGGTTTTTGTGCCAAGGAGGAAGCACCAACATTTATGAACGGCCACTATTGTGCAAACCAAACTGTCTCCATTCAGCGCCAACATTGCCTGCTTCTTCGCGATGATTTTTTGGGCGATTGGTTTCCCAGCGACAGAAGTCTTGTTGGACAGTTGGGGAACACTTTCGCTTCTTGTTATCAGGATGGGAATGGCGCTGGTGGTTTTGCTTGGATGCTGGGCACTCCTCGATGGTTGGCAAACTCTGAAGTCGGCCAACTGGTTGCTTGCACTGCACGTTGGGGGCTTAGGCTTTGGTATCGGCACAATTTTGTTGATGATCGGGCAAAAGCTTTCCGATCCCGTCACTCCAGCCATTGCCGCTGCCATGATGCCAATTTTTGGTGCAATGCTCGAGATCGCTTTCGACGGTCGGAAACTAAGACCGCTCCTGGTACTTGGTATTTTATTGGCCCTGGTGGGAGGCTATTTGGCGACCGGCGTGAAACTCTCAGATAGCACCTTCGGTTTAGGTGCGCTTTTCTGTTTGATTGCCGTCATGCTCTTTGCTTGGGCCACTCGCGCTAACACAAAGAACTTTGCTGACCTAAGCCCGGTCGGCCAAACAACAGTTGGGATTGCAGGCGCCTTCGTTCTTTGCGTTGTCGCTCTTATAATCTCTCTTTCGCTGAATCTAGGTGAAACAGCTATCGGTGAATACGACGGCTTCCACATCTCACTTATTGTTTATGTCGCAATTTTTTCCATATCGATTGCGCAAGGTCTTTGGATCTGGGGTGTTGGAGGACTGGGCATCTTGGTGGCCTCATTCCATATGAACGCCGTCCCTTTCTACGTCATGGTAACCGTCGTCATCACTTTGGGCGGCGAATGGAACTGGTGGCAAGCCGCTGGTGCTGCTTTTGTCGCCTGCGGTGTCATTCTGGCGCAATTGGCGAGCCGTAGAAATTGGACCTCTGACCAAGCTAACCAGCTAGTTGCAACAGATGTTCATCAGTTTAAAGACTGAAGCTTAGACCGACTGTTCTTTCCGGTATCGCCCAGGTGCCAAACCAAACTTCTTTTTGAAAACCCGCCCGAAAGAAGCTTCTGAAAGATAGCCAATGGATTCTGCTATTTCGATAATGGCTTGGTTCGTATTGGCAAGGCGCTTGCGTGCAATTTCCATCCTCCAATCAGTAACGTAGGCCATCGGCGGCACACCAAAGCGTTGATGAAACGAATTTGCAAAGGCTGTCCGTGACATACCGGCCACCTTCGCCATTTGCTCTAATGTCCAAGCACGTGCAGGATCGGAATGGATGGCCTGGAGGACTGGTGCGAACTCCTGATCTGCATAGGCCGCAAGGCCATCAGTGTTTGTATCTTCATGAGCGAAGTAGGTTCTCAACGTCTGGGCGAAGATAATTTCGGAAGCTTTCCGTGCGATTAAATCAGATCCCAGTGCAGGTTGATGTGCCTCTTCCCCTATGACTTTCAAACTAGCCTCTAACCAATGTCCAGCTGCAGAGCTGTAGTCGTTAATGTGAATGAATTCCGGGAGAGCTTCCAACAAAGGATGGCCCGACTTCTTATCAAATGAGAAGTGTCCACAAACTAACTGAGCCTCAAAGCCTTCCGCTTGTTCATTGCTGGGAATGACAAGGGTTCCCTGACCCGTAAAACCGGACTGCTCTACAACGCGATCCAACTCTAAAACCGCTTCCTCCGCTTGGGGATCTGAAAAGAGCTTGTGACCAGCCCCTTTTGCAATGAGCAGCAAATCTCCCTGCTCTAAGCATACAAGATTATCCGTGCCCTTTATTCGAACAAAGCAGCGACCGCGATGAGCATAGTGAAATCGAACCACCTTTTCAAACGCGGGTACCTCGACACCCCAAGGCGGTGAAAAAGACGTCCTGAAATAGAGCGTCCCCTTTAATTCAAGATGGGAGAGAATTTCGCTAAAAAAGTCCATTGAATAAATCTGCCTTAGGGCCTGTTGAGCTTTATCTCTTCTTTGTGAAGTTCTTTGATCGAAAATTCAATGACTTGTACTATTGATCAAAAATTCAGCACTCTCGACCATTAACCATACGTGAAATCTGAAGAAAGTTCCTGACGCACGGTTTGTCCGTGTAATTCAATTCATCAATAAGGAAATTCTTCATGAAAAAGCTATTCGCCGCCGTTTTCGGCCTGTTCTTTGCTTCTACGCTCTCTGCTTCTGCTGATTCACCAGCCGACCTCAACGATCTCGAGATTGCTCACGTTGCTTACACAGCAGACAATATCGATATTCGCTACGCTCACCTTGCACTTGCCATTAGCGGCAACGCAGACGTCCGCGCTTTCGCTCAAACTATGATCCAAGATCATGAAGCCGTGAATGCCCAGGCTCTTGCCCTCTTGGCAAAACTAGGTGCTAATGCCCAGAACAACTTCCTCAGCCAAACTCTCAATGCAAACGCCGAAAAACTCATTGATGAGATGAGCCAATTGCGCGGTGATGATTTTGATCGATTCTATGCCGAAAACGAGTTGGGCTACCACGAAGCTGTCAACGATCTCGTCGAAAACACTTTCATTCCAAACATCGATAATGCTGAAGTTAAAGCACTATTTGAAGCTGGTCTTGAGATCTTCAAAGTCCATCAAGGTCACGCCGAAATGATGGTCGCCAAACTGAAAGGCATGTAAGCAATGTTGTTGTCTTTTAAACATCTAGCAACGTTGACCTTGGTTTTGTTCGTTGCTTTCTCCGCCTCTGTGCACCTTGCCACTGCTGAAGAAGGAACCACGCACACGGTGGCAATCAAAGCCTTTAAGTTTGATCCGCCAAGTTTAAACGTTAAAGCAGGCGACAAGATCACGTGGATCAACGAAGACCTAGCGCCTCACACGGCTACGGCAAAAGACAAAAGTTGGGATACCGGCAGGCTCAAAAAAGGCCAATCTAAGACTATCGAAGTGACAGCAGATTTTTCCTTGGATTACTTCTGCCGATTCCACCCCAACATGAAGGCTGCCCTTCAACTGGAGCCTTAGAAAACTCAACCCACCGCTTTGCCTTCTTCGACAAAGTGGTGGGGCTTTTTTTCGGCCACAAAAAAATTGCACCACTCCCGTTTTGCAAAAATTCGAAGCAAATTTTGTTGCAAAATTAAACCAAACCTGCGTTGAATGGTACGACTTAAGCCCTTCTCAACTCAAACGAAGCGTAGTGTGATGATGAGATTACAAAGAATTCTACTAGTGAGTTTTCTGGCATTTTTTATGTCCCTTGGCTCCCTTGTGTCATCTGTCGCTCAGGCGGAGGACCCAGCCCAGGTCGTGCAATCAGTGTCCGATAGAGCCGTCGCCAAAATCGGCAAAGGAGGCTCTTGGTCATCTCGCCGATCAGTTGCAAAGAGTATTGTGCGTAACAGATTTGACGCTAATCTAATCGGCCGCCTGTCGCTCGGACCCTATTGGAAGAACGCCAGCAAAAGCGAAAGAAAACTCTATTTGAAAACTTTTGAAGTTTCTTTAACCGAATACTTTTTAGAGGTTTTCTCTGGCTACGCAGGTGAAAAGTTGAAGGTAGTCCGTAGCAGCAAAGACTCGCGAAACCCCAAGTACCACGTAGTTCATTCTCTCCTGCACCAGGCCAACGGACCAAAAGCCAAGGTTGATTGGAAACTCTATAAACGAGGGGGTCACTTTGTGGCTGTCGATATCAAAGTGAAGGGGCTATCCCTCGTCCACTCTTACAAACTAGAGTACACGCGTTATCTTAAGCGGCACAATGGGAACATGGGCAAATTGATTGAATGGATGGAAAAAGACATCCGTAAGAACAAGGCTGCGCGTTCTTAATCTTTCTACCTTAATCTTTCTGCCCGTTGACTCGCGGCTTGGGGAAAGTCATAGCTGCTGTTCCTTAATTCTCAAGTCTGTCCACAATGAACACTTCCCCCCTCAAGGCAGCGGCATTTATGCTTGTCGCCTGTATCTTCATCGCTGGTACGACGTTGATCGCAAAAACTCTTGGTAACAGCGATGTGCTGGGAGAGGGTGTGGAATCGCTTTCCCCGTTTATGGTCAGTGCAGCACGTTTCGTTTTCGCTGTTGGTGTTTGGATCATTGCGTGGAAGGTTTCTGGTCGGAGACTTGAGAGCCCAAACTACTCGCTTCATTTCAAACGCACGGTGATGGGATGGTTGACCGTCACTTTGATTTTCGCGGCCTCTGCCAAAATGATTCTGGCCGACGCAACCGCAATTTCATTTCTTAATCCTTTAATCGCCATGGTGCTGGCGATCTTCATGTTGGGCGAGAAAGTAGGTCCCATCAGATGGTTCGCAGCTGCCACTATGATCATTGGCGCCATTGTCCTCATTCAACCCGGCGGAGAAGCATTTCAGATTGCTGCTCTGCTTGCTTTGGGGGCCGCTTGTACCGGTGGCTTGGAAGTCATTTTCATCAAACGACTCACGAACCGAGAGCCAATTTTGCAAGTACTCTTGATCAACAATTTGATGGGTCTCGGTCTCGCGGTCATTCCTTTGGCTTTTATTTGGAGCACCCCAACCGCAGCGCAATGGGTATTGTTGGTTTCTGTCGGTCTTTGCATGGCAACGGCGCAGCTGTTCTTTCTCACCGCGATCAAGAATGCACAAACTTCTTTTGTAATGCCGTTTATGTACGCCACTTTGGTTTTTGCCGCTCTGATGGACTTCGTTGTGTTCGGCGCACTGCCAACGACACTGGGTGTCGTTGGCGCGTTGATCATCATTGCAGGTGCAATCACGTTGGCCTGGCGCGAAGGCCTGGCTCAACGTCGGAAAGATTGTCAGTCCACCAAATAGTAACGCACTGAGGTGACAACCCTGACAACCTTATCAGCATAATATTTTTCATCGCCATCTCGGCCACGCGGCAGAAAGCGAACGTTGCCTTGATCAGCAGAGATGATGGCACCAAGGCGACTGCCTGAATCTTCAGCAAATCGTGTGGCGGAACTACGGGCATTCTTGGTTGCTTCTTCGATCATCCCAGGCTTGATTTGGTTCAGGCCCGAGAAGGTGTACACGGGTCTCGGAACATCTTGCAGAACAATACCCGCGTTCAACAAATCATTCGAACGTCGCGCCAGCTCTTGCAAGGCCTCAACTTGCTCAGTGCCGATTTCCATCGTGCCAGAGAACTGGTGATATCTTGTCTCAATCACCTCTTCAGTTTCTTTCACGACTTCCATACCCAAGGCATTCTGCCCAATTTCCTTATGAACTTTACGATCGATATCGACGTTTTCACGGTAGCTCAGCGGCACAACCGTCCAGTCGCCTTCTTTCAAGTCGGACTTGGTGACATAGTCTTTCACCGCTTGCTGCATTTTTAGGACTTCGGCCAAGGCCTTCTCGCGGTCTTGATCTTGGCTCCACCAGGAAAGCGACCATGAGGCAAAGTCGGCCTTTACACGCCGCTCTGAAAGCCCCTTCACAACGACCGTTCGTTCGGGTGTTCGCACGTGAACGTAGGCCTTCGACACCTGTAAGGCTGAATAGCCAACGCCGGCGGCTAAGCAGCCGCCAATTAAAAAGACAGAAAACAACAAAACCGATAGAGAGCGCATTTCAGGCATTTGATCCTCCTCTTGCATGAAAGTCGCAGAAATAGACTCCAAGCGAGGCTGGAAGAGGGTCTGATTGTGCAAATTCAAAGGCAATTCAATTGTGCGTTTAAGCCCTGCACCAATTCTGAAACAACAGGCCAAAGCCAAACTAAATCTCCATCAGCACTAAAGTTCTTGCAAATTGTAAGAATTAGGAGATAATATTTTCTACCAAAGGTTTATTTAGAAGTCGCCCGTTATGTTTAGATTCCTACCGCTGTTCGCCTTGGTGTTGGCCTATACTCCGATAGCAGAGGCCTCAGAACGGCTTGAAGGCTACTTCATTGCCTTTGAGCGATGTGAGGCCTTTCAGTCAAAGAACCGCCAAACCAATCCTGGTGATATCATGACCGTTCCTCGGGTCGCTTACGATATTTTTGCCATTAACAAGTTGGGAGGTGATTTCTTTCAGGTAAAGGTCGCGGGGGCTCCGGTCACTGAATCGCGCTGGGTTCATGTCAGTTGCGGTCAACACGTTGTGAAAGCCACGACACCAACTGACGACAGTTCGTCCAGCGAACCTCAAGGTCCTATTGCAACCGGTGAAGAGTCGACGGAAAACGTACTCGCACTCAGCTGGCAACCTGCCTTTTGCGAAAGCAAGCCTAACAAAACAGAATGCAAAGACCTGAACAATGGGCTTCTCCCCATTACAGAACAGCAGCTTTCCCTTCATGGGCTATGGCCGGATACCGTCGCCTACTGCGGTGTATCTTCCAGTTTAAAAAGCTTAGACGGCGCTAAAAAATGGGATCAATTGCCAGCCCTTGAGCTGTCACCAGAGTTAACCGATGAGTTGAATGTTGCGATGCCTGGAACCGCAAGTTTCTTGCAACGCCACGAATGGATAAAACACGGCACATGTTACTTTGGTGCGGGAGGCGCTGAGGAATACTATGCTGATACTCTGGTCATCATGAACCAGATCAACAATTCAGCAGTTGGCCGTTTCTTAGCAGACCACGTTGGCTCTCAAGTGGAAACCGCGGACATTAGAGCTCTCTTCGATCAAGAGTTTGGCGAGGGCGCGGGTGACCGCGTCCAATTCAAATGCGCCGGCGATGGCGGTCGAGTTCTGATACAAGAACTGAAAATCCGCCTCCGTGGCCTGATTGAAACCGAGACGGATGTCGGAGATTTGCTGCTCGCAGCTGATCCCAGCAGTATAGGTTGTCCTCGCGGTGTCATCGACCCTACTGGTCTTCAATAGAACCGAGCACACTCTGGCAGAAATCAGTAGAACGCATTTAACACTGGCGCGTTCTACTGTTAACTCCCGAAACCAAACAAAGTATCAGCAAGCTTCCATTGCGTTCAATACTTCATCCAGTGATCGTCTCGCGCCGGTTTGCAGATATTCCATCGCTTTGAGAGAGGCTTCATGGGCTTCCCAAGAAGAACCGCCCACACAATCCTCAATCACCCGACAGAAATAATCATGCTGATGCCCATCGACAAAGGTATAATGAACACAAACGTCTGTTAACCCACCACAAAGCAGCAGCGTATCAGCCTTCAACCCTTTGAGTAAGATCTCAAAATCTGTGCCGAAGAAAGCCGAATAGCGGCGCTTCTTAATCCGATAGTCACTAGGTAGAATGCCGAGTTCTTCGATCGCAAGTTGGTTGTTCGGATCAGTTTCAACACAATGGATCGCCTCATCTCCGTCCAACTCACGGCCAAAATCGATTAGATCTTCACGGTGAGATTCTCTGATAAAGATAATTGGAATGGACTTTTCGCGGGCTTTATCGATTGCTGCCTTTGCCCTCAACATGCGATCGGCGTAACCTTCCATAATCTGAATAGAGCGATCTTCTGGTTCACCCTCCACTTCAGCAAAAGTATCCTTCTGGATGTCAATTACAACGAGGACAGGGCGTCCTTCGATCAGTGCGCGTGGATTGGGATTTGGCATGGGTGTAACTTTCGTTCAATGGTTTGAGCTAACTACCATGCTCGACGTTGTTTGATAAGCAGTGGAATCGAGCACACTGCCTTGTTGTTGTCTCTCATTCCTGCTCACGACACTCAGTGCGTTAGGCCGATGGTTGATTCAAACCGGCTTTGAATTCAACTTCGATATTGGGATTTTCTGTTGCAGCAAACGCCCAATCACCTAGACTAACCTTGTTTCAAAATTCACGGATGCGGAGGCCAGTATGAAAGCGACGTTTGATCTTCAAGGCAAGAGGGTTCTGATTACCGGCGGTGCGTCAGGCATTGGCCTCGGGGCTGCCATGGCTTTCCTTCGTTGCGGCGCAACTGTGGCCATCAATGATTTGCCTAGTTCCGAAAATCTCAAACAAGTCGTTGCTGATCTTAAGGCCCAGGGGCACTCTGTCATCGCGGCTCCCGGCAACGTTGGCGATGCCGACGACGCCCCCCGGATGGTGCGTGAGGCCATAGAGAGCATGGGCGGTCTCGACTACCTGATTAACAACGCAGGAACGCCCGGCACCAAGATCCCCATCCCTCCGTCAGACATGGAAAGCCAAAACGAGGATTTTTGGAATTTGCTGCTGAACGTTAACCTCATCGGTCCCTATCGCTGTACAAGAGCTGCCGCCAGCGCACTCAAAGACTCATCAGGTGCCATCGTTAACACCTCTTCTATCGCCGCTTTGCCAACCGGTGGCGGGTCCAGCTCTGTCTACTGCGCCACGAAAGCCGGCCTCATCAGCCTGACCCGAGAATGGTCGCGAGGCCTCGCGCCTCAAGTCCGTGTTAACGCCATCGCGCCAGGCTGTGTGGATTCAAACTGGATGTGTCGTTTCCCCGATGACGAAGGGCAACGCTATGACGTCGACGGCATTCCTCTAAAACGCATCGGCTCCCCCGAAGACTACGGCGAAGCGATTCTCTGGTTAGCTGCTGGCGCCGACTATGTTACCGGCCAATGCCTTAATGTTGATGGTGGGATGACGACATGAGTTTAAGTCTATTCGAGAAAATCGCTCTCGACGAAAGCGACAAACTTAGGCTCCGTCGTTTGAGGGCGGCGATAGAACCCGCATGGCTACAAGCCGAACGAGGAGAATGTTTACCTTTTGACTTGAAGAGCATTTTGAGCGAACTCGATAAGGAAGCAGCTAAAGAATGCGTAAGTTTACCTTCAGGCTGCAACCGTGGGCCAATCTAAAAGAAATTAGCTTCAATTGTAGAAGTTCAGACCTGATCTGACAGTTTCCGGATTTTGATGCGGTGTCTGTCGGATCAAATTCAGTTGTAGAAGTTCAGACCTGATCTGACAGTTTCCGGATTTTGATGCGGTGTCTGTCGGATCAAATTCAGTTTATG
>CAJQQZ010000187.1 GCA_905480575.1 uncultured Alphaproteobacteria bacterium | reverse complement strand
AACTTTCAAATAGATGTCCACGGTGTATATCCTCAAACCCTCCCGACAAAACGAAAGGGATAAAGTGGACGACTTTTACGCCGCCCGCGACAACACAATGCCGCCGCTACCGTGGACTAATTTTGCACCGCCGCACACACAATTGATCTTCTTAATCTTGGCTTGAGACCTCATTTGACAAGGTGGCAAGCAAGATTTAGGCACTGGGTGGGAACCCAGGAAGCGAAACAGGAAGGGAAGAATCCACAAGAACTTCAAAAGGACTACGGCTACTTCGAGGATTTATTCAGCGATATGGTGGAAGTTAACAGTAGGCTGATTGTGTTCAGAACAAAAATGTTCGAGCTTGCCTCGAATGGAAGTAAAGAGCCTTTCGATGAATGAAGTCTAAAACGAAAAGGCCGGATCAAGTGACCCGGCCTTTCCAGTTTCCAACTGAAACCTAATTCAGTTCTGTCGCAGCTCGCTTAAAGCAACCCTCTCAGAGCCAGGTTCTCTGGATCGTAGGGGCTTTCTTCGATGATGCGCGCTGGGCGGAGTTCGTCTAGGACACGTACATGGCACTCTGTGCCGATGGCTGCGTGTTCTGTGTTGACGTAGCCGAGCAACAGGGACTTCTTCACATGGTGACCGTAGCCGCCTGCTGTGCCGCGACCGACGACTTCGCCGTTAATAATGATCGGCTCGTTACCGAAGCAATCAGCGTCGGCGGCATCAACTTCAATCGTGGAGAAAGTCGTTGGAATGCCGTTTTCCTTTTGCCTGAGCAGAGCTTCTTTACCCACGAAATCGAATGGCTTCTTGAAGCGTGCAAAACGCTCCAGACCGGCCTCTAACAGAGAGTTCTCTGCGTTGAGGTCAGTTGACCAAGCACGGTATGTCTTCTCTAGACGCATGGAGTCCATAGCACGCATACCGACCAGGCCGATATCGTATTTTTTACCGGCTTCCATGATGACATCAAAGAGGTGGTTTTGATACTCAATCGGGTGGTGAAGTTCCCAACCGTAACCACCAACGAAGTTAACGCGCAGTGTGCGGACGTTCGAGGCCATACCGACGTTGATCTCTTTGTGTGTCAGCCAAGGGAAGGCTTCGTTCGACAAGTCGGCATAGACCAACTGGTCCATGACCTTTTTCGCGTCAGGGCCAGCAACCACAAAAACGCCGAACTGGTTTGTCACGTCTTTCAAGAAAACAGAGCGATCAGCAGGCAACTGCTTGCGCAAGAAGTCATAATCGTAGGCGTTACCGGCACCAGGACCGATGAGGTAGTAGTGATCGTGGCCAAGCTTGGTGATTGTGAATTCTGAGCGGACGGAACCTGATGGGTTCAGCGCGTGGCAAAGGTTAATGCGGCCTTCTTTCTTAGGAACGGTGTTGGCAATCATCTTGTTCAACCATTCAAATGCGCCTGGGCCCTCAACTTCGTATTTGGAGAATGACGACAACTCCAGCAAACCAACACGCTCACGCATGGTCGCAACTTCATTGCCGACATGCTCAAACCAGTTTGAACGGCGGAAGGAGTAATCATCGACGGGCTCTACGCCTTTTGGCGCGAACCAGTTTGGACGTTCCCAACCAAAGGCCATGCCGAAACAGGCTCCCGCATCTTTCAGGCGGTCATAACAGGGTGTTGTACGCTGTGGACGACAAGCTGGGCGTTCTTCCATAGGGAAGTGGTTGATGAAGACGTGAGAATAAGCTTCTTCGTTCTTCTTCACTGCATAGTTCTTGTTGGCGTAAGCACCGAAGCGGCGAGGATCAACGCCCCACATATCAACAGTAGGCTCACCATTGATAATCCAGTGCGCCAACTGCCAGCCAGCACCACCAGCAGCAGTAATACCGAAGGAGTGACCCTCAGAGAGCCAGAAGTTCTTGAGGGAGTAGGCAGGACCAACAAGCGGGTTGCCATCGGGTGTGTAACAGATCGGGCCGTTTACGATGTCTTTAATGCCTGTGTTAGCAAAGGACGGTACGCGGCTCATGGCGGCCTCAACGTGAGGCATCAAGCGCTCTAGTTCACCAGGGAAGAGGTCTTTCTCAAATGTTGAAGGAACACCATGAGCGAAGCGGGCAGGGGCACCTTCTTCATAGGGGCCAAGGATCCAGCCCATGCGTTCTTCGCGGAAGTAATACTGAGAGTCTGATTCGCGCAGAACAGGGAGTTCGGCGTGACCGGCATCGCGGTATTCTTTGAGGACAGGATCGACGTCAGAAACAATGAACTGGTGCTCGACTGGGATAGCAGGCAGTGACAAGCCAACCATGTCGGCTGTTTGTTGTGGGTAGTTACCGGTTGCGGAAACGATATGTTCACAGGTGATCTCACCTTTATTGGTGGTCACTACCCATTCGCCGTTTTGCTTTTGATCAATGGCGGTGACTTCTGTCTGCTGGTAAATCTCAGCGCCATACATCTTTGCGCCTTTTGCAAGCGCCATCGTCAGGTCAACCGGCGCAATGTGGCCATCATCAGGGTGCCAAAGCGCGCCGATCAAACCGTCCATGTTAATAAGAGGCCAAAGCTTCTTGATTTCATCTGGACCAATCAGCTCATAGTTAATGCCGATTGTATCTGCTGTAGAGGCATAGTTACGATATTCATCCATGCGCTTTTGGTTTCGAGCGAGGCGAAGGTTACCAACAACATGGAAGGACACATCTTGGCCGGTCTCTTCTTCAAGCTTCTTGTACAGCTCTACTGAGTATTGATGCAGCTGGCCCACTGAATAAGACATGTTAAAGAGCGGCAGCAAACCGGCGGCATGCCAGGTCGATCCTGCCGTCAATTCTGTGCGCTCGCAAAGCACAACATCTGACCAACCCATCTTGGCCAAGTGATAGAGAGTGGATACGCCGCAAACGCCTCCACCGATGACAACAACGCGTGCTGAAGTTTTCATGGTATAGATCTTATCCAATTGATTAATTAGTTACCAAACAGGGCTGTCTCGATTCTGTCCGCTTTACTTGAAAGAAGCAGCTTGGAATTCCGCTTTTTTATAGAGTAAGAACGCACTTGAGAAGTCTGGGACGACAAATCCTAAATCAGCCCTTGTTGTTCTTGTCGTTTT
>CAJQQZ010000186.1 GCA_905480575.1 uncultured Alphaproteobacteria bacterium | reverse complement strand
GCGCCAAGCTGGGAATTAATTTCTGGGACTATCTTGGAGACCGACTATCACATCCCGGCGCACCCAATATCCCACACTTACCAAACCTCATCCGACAAAAAGAAACTGCTTGATACCCCGGACTTTTGCCGATGTTACAGGGTTCTCGCCCCTAGAGTTCGCCTAAAAGCGTATTGCAGCGCCCTGTAAAAAGCATCGGCAAAGTCTTTGGTCTCCGTCACGGCTGCAATCGCATCTGCAACACGGTATTCCGCCGCAAGGTTGACGCGAATCGTTACGCGATCTCTTGTCAAAACCTCTTGGCCCGTTACGTCCAGGGACTGCCAACGCAGATCAATGACCTTGACTTGGACCATTTTGCCAACGGACCAAAAGGCATGAACACCAGGGCCAATCGTTTCTATCAATTGACCATCGACGTAAAGCAAACCGGCCTGGCCTTCGACGATGGGTTGCAACGTCATAAAGCCTGCTTTTCCGGCCTGCCCCAACCTGCGAACCATCGCAGAATTGACCTTTAGACTCTCTTCGAGATTAAAGGTCTGGGCGTTCCAAGGTCCCGCATCTTTCCAAACAATCAAACGTTCATCGGGTTTCATGACGGCAAAGATAACACCATCGCGTTCGATAACGGCGACTTGCTCGTTTGACGTTCTGAACTCAACAAAATGCTGGTCCGCAATCACAGGCAGCTTTTCAAACATGATGCGATCAACATGAGAGACAAACACGGGATTTGTGATATCGAACCACTCGAAGTCTGACTTTTGACCTCGGGTTTTCAACAAATGTTCCCCGGCGCTCAACACGTTGCTGATCAGGCCTTTTTCAAAGACCAGTACTCTTTCATTTTCGCCGACGGTGACCCTGTCAAAGCCGCGCAGTTTTTCAATTACTTTCATCATGTCCTTACTCCTTGCGATAGCTACCGCATTTAGAATTTCCTTTCGTTTTTTACGCACTCAACATCGAGACAGCAGCCAACGTCCGAAGGCAAATGGCGATTGTAAAACGGGGATTCCTTGGAGCGGAGCTTGAGAGCGGGAGGTGAACTTCAAGCCTTCGAAAAGTCTATCAGTCGACAACCAGTTATCGTGCTCATCACAACAAATCTGCCACTTTACAACGGCTTCAGAACAGTTTCCGCCAGACGTCGAAACGACTGGCGGCTCCGGTCCATCCACAAATTTGCCTCCGGACTGAATTAACAGCTGGATGCTTAGAGAAGGAATCGAACCTTCAACCCTCAGATTAACGATCTGATGCTCTACCGTTGAGCTACCTATGGTCTAAATGATGGGATTCGAACCCACAAAGGCGTTTGCCAATCGATATCAAATCGATCCTCTTTAACCATTCGAGAACATTTAGCTTTCCGCCGACTACTCCCTGCCGTCCGTACATAAAGCGACAAAGTCGTTCATGCGGGTGGAGAAACAAAGACCTCCTGGAACCGTTGACGTGTAACAAGCCTGCGTCGGGGAGGCGCTCCCTAATCGAACAAGCCTACAGCCGCAAAGGAAAAACGAATTTTCTAGCCCCACAAGACTCGAACCGTTGCTCGAGAGCAACAAAAGGCTCGTTCCATTGGTGATTGTGGCGACCTTAAGGCTGGATCACGGCAACATTGGTGTATGGAATTCAGGCCTGTAAGGGAAAGAATTAGGCTTCAACAACAATCTCACGAGCCTTAGAAGAACCGAAATATTGCCGACACTCGTCGACAAAAGCTTGGACCAAGCGTCTTAGTTTCTCATCGACATAACCCAAGACCAGTTTCAGTGACTTCACTTCGGGCTCAATCGGCACAGCAATTAAGCTGCTTCCCGCATAGGAAACTTCATTCAACGGTTTCATATTAAGGATCGAGCTTCCAATCCCAGCTCCAACCAATGAGCGAACCATTTCTGTCGTTGACGCTGTCGCCACAATATTCGGCTCAATCCCTGCTGCTTCAAAAAGGCTGTTGTAGTATTCTCCAATCACCGGAAGATCGAGCAAGACGAGGGGTTCATTCTTGAGATTTTGCATGGACACAACTGCTTGCGATGCCAAGTCGCTAGTGGCAGATGTCAAAACATATGCTTTGGGTTGGAGCAAAGTCTCATAACTGATGCCAGGTTTTACATTCTCGGCCACAAATAGAATGACGTCAAATTCACCTGATAAAAGCCCCAGCTGTGCAGTCTCATTGTTACATTCAACAAACTTGAAAGACACGCCTTTGTTCTCCTTAAGCAAAGGCGCCACAATAGTTGGCATAAAAGCAGGTGCCACCGGCGCGTAATAGCCAACTCTTAGTGTCCCGGTCAGAGCTGATTTCAAATCACCACCCTCGATGAGCAGACTTTCATATTCCTCGATCAAACGCTTGATTTTGCCTAGTAACCTTTGCCCGGTTGCCGTCGGTTGAATGCCGCGCGAGGGATAGCGAATCAAAAGTTTGAGATCGAATTCCTCTTCCACTTGGTCAATCGCTGCTGACACCGCAGACGGAACGACATTTAGCTCCTTTGCTGCGCTAGCGAGGCTACCGTGCTCAACAGCTTTCAAAAAATAGTTCAGAGCTTTTAAGCTAAGGCGCAAGAGTTCCTCCATTCATCAAATAATTTGATGATGATAACCATAATTTTCTGTTTTTCAAACCATTGCCCTTTTGCCATAGTGCGAGAAAGGAGAAAGCCATGGCTGATGATAAAGAAAGGAAGCGCATATCGGGCTGGCATTATATGCCCGCGGTTCCTGTAAAAGTCTCTCCCGTCTTTAGACTGCCGTTCAGGCCCATCGACATATTTCTTTGGTTTTGGCGGTCTTGGTTCTTGATTTCCGAGCGGCTGATTCTTGTCGCTGTCGCCTGCATATCCTGGTTCTACTTTCAACCCGCCTTTGAACGCAGTCAAACCTGGGCCTTTGATTGGGTGTTTGAGA
The DNA here is from genome assembly GCA_905480575.1 of uncultured Alphaproteobacteria bacterium. Taxonomy (GTDB): domain Bacteria; phylum Pseudomonadota; class Alphaproteobacteria; order UBA7985; family CAJQQZ01; genus CAJQQZ01. Next base: position 7,257 of record CAJQQZ010000186.1, on the reverse strand, counting down.
TGTGGGTCAGAAACATAATCCTCATGACACTTGTTGCTGGGTCTCTTCACCTCTTTTTCTATACTTTCAAGAAGCAGGGAAAAGAGAAGAAGTATGACCCTCGGGACCTCGCGAAATCTAATCGATCATTCACCCTTAAAAACCAAGTCTGGGACAACATGTTTTGGACATTAGGAAGCGGTGTTGCGATCTGGACGGCTTTTGAGGCTTTAATGTTTTGGGCTTTGGCTAATGGTTATGCGCCGATGATTACCTGGGCTGCTAACCCAATCTGGTTTGTAGTTCTTTTCTTCCTTATCCCAATCTGGGAGTCTTTTTACTTTTACTGGATGCACCGTCTTTTCCACGTTCCAGCATTATACAAAACAGCGCATTCCCTACACCATCGAAACATAAACGTCGGGCCTTGGTCAGGGCTTTCAATGCATCCATTGGAACATCTATTCTTCTTAGGCAGTGTTGTGATCCACTTCGTTGTCGCTTGTCACCCAATCCACATTCTGTTCCATTTACAGTACTTTGCTTTGACAGCCGCGACGACACACTGTGGCTTTGAAGGCGTTGTGATCAAGGACAAGACAAGACTGTCGTTAGGCACCTTCCATCACCAAATGCACCACCGTTACTTTGATTGTAACTACGGCTCGCTGGAGATTCCTTGGGACAAATGGTTTGGCTCGTTCCACGACGGTACACCGGAAGCGCACGAGGTAATCCGCGAGCGCCGTCAAAGAATGGCAAGTTCAAACAAATGACTTTTCTCGACTTAGACGATTGCCGGTTGAAGTACAGCCAGCGAGGCGAAGGGCCAGACATTGTTTGGATACCCGGCGGCGATCAAAGCGGCGATTGCTACAATGAGCTTCTAGACCTTATGGGCGACGGTTTCCGCCATACAACCTTTGACCCAAGGGGTGCGGGCCAAACTGAAACGGCTAGCCAACCGCCCTGGCCGATTTCAACGATGGCGCAGGATTGTGCTGAACTTATCAGCCAAGTTTGTGAGCCACCCGTTGTGCTCGTTGGGTTGTCATTGGGCGCTTTGATCGTGCAGGAGGTTACCCTTAGCGAACCTGATTTAGTCCGCATTGCCATCCCGATGGGGACTGGTGCGAAAAAAAGTGGTTTCTTTTATGAGTGGGAGGAAACAGAAATTCTATTTGCTGAAGCCGGAAATAGGCTGCCCTCTGATCTAGCGCTCATTCATTATGCGGCCTTCTGTTATCCCGCGGAGGTATTAGGCAGCGATGAGCTTTGGCAAAAGTGCAAGTCCTACCTGGAGATGACATCGGTAGATCGCGATCAGCGAATGATGGCCGCTCAATGGCGGGCCTGCCTCGAATATGATTCGACAACCAGGCTTCCTGATTGCCAAGTCCCCATGCATGTTGTTGCTTTCGAACAGGACCTGCAAACACCACCAGCACGGGGGAAGCTAGTCGCTGATCTCGCCGGAAATGGACATTTTCATGTTCTTCCAGGAATGGGCCACTTTTCTATGTTTGGTCATAAACCCGAAGCGGTTTGTGACCTGATTAAATCTATACTCAAGGCAGCCTAAGCCGATGAAAACACAAGCCCGTGTCGTTGTTATTGGCGGCGGTATCGGTGGATGCTCAACCTTATATCACCTCACCAAAGAGGGTTGGACCGATGTTGTGTTGGTTGAACGGGATGAATTAACGTCCGGGACAACTTGGCATTCGGCGGCACAGTGCCCCAATCTGGCTTTCAACCAGCTTCTGATCGGGCTGAGATCTTACACGATTGCGCTCTACAAAGAACTAGCCGACGATCCTGACTACCCGATCAACTACCACCATGCCGTTGGTGGCATGCGATTGATCACAGACCAAGACCAGTTGGATGCCTGTCACCACATCATTTCGGTCGCCAAAACTATGGGCGTCGATTTTGATCTGATTTCACCCGCTGAAGCCGCATTGCGCAATCCTTTGCTCAACACAGATCAAGTCATGGCCACTTTATGGGATGACTTAGACGGTGACATTGACCCCGCCCAACTATGTCAGGCTTTGGCACGCCGATCCCGCAAAGCAGGTGCGGAAATCTACCGACACAATCCCGTCATCGGCCTGACGCAAAAACCCAATCACGAATGGATCGTTCATACCAAGAATGGTGACATCCATTGCGAGCACATTGTAAACGCTGCTGGCTACAGAGTGAATGAAGTCGGCGCGTTCATGGCGGTTGAATACCCCATCATCTCCATGGAACATATGTACTTTATTACCGAACCGATCGAAGAGCTGGCAGCTAGACCAGACCGAGTTCCTATGGTTCGCTGTCCCCGCGATACTTTCTACATGCGCCAGGAAAAACAAGGGCTGCTGGTCGGGGTTTATGAGTACGATTGTAAGACCTTTGGCCTTGATGGCATTGATCCTGATTTCGTCAATGCGCTCTGCCCCGATGATCTGGACCGTTGTCTCCCAAAGATTGAAGCCATCTTTGAGCGCCTGCCTTGCCTTAGATCAGCTGGCATTCAATCTATTGTCAATGGCCCGATTACCTACGCCGCTGACGCCGGACCTTTGGTTGGGAAACTACCTGGTGTTCGTAACGCTTGGTCGATGAACGGCCTCCGGGTCGGGATCGGTGAAGGTGGTGGATACGGAAAGATGCTGGCCCAGATGATGGTTCATGGTGAAGCCGAATGGGACTGCTGGTCATTGGATCCACGCCGCATTGGCACACACGCCAACAAGGCTTTCACCATCGCTAAGTCTATCGAAGACTACCAAATGGAGTTCCAGTGGCACATGCCACATGAGCACCGCCCAGCCGGTAGGACTGCAAAGACAACATCTCTTTATCCCATCCTTAAGGAAAAGGGTGCAGAGTTCACCGTCATCAACGGCTGGGAACGCGCTACCTTCTTTAAACCCACTCCTGATTTCGTTGAGGACCATACCTACCGCTTTCCTAATTGGCATTCTGTTGTTGCCAAAGAAGTCGAAGCGGTAACGTCCGGTGTGGGCATCATGGAGATCGACGGCTTCAATCGCTTTGAGATTTCTGGATCAGGCGCGCGCAACTGGCTTGATTCATTGCTCTGCTCAAGGGTCCCAAAAAAGCCGGGCAAAGTTAACCTTTGCTATTTCCTAACTGACAAAGGCAACGTTTCAGGGGAAGCTACACTCGCTTTGTTAGAAGAGGACAAACTTTGGTGGGGTTCAGCGACGGTTGCAGAATTCCATGATCGGGATTGGCTAGAAGAACACTTGCCCGAAGGCTCTGACATCAAAATCAAAAGCCTGACCGGCTCCTACACAACTTTGGTTATTGCTGGGCCTAAATCACGAGAATTGATGAGCTTCGTTAGCCCAAGGACAGATTGGAGCGCTGAGGCTTTTCCATGGATTTCAGCGCGGACCTGCCACATTGGGATTGCTGAAGCTTTGGCCATGTCCATCTCTTTTTCGGGAGAACAGGCTTTTGAGCTTCATATTCCCAACGAGCAACTGTTCGCAGCCTACCAAACACTCTGCCACGCCGGAGAACCCTTGGGCTTAACGCACTTTGGTATGTATGCGCTTGATTCAATGCGATTGGAAATGGGCTACGGTCATTGGAAAAGTGATCTGATAACTGAATTCAATCCCATTGAAGCTGGTCTCGAGAAATTGGTTAACTGGAAAAAAGACTTCGTTGGCAAAGCTGGTCTAGAAAAGCAAATGGCATTGGGAAACAGAAAGCAACGTGTCATCCTTGAAATTGATAGCGTTGAGGCTCCCTGTCAGCCCGGAGAAGCGATCTTCGAGGGCGAGAAAGTCGTTGGTTCCATTACTTCTGCTGCCTATGGCTACCGATCGGATAAGAACCTCGCCATGGGGTACGTTGACCCGCAATATTCAGGCGTTGGAACACAGCTCTCCGTTTTCTTACTGGCCCAAAAAATTGACGCAAAAATTTGCCAGCCCACTTGGCCGTGAGCTGGCATTCATCCAAACTAAACGATTCTAATTCTTGCAATAGTCCGCGGTATCATAAACGGCCCTGACAGTAACCGTCGCCCCCTTCGGCACAACATACTCACTGCCGCCGTATTGAACAAAATCAGGCGTGTCTTCCAATCCGATGGCCTTATGTGCCCAATCAAAGGTGTAACCCAACGACGTCCACGGGTATTCAGCTGGCAGAGACACCCCATAAGAATAGTAATACTGCCCCATAAAGAAATCATAATGACGATGACACTGGGCGTCACCTGGATCACAAGAAGCCGGTGGTCCCATTGCGCAAGTTGATGTCGTCACAGATGGTGAAGCACAAGGCCTGAAGATCTGCGATTGCTTGTCTGGGTTTGCGACCTCAAACTCAACAAATGCGGTTTTGGCACTGTGCGGCGGCATGCCTAGTCTCTGTTCTAGGCGTAATGTGATACCTGGCAAGTAGTCACCATGAGTTTGCGCATAGGATTTGCAGAATTCTTGGATCTTTGGCACCTCGGTTACCCATATATCGCCGCCAGCTTGGATCGTTTGCCCCACTTGGGCGCGATATGAGGCTGCTTGATCGGCACGAACCCAAGTAGCAACACCAACGGGACCTGATACATCCAGCGGGCTAAGGTTGTTCGTCACCTCTGACGGGACGGGCAATGCCATGTCTTGAACGGCCTCGATATACATCAAGAAACGGTTTCTTAGTCTTTCCGCTTCTGTAATCGCAGGGACACAAAGTTGTTTCCCCAAAGGCAACTGGTGCGGGTTTCCGATGAACGGAAATCCGTCAGAGGTCCGTGCATTCGTTGCCAACAAAATAGCATAGCGATAGTCGACATCAGCGAAATATCGGTCCGCCAAATTGGCTAAGGTTGTACCGCTATAGACAGTTGGCGTCGCATAACAATCTTCTAGTTGTTGAGCCGATGCTTCGAGAGCGCCGCCGCTAAAAAATGCCAGCACACAGGCTGAGCTGATTAGCTTTTTAATCATGTCTTTTCTCCTCACATATTTCCTCAAGGAGAAGAGTAGCGAGAAAAGTTGAATTTGTAGCTATCAAATATAGGGGGGCTGCTTGCTCAGTTTGCCAAGGAACAAGCGAAACGGTCATTTCCCGGTTACGCTCAGCGAGCAAATCCTGCGGTGCTATCCAACTACCACCAACACAAACAACGAGTTCGAAAGACGGGTAGGAAACAAAGCCATTACAATTCACCCAATTTGATAAGTGTCTTCAGAGCTGTTGGATTTCTGTCCAGAGCGTCAAAAGCTGCTTGTGTTTCCTCCAAAGGCCTAACATCTGTGATCACTGTATTTGCATCAATAGTGTTGGATGCAATCAAAGAGATTGCCTTCTCGTAATCTTTCGCCTCATACACTCTGGCGCCAATCAATTGCAGCTCACGCCAGAAGAATTGAAATAGGTCTACATTTGGCTTGGTTGCATGAATCGCGACCATGACAAGACGTGCTCGAGTGGCAGCGCAAGCCGTCATCGCATCCGCGCCAGTTTGCGTCCCTGACACTTCAAAAACAACATCTGCTCCCTTGCCCTTAGTAGAGGCATTGACAGACTCTTCTAAGTTGGTTTCCGCGGGGTTTACAACAGTAAAACTTAGCTTCTCAGCAATAGCAATCCGGTTGGTGTTCACTTCGGAAATAGTTACATTCCCACCGGCCTCACCAGCGACCATAGCAACTAGAATGCCAATAGGGCCACCACCAATCACCAACACATCTTCCCCTGGCTTCAAACCAGATAACCGTACTGCATGACAAGCAACAGCCAACGGTTCGATAAGCGCCGCATCTTCCAATCGGATAGTGCCTGGCAAGGCGTGAACTGTATGGGACGGCACGATCCAGATTTCTTGCATAGCACCGTTTGTATCAAGACCGAGAAATTTGAGTTTATGGCAAATATGCTGATGCCCAGCATCACAGGCAGGACAATCCCCACAATGATCCAAAGGGCGAACGACGACTTTTTGCCCGACTCCTACATCTGAGACACCATCACCAATTGCATCAACAACACCTGACATCTCGTGACCGAGAATGCGGTTGTGCCCTACTCTGGCGTCCATATTGCCATGGTAAACATGCATGTCCGTACCGCAAACGCCACAGTAAGCGACCCTAATCGCTACTTCATCTGACCCGGGGGCTTGAGCTAGCACTTGCTCAACCGTGAAGGTTCTATTGCCACGATAGAACGCCGCGGCGATGGTCGCTGCCATAATACAACTGTCCTTGTGGGTTGCGAAGTTTACCTATGAATTGGAGCATCTATATAGAGGTTAATTCTCACTAAAACCAGCGTTCGTGAGTTTAGCAACCAACCCAATTGGCTTGTTCCAACGGCGCTTGAGTTGAAGTCAGATCGGAAAGATGATACTCCGCCGAGAAACTCCAATGTAGTAACCATGATCAAAAAAAGAAGCATTAACAAAATCGCTTGTGTTGGCGAGGTTATGATTGAGCTGGTCATGGATGGTCCGGCTGATGCCAACATTGGTGTTGCAGGAGACACCTACAACACCGCGGTCTACCTTTCACGCCTCCTACGCGGCCAGAACAAATCCGTATCTTACGTGACAGCTTTGGGCCTTGATCGGTTCTCTGCCCGTATTTTTGACCATATGAAACGCCATAACGTCGATGCATCTTATGTCGAACGAAGACCGGACCTCATGCCGGGCCTCTACGCCATTGACACAGATGACGCTGGCGAGCGCAGTTTTACCTATTGGCGGTCACAGGCGGCGGCAAGATCTCTTTTTGCAAAACCTTGTCAGATTAAACTCAACGCATTGAACGATTTCGATTTGATTTACGTTTCTGGTATCACAATGGCTGTGTTGCCACCCGATACGAGGACAGCCTTGATTGAGTTCTTAACAACTTACCGCGAAAATGGTGGGTATGTTGTTTATGACAGCAATTACCGTCCCCGCCTTTGGGAAGATTTGGAGACAGCACAAACGATCACAATGGACCTTTGGCGTTTGGCCGATATCGCTCTACCATCTCTGGGCGATGAAATGGATTTGTTTCAGGAAGAGAACGAAGCACAAGTAACTGAGAGGCTACATGAAGCTGGGGTGACATTCGGCGCATTAAAACGAGGCTCAAACGGCCCACTTAGCTGAATTAGTTCCGACTTAATCTGACATAGTAGTCCTTCCAGCTAGCTGGAAGGACTACGTTCGGCTCTTGAAGGAGCCAGCCGTTTCCGGTTTTGATGTAGGTGCAAACCAAAAACATCAAACAAAGGAAACTACGA
>CAJQQZ010000185.1 GCA_905480575.1 uncultured Alphaproteobacteria bacterium | reverse complement strand
TTTGTCTTGCCGCTTTACCGTGTTGTTTGGGAGTTCCCTGAGCGTGGCTGGCGCCCTGGTGGCGCTATTCCAGACTATGCCACCGTTCAGGCTGAGGAGGCCCAGTTCAATGCGGCCATTGCCGAAAAACGGGCAATTCAGCGTGAGCAGAAACAGGCCCGGCAAAAGAAAAAGCTGTTTTGGCTCTATGTCGTTATGGCCCTTGCTTTTGTTTATATCCTCTGGATGTAATTTACGGTGACAGTGGGGCTGTTGAAAAAGTCGGAGACTTCGACTTTTCCCTGCTAGAATGTTGCGAAAGCCGTTGAAATAAGCAAGTTGGGTGCTGTTTTTAGGGGCTGCTGTCATTGCTAGAACTCTGAAAGTAGTTTTTTCAACAGCACCACAGTTGCCAAATTAGTTTGTATTCAAAGATAGTTATAAGCTTCTTAGCATCATCACAGAAACCCCACCCCAATCGCACCTAACAAAAACACGTCGGTTAAAGACTGGTAAAGCCACACCACAAAGTTTAGAGCAGGGGCTAACTCTTTAATCCTGTCTTTTGGAGAAAATCATGGCTGGAAAAATTGATGCGCGTTTGGCGGAACTTGGTCTAGAGCTGCCTGCGGCGGCGGCCCCTGCGGCGAACTATGTGCCTTATGTAGTGTCTGGCAACATGGTCTATGTTGCGGGTCAGATCACTGTTTGGAACGGTGAGTTCAAGTACCAGGGCAAGGTCGGTGGCGATCTTTCTGTTGAGGACGGTGTTGAGGCGGCAAAGATCTGTGCGCTGAACATTATCGCTCAGGTCAAGGCCGCTTGCGGCGGTGATCTGGACCGTGTGAAGCGCATCGTGAAGCTCAATGGTTTTGTCAATTCAACACCAGAATTCACGGCTCAACCAACCGTCATCAACGGCGCGTCTGACATGATGGTCGCGGTCTTCGGTGACGCTGGCAAGCACGCACGTGCGGCAGTTTCTGCGGGCTCCCTGCCTTTGGGTGTTGGTGTAGAGATCGACGCGGTTGTCGAAATCGACTAACCTGCGGCCATGGCCACACTCGACCCGGCAATTGCTAAAGAAATAGACGACTTCAGGAAGGCGCATCCGTCAATTGAGTTTGTGGATGCGATCTTCTCTGACCTCTGTGCCATTGTCCGTGGCAAGCGCATGGACATTAACTCGCTGGAGAAGATCTTCGCGCCTGGCCTCAGAATTCCCGGCGGCGTCCATCTGCTGGACGTGCGCGGCGACAATCACAATCCGCTCGGCCATGGCTTCACCGATGGCGATCCTGACCACTGTGTTTTTGGCGTGCCGGGCAGCATCAAGCCTGTGCCTTGGTCCAATGGCAAGCTGGCGCAAGTCATGCTGTCCTTTGCCAATGACGACGGCAGCCCCTACCAGAATGAACCGCGCAATGTGCTCAAGCGCGTAGCGGAACGCTTTGTGGCTGAAACAGGTCTAACACCGGTCAGCGCCTTTGAGCTTGAGTTCTACTTGCTGGACCAGGAGCTCGATGCCTCCGGTCGTCTGCTGCCGCCTAAGTCACCGCTGACAGGCCAACGCGATGAAAGCACCCAGGTCTACGCCATTCACAAGATGGATGCTTTTGCAGAGCTGATCGCCGAGATTGACGCGGCTGCTAAAGCCCAGGGAGTGGCGGCTGGTTCTGCCTTTGCCGAATACGCGCCAGGGCAGTTTGAGATCAATCTGCACCATGTCGACGATCCAGTTGAGGCAGCGGACCAATGTATTCTGCTCAAACGTATCGTTAGCAGTGTCGCGCGCAAGGCAGGCCTGCGCGCCAGCTTCATGGCCAAGCCCTTCCTCGAGCAATCCGGCAGCGGCATGCACATCCACATCTCTGCGGTTGATGAGGCCGGTGTTAACGGCTTTAGCGATGGCTCGCGCTTCGGCAATGACCGCCTGAAACATGCCATTGCGGGAATGATGGCAGTGATGCCGGAGGCGCAGGCCTTCTTCGCGCCCAACCCCAATTCCTACCGCCGTTTTACGCCTGAAAACTTCGTGCCCATGCGGCCTTGTTGGGGTGGTGAGAACCGTGCTGTCGCCATCCGAGTGCCGGGCGGAGAAGAGACAGCACGCCGGGCTGAATTCCGTGTTCCAGGAGCCGACGCCAACCCTTATTTGGTGATGGCCTGCCTCCTGGCGGGTATGCTGCACGGTATTGAAAACCAGCTCGACCCTGGCGAGATGTGTGACGCCGAAACTGCCGGAACCCACGATGGCAAGATCCCTCTGCGTGCTTTCGATGCGCTGCGCCGTCTAGAGCAGGGTGAAATCTTACCGCGCTATCTGGGTCAACACTATTGTGACCTCTATCGTGCTTGCAAAGAGGCTGAATATGATGCTTTTGTGAGCGAGATATCTTCAAGAGAATACGATTGGTACTTACTGGCCGATGGCTGAGTTAAAATATCTACCCGAGCATAAGGTCACGCCGCGTCAGCGAAAGCTGAAGCCTGCGCAGATCGAGGCCTTTTTTGCCACCTTGCACCACCTCGATCCCGAACCCCAGGGTGAGCTCGACTACACCAATGCCTATACGCTGTTGGTGGCGGTGGCACTGTCGGCGCAAGCCACGGACATCGGGGTTAACAAGGCAACCAAGAAGCTGTTCCAGATCGTTTCAACACCGGAGGACATGTTAGAGCTCGGCGAGGCGCGACTGAAGGATCACATCAAAACCATCGGCTTGTTTAACTCCAAAGCCAAGAACGTGATCGCCGCTGCTAAGATCCTAGTAAGCGAGTTCAACTCTGAAGTGCCAACCGACCGAGAGGCACTCGAGACCTTGCCGGGTGTGGGGCGTAAAACGGCGAACGTTGTTCTGAACCTTTTTTTCGGCCAGCCGACCATTGCTGTTGATACACACCTGTTTCGCGTGTCGAACCGCACTGGCATGGCCGCGGGCACCACGCCGACGTCAATCGAGAAGCAGCTCGAGAAATGCATTCCTAAGCAATATTTGCTCCATGCTCATCACTGGCTGATCCTGCATGGCCGCTACATCTGTAAAGCACGCAGCCCTGAATGCCATCGCTGTCCCGTGGCGGACTTCTGTTGTTTCAAAGGCAAGATCCAAGCACCTTGATGGCTGAAGAAGAAAAACTCACTATCGAAGTGACTTCTGGCTTGGGCGGCGTATCTCCTGAGGAATGGGACGCTTGCGCTGGACCAGATAACCCCTTTGTCTCATATGCCTTTTTATCGGCCTTAGAGGAAAGTAAGTCAGTTGCCAGGGAAGAAGGCTGGATGCCGCAACACCTGCTGGTCAAGAACGAACAGGGTGCCTTGCTCGGTGCTGCACCGGCCTATCTGAAAAGCCATTCCCAAGGTGAATATATCTTCGATCATGGCTGGGCCGACGCGTTAGAGCGGGCAGGGGGCAGCTATTACCCCAAACTCCTGTCTGCGGTGCCCTTTACACCGGCGACTGGCCCCAGGTTGTTGGTTGGTAAAGACACACCAAACCGCTCTTTCCTGCAAAAGGCAATGGCGTCTGGCTTGATGGAGCTGGCGTCTCAGATGGATATCTCCTCTGTCCATATCAACTTCGTGGAAGAGGATCTGGTGGAAGAGTTGAAACCGCTGGGTTTCCTGGAACGCTGGGGTGAACAGTTTCATTGGTTCAATCAGGGCTATGAAACCTTTGATGATTTCCTGAACGCACTGTCGTCACGCAAACGCAAGGCGATCAAGAAGGAACGCCGCGCAGTCCAGGAGACCGACGTTAAGCTGTCGGCTGTTACCGGTGATGACCTGACCGTGGCGCATTGGGATGCTTTCTTTGAGTTCTATACCTCGACCAGTGACAAAAAGTGGGGCTGGCCCTATCTAACCCGTGAGTTCTTTGACATCCTGCACCAGACCATGCGTGACAAGGCTGTGCTGATAGTGGGAGAGCTTGAGGGGGACTTTGTTTGTGGCGCCCTGAACTTGCTGGGGTCAGACTGCCTCTATGGCCGCAACTGGGGCTGTACACAAAACGCTAAGTTCCTGCATTTTGAGGCCTGCTACTATCAAGCTTTGGATTTTGCCATTGAGCACAAACTGGACCGTGTTGAGGCGGGCGCGCAAGGCTACCACAAACTCCAGCGCGGCTACCTACCCACCAAAACCCGCAGCCTCCATTGGATCCGCGAGCAGGGCTTCTCTGACGCGGTTGAAAACTACCTCGGCCAAGAGCGCCGTGCCATCCAACAGCAACTGAATGCAATGATGGCAGAAAGCCCGTTCAAGAAGATTGAAGAGTAACAACAGGTAGCGCTCTATTTGTCCCCACAGACGTCATCGCGACGAAAGCCAGGATCTCATACCAATTGCGCTCCCTGTCCGCTCGTCAGCTATTTTCTGCACAATTTTCCCAAGAATAAAAGTAGGCCCCGTCCTTCGACGGGGAAGGGGGAATAAATAGCAGGCAAAGCACAACTAACTCACCAGGCCACCTGACCAGAGTGCCAACTCGGCCAGCCAATAGCCAAAATTAAGCGTGTAGGTGCCGGTAAAGAAATAAATCACAGCCCCGACGGCAGCAGCCAACGTAAAGCAGGCCAAAGCCAACAGCAGGAAGGCTCCGATGATTGACGGCACCAGAATGAGCCGTTCCTTCTTCGTCAAATCGGTGATAACTGCATTCTTGTCTCGTTCACTCAGGCCACCATCTGCCTCACTCACCGCCCACAACGACAGACGCTGCGCCATTTCATGGCGGTTCTTAGAGAAATGCGAAAAGAGTCCACCGAGACCGAGAGCCAAGTGTATCAGGGTCGGCAATAGGGTTGTCAAAACCATGCCTGTGACCATCAAGCCCTCGGTAAAAGGAGCAGCACGAGCGGTCGCCAACATCGCTCTCCAATCAATGGGCGCTCCTCCTAGTAATGAAATTAGGCTGTTCATTCCTTCGATGGCGAGGGGTAAGGCTAAAGCCAAAGCAACTAAACAGAACATAGCAGCGAGAAAATCCAACAGCAGGTCGAGAGCAAGTCCATTTTTTGATAGTTATCGCTCTTCCGCTCTTTTGACAAAAAACCTTGTTGCCATCCAAGACAGGCTGTCTGCCAAAGCATTGACGAGCGGAAGAGCAACAAAGAATACGAGAAAAAGCAGACTCAAAAATGGAGTATTTGTATCCGAAACGGCAACGGCAAAGGCAACGGCAACGGCACCGACACCGATACCGACAACGGCACCGACACCGACAACGGCAACGGCAACGGCATTGGCAAAGCCCATAACGATCAAGAGTCCAACAAACAAACTAACGACTTCTAAGATGTGTAGGAGCCACCTGCGTTTTCTGACTTGAGCGGCAAAAGGAGACGGCAGGTACTGGATAGATCTATGAGCTATTTTGTCTGAGTTTTTGGTCCAGAAAAATATGAAAAAGAACAGGAAAGAAAGGAAAATCATATAGCCAAGGCGACCAAGCCAGGACAGACTGTCCGGCAACAAATTTGCCTCTCCCAAACTCCCATTGCCGCCAAATGCCCAAGAAAAGAGGAAGAGGACTAGGGGATAGACAAAAGCAACCAGTAAGCACTGATCATAGATCCGCCACCAGGACAATCCAAAGAAACGGTCTCCTTTGTCAAGGAATGTGCTCAGATCATTCTTGTACTGGACCCAGATTTTGTCGTTGCTGAGTTGTTGGATCGTCTCCGTGCGGTCTTTGTGGTTGTCCAGCTCTCTGCGCCATCGGTCTTCGCGGCGAGGCTTCCAATAGAATTGGAAGGCGATCCAGGCCATCAAAACCACAGAGATCGCCGTCATCGCCGCGCCGAAGTCGAAATTTTCAATCATGCTTGTGCTTAGTCTTTCCATTTCTATCAGGGATAGCTTTGTCGGGAGGTGATTTCAAGCAATGAGAATGACATGGGGCCTTGTAGCCTCGATGTGATGGCCTGGCCAAAGCACCAAAGGTTGTCTTACTTCCTTCCCCCGACACAGCGGAGCGGACGTCCGGGGTCCACGGTTGACCAGAGGATGACTTGACCAAATTGAGCTCCCCGTCCGCGTCTCAGCGATCTTCTGCACAATTTTCCCAAGAGGAAAAGTAGGCCCCGTCCTTCGACGGGGAAGGGGGGAGTAGTTGTGGTTTTTCGACCAAGAAAGAGCGAAACGAAGGCTGTTTGTCTATTCTTCTCCCGCTCATTTCCGTGTCGCATCTTGAGATTCTCTGAGCAATTTGAGGATGATTCGCATCCTGGTAGTGTGAAACTGAGGCTATCTGTGGTTAGCGCTGTGTCTTTTGCGCACCGTTGGTCTGCAAGGTAGAGCTTCAGGGCGAATTTATAGAGTCGAATGAGGCCTTATAAAAATTGCCTAATATTTGAGATAAATTTGGCATCTTTGTTGCAGTGCTCAGCTTAATCAACACCGGCAGAGAAAAATCTGCCACACAATAAAAAAGACTGGCTGGAAAATGAAGAAATTTCTAATGGCGTTCGCTGTGGTCACGGTTGGCCTCATGGCGAACGGGAATGCGCAAGAAAATCAAGGATCAGGAACCGTAACGACAAGATTGAAGATTGATTGTTCGTGCACGATGGGAAACAGCTCTCTGGCGTTCACAAATACGGTCAACAACAACGTCACTTCTGACTGGAATGACGGCGGCAATCTAACGTTCGCCTGCTCGAACGGTGCTGACTATATTGTAGGTGCTAAGAGAGAAACCGGTGTTGGCGGATCGGTTCAACTTGTTGATGCCAATGGTTTGCATGTTCCCTATGCACTTACGGCCAACGGCGTGAACGTGCCATCAACCACTCTTGTGAATGTGCAGTCGGGGACGACGGCTGGTTTGACTAGCTTCGTAAACATCCCGATAACCATCAACGTCGCTGCAGACGCCATCAATAATGCGGAACCTTCGACCTACAGCAACGTTGCAACGGTTGAGGTCTATTTGGCCAACACTGGTTCTTGTAACACCAAGTCTCTTTACGAATAGTTGGATAGGGCTCAGCACCCGCTCATGATTTTTGCCAAGCCCGTTGGCGGCAATTGCTGAGGACAGCTGCACGTCCCTATGCTTCGATGCTGTGCCTTGGCTGGGTGAAATTGGTCTGAGTGAACTATCGCACGGTGGTCATCTCCTTTCCCTGAGGCTCTTCATACTCGCGAGCGTCTTATTGATGTCAGTTTATTGATCTCGTAGCCGGGATGATAGGGCTTGGGACCTTTGCTTATGGGAAGCATGGGGAGAAACCCGACTGGGTAAAGGGCGGGAAAGCCGATCCTTTAAAATATATTGTTTGATGATTTCGCTCAATTAAAGGTAAATTTCGACTGTTAAATTGAATTCAGCCCTAGAAGGAACATTTAATGAAACCGGTTAGCAGACTTATTGTGTTCCTTATCTTAATGGTTTGGCCCGTGTTGGCGACGGCGGATATGACGATAAAGAAAGGTTATGTCTCCAAGCGGGCTGCGACGGCCGGGGTTTTGTTGTATTTACATGATTGTTGGGAACCAAAGCTCAAAGAGAAAACCGGATTGCTCAAAGAATGGTTTCGCCATTTTGAGCGTTCGGGTTTGAAAGTCTATGCGCCCAACTCCTTTGCAGAGGAACGTCCAGACTCAGCCTGCGATTATAACAAACATGTAAAAATTCAGCTACGCAAAAAACGGATCGAACAGACTCTAAACACGCTGGAAGTGATCGAGAAAAAGCACCCAAATAAGCCGGTTTACATCTGGGCTGATGGTGAAGGAGCTAGGGTTGCTATGCGTTTAGCCGGAACCTTCGCTGGCGTGGTGACGACGGGCCATGTGTGTGGTGCTGATCGTTGGAACAAGGTCTTCCTTAGCCACGACACACCACTCATGATGATGCTTGGTGATCCAAAGCAGGACAAGTATCTGCGCCAACGGTTGAGCTGGCAAAAACAAAAGGAAGTGTGGGAAGGTTGTGATTCGTCGCTGCAGTCAGGCCTTTGGCAATGGCAGGCCTTTGACCATTTGGGACATCACTTCCCCTCCTGGGATGAAAGCGTCCGTGAGGCCGCCGGTAAGGTCATTCCCATGAATGAGGAATACAACAGCTTTACCCCTGATGATCCTGAGGTCGGCTTGACCAAAATCCGTGCTCCAACCAGCAAAAAATTCCGTCGCTTTTTCAGTGGCAAGTATCGTGACTACAGCAGTGCAAAGGCGGTCGCGATAGGTCCTCGTAATGTCTGGGGCTATTCCTGGTCCTACACCAGCGAGGCCGACGCCAAAATGATGGCCAACTACCATTGTTCTTTGTTTCTGAAAAAGAAAGGACGGCGGGATCGCACCTGCACCCTTTACGCTGTGAACGAACGTATCGTTCATGCAAACCTTTCACGCCCACTGATCAAAAGGGTCCAACAAGCCTTAGCAGAAGAAGGCTATGATCCCGGTCCCATCGACGGTGCCTGGGGCAACAAGAGCCGAGTAGCACTGAACGCTTTCCTTGAGACCGTTGGTCTGCGGGTGCGGGAGAATATCGACATGGAAGTGTTGGAAGCGTTGGATTTGGCGGAGTAGTAGCTTGAACAAAGAAGCGCAAATAAAGTTGATCTTGAAAGGAGCGGTCGCTTGGAACAGAACCAGGCGTCAGACATCCTTTCAGCCGACCCTGTCTGGCACTGATCTAAATTTTCAATTCGCTAACAACAGATTGTTTGGGCGTTTCCGTGGAATAGATCTGAGGGGTATCGATTTTAGCTCTGCCGATATGAGCAAAGTGACTTTGACAGGCGCAGATTTACAGGATGCCGACTTCACCAATGCGGATTTGACAGGAGCCAACCTCAAGGGTTGCCAATTGGAGCGAGCCAAATTCACGGATGCCCGATTGGATCAAGCGATAATTCCACAGTCTTCTGACAACGCCAGTTTCGATGAAGACAGTTTTCTTGACGAAGAAGAATGGGGACGAGGGCGAAACCGCAGAAACAAAATCCAATCTGACTTAGAGATTGATGAGGTTCATGAAACGAGACCTTCCGCTGCGATGACGAGTTCACAACAAGCTGCCGGTGTTGCGTCGGTGGGTGTTGCCGCGGTGGCGATGTCATCGACTTTTGCTGTTGCAATAGAAGATGAACCGCTTTTGGAATGCGACCCAGCGGAAATCCAAGATGATGAAGACATTCAAGAAGTTGATGAAGAAGAAACCGACAGCTGCGGCCCAGGGGGAGGCAGCGACTCTGACGACGATGATCTAGATGATCATGAAAGCGGTCAGGATGAGGGTGAGGATGACGAAGACAGTTACTCCGAAGATGATAGCGGTGATTTCGAAGATGACGGTGATGATGACGATGACTACGGCGACGATGACGATGACGATGACGATGACGACGACTGAAGCTTAGCAAGTCGGATTCTTGCTTGTGATCGACTGTTCCGCCACTCTGGACTTCGGTATGATAATCTCATGCTTGTCATTCGCCGTGGCCCCGCAACGAGTGCTGGGAAGCGGACTGGCGGGGAAAGTGAGACTTAATCCTTCATCAAATAAACCGGACTGCTCCAGGCTTGATGGCCGTCTTCTTGGGTGACACAAATCCAGGGGCGGGTGTCGCGGTCTTTGTGCAGGGTGATTTCGCGCTCTAGGGTGACTTCTGTTTGGGCTATTTCGTCTGGCAAACGATAGACCTTCATGCAGCGTTCAAGGCCACCCTCGAAATGGACCTGTGGTTCGAAACCGACAGAGGCGACGTCAACCGTCACGTCACCAAACGGCGTAGTGACGGCGATCTCTCCTTTGTCGCTGTCTTTTAGCCACAGGTCAAAACCGTTGAAGTTGCCGGTTGTGACCAGGGACCAGCTGAGGCTTTGGCTGTTGCTGTCTTTGACGCCGCGTTCTGGGTTCCAGCAGTTGAATTGTTGACTGCGCTCGATGGCGTTGCCTTTGACGCTAAGGCTGCCTTCCCAGGCTAGCGCGCGGGCGCGGCCACGATACTTGGCCCCTTCGAACTGGATGCGGATGCGGCGGCCAAGGTCAGCCTCGCTGTAGGAATGCCAGGTCTCCAGCACGTCAAGCCCGTCGCGCAGCTCCATCTTCTGGATTGGCGCAGAGCCGATAACCTTTGCTGTCACCGTGGCCTTGCCGCTGATCGATTTGGCGATGTCACCCATCATCAGTTGCTTGGCTTCTGTTAACGAAAGGCTGTCGAACAGGTCAGGGTCACGGTCATAGAGTGTGAAGGGAGCGGCGGCGCTTACCTGAACGTCCATGTAGAGGCGTGTGCCGGTGGTGCCATAGTGATGGCGAGCACGCATGGCTTCAAAGATCGCATCGCGGTCCAGACGAGGCGCGATGTAGCAAGTCAGACCCCCATAAGCGCCAAAGAAGGAGGCACCGGGATAAGAGGCACCAACGCGGCCCTTGTGACCGTCAGAATTCGCTACCACGCCGATGCGGTGACTAGCCTCCAGGGCGTCAGCGATCAGCCACTCGAACGTTCCCCAGGCAGAGTGGATCTCCATCGCGGTTTCCATCCGACCATCATGAGCAAAGCCGATATTGGCATAGCGACCACCACAGTGGGCCATGACAACGACGTCTTTACCACCAAGTTTCTTGAACAGGTCATGGGCGTCGTAGGCATCGGTTTCGTCATCGCGACGGTCTGGCACCTGCATATGGGAAGATCGATGCATGACCTCGCCCTCTTTGCGGTAGAAGACGTTGCGGTCGCCACCAACGGCGGTGTTGGATGACCACTCGTAGCCAGGGATGGCGACAAAGCTGCCAGGCTTATCAAAGTCCTTCGTGATCTGGTTCAGCTCTTGCCAGAAATCTTCGGTGATCTGGAAGTCATTGCCCTGGTGCGCGCAAACATCAAGGAAGGCCTTGTCGCGACCAAAGGTGAAGTAGTCCAGCGCGGTGTTGGTGCCGAGTGTCTCGTTCGATTGACCATGGATATCGGCCCAGAAGTGTAGCAGGTCGGGCTTGTCAGCAACCAACAACGGGTTGGTTTCACCAACGACATTACCACTGGATGTGAATTTTATCTTTATGGTCCGCGCTTTGTCGACCGTGAGGCCTTCTACGATGGCGGAGAACTCGCCCTTCTTAAAGGTCACAGACGTCGGCAGGCCTGTGATGCCGTCGCCTTCCAGATTGAGCGTTGCCTCGATCTGGTTGGACGGGTTGCCCCAGATATCATCAGCCTTGAGGCAGAAGCGGAAAGGCTCACCGACGGCAACTTTGGTTGGCAAGAAACCGCGGAACTCGTTGGGCTTGCCCGGCACGATGGCGATGGAGGGGGAGTTGGGCAGCGGGACATAGTCATAAGTGGCAATGGCGTCGATGAAGAATTGGAACAGATGATCGGCTTCACAGAAGGTCTGGATACGCACACCAGGCGAGCCCTGACGATTGTCGCCAATACGGATGGTGATGGTATCACCTTCGGCCAGGAAATGCTCCGTGATACCGATGTAGAGGGATTTGGACCAGGGGCGAATGTTGCGCTTGAATTCCTGTTTCACGTCTAAAGTCGCGCCGTTGGAGGCCTCGATGGTGGTGTAGCCTTCGGCGGCCGGGTCATCAAACTGCAGCTTGCTCATGTCAGAAGCGAAACGGAAACCAACCTTGATGCCACCTGTGTCATCAATGCCAAAACGACCAGCGGTGTAGGTCAGCACGAAGGACTGGTAAGATCCTGCCTCAAAAGAGCCGGAGGGCTCGATGGTCGCGGAGCCCATGAGCTCTGGATGGTAATCTGAGTATGGCATTGCTGCACCACTGTCCTTGTGATTGGGGCCTTATTTGTGGATAGTTACATTTCACTCATCGGACAATATTCAATTGCTTGGATTGAATAGATGGGGCCGGAAATTGAATAGAGGAAGCAATGGAATTCTCACTTTTTAACCTCATGACTTTGCCGAGCAGTGGTGTCAGTCATGCAGAGGTCTTCCAACAAACAAGAACCCTGGTTTCTATGGCTGAAGAGGGAGGCTTTGATGTGGCTTGGATGGCGGAGCATCATCTCTCAAGCTATTCAATCTCTTCCTCTCCCCTGTCGCTTTGTTCTCACATGGCCGGGTATACAAAGCGCATCAAACTTGGTCCGGCTGTTGTGGTCCTGCCATTTTACGAGCCGTTGCGGTTAATCGAAGACATCTTCATGACGGATCAGCTGTTGGAAGGTCGCTTTGTGTTGGGGCTTGGTACGGGCTATCAGCCGCGTGAGTTTGAAAAGTTCGACATTCCTTATGGCCGTCGCTTAGAGCATGGGCTGGAGATTTGGGCCGCTTTGCTGCAAGCTCAAGAAACTGGCGTGATTGATTTTGATGGTGAGTTCGTTTCAATTCGCGATGCTGCGCTGTCGATCGAGCCATTTCAACAAACCATCCCAACCTTTGTGGTTGGCAGTGCACCTGAAATCCGCCGTCTGATTATTAAGCGCGGTGCTACTGCTCTTATGACGCCGGGCTTGGCTCCGCCTGCTGTTATCTCGACGGTGCGTGATTTGCTCTCAGAGACAGCGGCGGAAACAGGAAAGATCGATGATTTCCCCTATGCGGTGCAGCGTATGGTCTTTGTGACAAAGGATAAAGACCAACTGGTTCCAGCTGCAAAAGAAGCATTGCGGCATGGGCGCTATGCCACAAATATGCGCCAGGAGCAGCCTGCGATGACGGGAGCTGTGCTTGAAAGTACGCCCTTTGAGGGTGAGCCCAGTGTAGACGAAATTCTTGATCGCTGCCTGATTGGTGGTCCAGAAGAGGTGGCTGAGCAGCTCATAGGTGAGCTTTCGACCAACAGAATCACACACTTTTCGGCCTTTATGCAGTTCGCCGATATGCCCTACGGCTTGGTTCAAAAGTCGATGGAACTCTTCATCGAAGAGGTGATGCCGGCAGTGAAATCAAGGCTTTAACGACAGAAAACCCTAATATACAGCGTGCTGAAAGCCCGGATTCGCCCCGATTCGTGACAAAAATATCACAGTGACGTGTTTTCGAGTCGTTTGGATTCGGATTTGCTTGCGTCGCGAATCGGCTTGTGACTTACTTTGTGCAAGCCCGAGCTATTTTTAAACGGGCCGGCGCTAAGCCAAATTTTTAAAGCCAGCCTTTGGTTGGGAATTTTTGATACAAGTTATAAAAATGGTACTGACTCATGAAAATGAATACGAAAGTTTTAGGAGCCACAGCTCTCGCTAGTGGCCTATTTGCTGTTTCTTCACTCGCAATTGCTTCTGGCCCAGACATCCTATCAACCGAACCAATCTTTCGCTCGGAAACGGTTTCAACAGTTGAGACACCGGCACCAGTGCCTGTTCCAGCTATAGCACCGATTGAACTTGAGCCTGAAAGCAATTTCACTGTCACATTCAATGGCCGCACAGGCTTGATGCTTGGCTTCCATACGGGTGACATCACTGCACCAGCTGGCGTCGCCACTGCAGGTTCACTCACCAACACTGGATTGTTGAATGCACCGGCGGCAACGCACACAGAAAACGACTACTGGTCGATGAGCACGAACTATACGCGCTTCGGCTTCACCGCCGCTGGTGACACGGCGCTCGGCCCACTTACCGCTCGTTTGGAAGGTGACTTCAACGGCACTAACAACAATTTCCGCATTCGCCATGCTTATGGTGAAGTAGGGTCAATTCTCGCTGGTCAAACTTGGTCACTTTGGAATGACGGCCATCCTTACATCTCCTACTGGGATTGGAACGGCGATGCGCTCAGCCCGGGCAACAACATCGCCCGCCGCCTGCAATTGCGTTACTCCTTTGAGCCTGTGCCAGGCATGAAAGCCGCCGTTGCGGTTGAGGACCCAGGTGCAGGAACGGACACAGGCTTCTACGACATAACGGCCAATGTTCAGTTCCAAGCTGGCCCTGCAAAGATCACAGCGTCCGCGCTCTACACCTTTGATGACAAAAATACCATTTTTGTTCCAGCAACGACGGTTTTGCATGACGAAGAAGGCTTTGCGTTGGCAGGTTCTGCTCAGTTTGACCTCGAAGGCATGGATGCTACTGTCATGGGGGTCATCAGTGACAAATCAAATGCCGGTTTCAGAGGCGGCATTATGGACAGCCGTACAGCCTCAGCTAGCATAGCGACGACAGGCTTTGGAGCAATTTGGGGTGCCGGTGGTTCCTTGAGCGGCGACCTTTCTGACCAAGTAACTTGGTACGCTGGTGGTAGCTATACTTCTTCAAGCGATATTGTTGATTTTGAAGCTATCTATGGTACCGGTGCTCTCGCTTGGTCACCAATGCCACAATACACGATCACAGGCCAAGTTGTTTATGAACAGCTTAACAGACCAACGGCTGCTATTGACTCAGAAGCTTGGTCCTTCCTGAACTACTGGATCTACAAGTTCTAGACTACATATTCCAGACGACCCACGACCCATGTTTGTCCTAGGCCTCGAGTTCGCTCGGGGCCTTTTTTTGTTCTTTTTCTGGAAAACAACGAATCATTTCGAATCTTGACGAATCTCTCGTGAATCCTTGAGACTCTAAACGGGCCAGATTCGCGACTCAACACAGCTTCGAGTCGACTCTGAACGACTCCTCAGAATCACGTAAGTTGTTGAAACTGCTAAGATTTTGTGTATTTTTTTCAGCAGGTTATGCAATTTTCATGACCCAATTATTTAAGACAGTCATTTAACTGCGAAAAATTTTTAACGGACCCCTAAGGCTTAAGCCGTTGGCTGGCCTCTATATTTGATAGAGAGATTTTGATGATTTCTAAGACAAACATAGCCAAGTTTTTTTTGGCTGGCAGTACTTTGCTGATGAGCAGTACGGCGATGGCATCAGGACCAGACATTTTGTCAGGATTGCCTATTTTTCGATCCGAAACACCGGCCAAGCCTTTCGACAAGGCCACAGTCGATGATAGTTTCAGGGTCACATTCAACGGTCGTGCGGGCGTGATGCTCGGCTATCACACAGGAAACTTGAGCGGTGGTCCAGCATCTGCGGGTTCAATCCTGAACTATGGCGTAAGTGGTATCCATCCTAATGGAATTATTACTGCGGGACCAGCGGAAGAAGATTATTGGTCGATCAGCACGAACTACACACGCTTTGGCTTCAAGGCCGAAGGCGATAGCGCACTCGGTGCTTTCGCGGCGCGTATTGAAGGTGATTTCAATGGTGCTGGAAACACTTTCCGCTTGCGTCATGGTTACGGGCAGGTTGGTATGATCCTCGCGGGTCAAACGAATTCGCTTTGGAGCGAAGCTCATCCGTACATTTCCAATTGGGATTGGAACGGTGATCCACTCAGTCCTGGTAACAACATTACGCGTCGCCAACAGTTGAGACTGAGCCTCGAGCCGGTTCCTGGTATGAAGGCGGCAGTTGCGATCGAAGACCCGTCTTCAACTGTTGATCCGGACTTCTTTGATATCACAGCAAACGTCCAGCTTTCTGTCGGTCCAGCAGATTTGGTTGTTTCAGGCATCTTGGGTTTCGATGATGATTCAACCGCCTTGGCCGATGAAGACGGTTGGGCGGTATCCGCTTCGGCCACATTCGACATGGGGCCGTTGATGTTGACGGCTTTGGGTGTTTACTCTGATGAGCAGAACCTTGCGTGGCACTCCACTCATCCGTTCACGGTACCTGCGATTACGGGTACAGACATTGACAGTTGGGGAGCCGGTGGTTCGATTGCAGGACCTCTGTCTGACACACTTTCGTGGCATGCTGGCGGCAGTTATTCGTCGAAAAAAGAAGGCGCTACAGTCGACTTTGACCTAATTTATGCCACAGCCTCTCTTGAATGGTCGCCAATGCCACAATACTCGGTTATTGGACAAGCTGTTTACGAAAAAGCGGAAGATCATGTAGCGAACCAGGAAGATGACGCTTGGTCATTCCTGAATTACTGGATGTATAAGTTCTAACAGTGCGGACATTCCAACACTCCACTCCTACTGGGGACGGAGCGCGAAAAAAGGGACATTGCCAACGGCGGTGCCCCTTTTTCTATTGGCAAGAGTTCCGCGAGTTTGTTGCTGGCGTGAACGCTTTATGTCCTTCTCAACCAAGGGCGGATAGATGCTTTCGCTAATTCGACCATAACCATTCATTCGTTGCCAGCTGCTTCGCTTGAGCACCGCGATTATTGAATAGATATTGCACTGTGATTTGCTTTCACGGCATAGATGTCTCATGGAAAGTGTAAGACGACCCACCAAAGTACAAATGCCGTCTGATCCGGCTCTCCATCCGGCCCATATCGTTGCGATTAGACCGGATGTCGATGGTAGCTTGGCCAGGCGTGGTGACTATATCCTTTCTATCGAAACACCTCAGGGTGCGCGCAACGTTGTGGCGCCGGCTGATGGTTGGGTAGAGGTGCACGTCTCTTTGATGCAAGCCCTGCAGCCTAACGATATTTTGTTCTCGATTTGGAACGAAGACAGTGAAGCTGCCTATTCTGGCAATAATCAGCCGCAGGCCGAAACGAAGGCTAGAAAGAAGACTAAGAAAACGGCATCCTCTGGTTCAAACAAAGGGTCGTCGTTACTTTCGATGTTTGGGTCGTTGATCCTAACACTCGTTCTTTTGGCGCTAGCGGTTCTGGCCGCTGGTTTTGTGTTCTCCCTTGTCTATGGCGAGCCTGAGTTGACCCAAGAATTTGCCGTGATAGCCGCCGTTGCAGCCTTCATCGTGGTTTGTTTAGCTTGGGTCCTTACGAAGCTCTTCCGCCGCCGGTCCATCGTCGCATCGCTTGCTTTGTTGTTCTTTACTGGCGCGTTGGCTGCGGGGGCTTTTTTACCCTCCGTTCGTTCGTTTCAGAAAGAGTTGGCAACGCCCGTCGTCACGTTGGCGATGGAACAGTTAGGACCTTTGTTGGGTGAAGAGGCCTCTTCCGCACTCAATTTATCCTCGCAACCAAAGACCGTCGTGACTTTGCCAGCGGCAAGTTACAGCGGGGGTTATGACCAGGATCCCTTTATTGGTGATGTTCTCTTAGTCGGATTTAACTTTTGCCCGCGTGGTTGGACGGAAGCGAATGGTCAACTTTTACCGATTCCCAGTAATTCGGCTCTTTTTTCGCTTTATGGCACCCTGTATGGCGGTGATGGGCGCACAACCTTCGGCATACCTGATATGCGCGGGCGTGCTCCGGCCCATATTAACAAGGAAGAGGGATACAATAACGGTGGGCAAGGCCAACGCCGCGGAACAGACCAATTGGATACAAAAAAGGGCGATGAGAAGATGCTGATCGACCAGCCCTATTTGGTGATGCGTTACTGTATTGCCCTCGTCGGGGACTACCCGTCGAGGAATTAGAATTTGAACCGCTCAATCAGGCGAGGAGACAAGAGTTTTGTTACACTTTGGAAGATCTATTGGATGGAAATCGGTTTGTATTGCTCTGGTGGCCTTTATCGGGCTGCCCAGCCAGAATTCTTTCGCCAGAGCTGAACCATTTTTAGGCGAGCTCATGGTGACAGGGATGACTTTCTGCCCGCGTGGTTGGGCCGAAGCCAATGGCCAGATCCTCTCGATTAGTAAGCATCAATCGCTTTACTCGCTTTACGGCACGACCTACGGCGGCGATGGACGCACAACCTTTGCGCTGCCTGATTTGCGTGGGCGGGTGCCGGTTCATGCAGGCCAAAGCCCTGGACTGAGCAATTACGTGATGGGACAGAAAGGTGGCCAGGAAAGCACAGACATCGCGCGTGGCAATCAAACGGTGGGTGCCGGTCGCCCGACGATAGTGCTCCGATACTGTGTTGCTTATCTGGGGATCTTTCCCTCACGGAACTAAAATGGCAGTTAGTAGAGAGGGGCTATCGCCCATCCGGCTCTAGGGAGACCTTAATTTCATAAACGAGATCGCCGACGGTGCCCTTGCCAGAAGTGTATTCACCGTCGGGGTCGTAGTAATCAGACAACAACTCACTCAGTTGTGCAATGATTTCGCGGCGATAGTCCGATGGCAACAAATCGGTAGAGACCGACATCACAACCTTGCGCACCGCGGCAACGGCACTGATCGTGACACGGCGGTCATACTGGCTTTGCTGCGCTTTCAACGCGTGCCGGTTAACGATCTCGATGATTTGCTGCTGAAGTGAGGTCATTCAATACCCTTAGCAAAAGGCTGGGTGCTTGGTAAGGGATAAATGCCCGAAAGGGGGGCACGTAGGTCTATCTGTAGCCACGCTAAGGACAGTCATTAAAGCCATCAGATCAATCCCATGAGGCGCAAAGTTGAAAGTACAACCGCAATCGCGGAAATGAGAATTAGAAGCCAATCGAGAGACATGATTACAACCTTGTTTAGTTCAACACTGGATCCTGGGGAGGACAAGCAAGTTATACCTAAATGGATGCCATGAGGCTTTCCCCAAGAGATAACCGATTTGGACTGTCTCGCCTAAAAGGTGTAACGTTGGTTACTAAAAGGGTAATGAGTGAGAACGGTCTTTGAACTACCCTTTCTTTGAAACCAACCAAAGGATTCAGACATGGGCGACCAAGCCATTGCAAAAGTGGACAGAGACAAAAGAGATCCGGTTCACGCGCTGTCAAAGAAGATAGATCTGATCTCCGAGGTCTTGATTGAAACCGGAAAACTCACAAAACACTCTGTTCAAGGTTTTGCTAATGTAACTGGTATCAACGTCAACTCTGTCAAGAAACTACGCACCGAAGGTACGATTTCAAAGACGAACGCCCAGAAGATTGCAGAAATCGCCAATTTCGATGTCGAAGACGATTTCTGGATGGATAAATCAGTCCCACCAGCGATGCGAAGCAGGGCTGAATCGGATTATCTTGGTAAGGATACCTACTATAATTTTTGGTATATGCTGCGCCGCAACAATGGCTTGTCAACTGACCTCTTCCTTCGCCTGAGGAACAGCCCGCCTGAGCATCTCAATGACAACCTCGCCTGTTTCAACATCAGCGGCAGCGGGCAAAGCACTGAACTTCACCAAAAACTTGAGCTGTTTTATCAAGTTGTCATGGATGCGGGTTATCACGAAAGCGGGCTTAAATACGGATTCTCCCGTGTTCGGATACAGTTGAAGCAAGAGACAGCTTCAAAAAGATTGCGGATCAGGCCAACGCAAACCAAGCCTGTTGAAATTGAAATCCCGCGAAGCAAATTAGTCCTGGATGGTCTTGATGAGCATGTACCCCGTTGGCGGCTTGAAACTGATGTCGGAATATTGGAGGGCGAATATGCATCGCGGGCAGCTTCTCTCTGCGCCTTACAGGGCGCTGAAGTCGGTGACAAAATTTCGGCACGATTGCTTGTGCGCCCCATGGATGGCTCATTGCAAGCAGCACCAGGAGAGCTGATGCCCAACGATATGAAGAAGGCGATCATTCAAGCTTTGTTTCTAGAGAAGATCTCCCAAGCAACTGATGGTTGGATCGTGCTTGGGACACAAGAGTTGACCGTCGCGAGAGCTGACAGGTGAGCAGAAGTCATGAAGAAATTGACCGTGCCATTTCAGAGGTTTTAGCCACGGATAGTACAAATCTGCTGAAGCTCTTCGACTTGTCTGGCTTGAATAGAGTAACCTCATTTCGCCGTATGAACTTGTCAGGCCTAGATTTTTCTAATCAAGACCTCAGAGGAATTGACTTCAGAGGCGCCAATCTTAGAGGGTGCCAGTTTCGGAACGCCTTGATTGAGGGAGCAATCTTTCCAAATAGTAAAAAGGTATTGGAACAGGTTTGTGAGGCGAAAGACTGGTCGAAGTATGAAACGAGTTTCAAAAAGAATCAGATTTCAAAGACTCCAAAAACTCTAGATCAATCTTCCTTACAAAGCGATCAAAATGCTCGAACCAAAGAAGTCCATGATCACGAGTACTGGCTAAAAGTAATATCCACAGCGCGAAACCTAGATGATGCCCTTTTGATTGCTGAAGAAGTTGAGCGGCGAGGTGAGCTTAGCACGGAGATTTGGAATCATGTAATTCGCCGTGCACCAGATCTTAACCAAGCCAAGGCACTTCTTGATGTTATGTTAAGGCACGACCTATCTCCAAACTGTGGGACCTTAAATTATTTCATAGGGAAGGCTCCAGATTTAGAGGCGGCTTTTTCGATGCTCAACGACAAGCGCTTTGAAAGAGTTGCGCCCAATGTTGGCACGGTTAATCATTTTGTCGACAAAGCTCCAACACTCAATTCAGCTTTTGCTTTACTTGATGATAGGAGGTTCAAAGGGATTGAACTTAACTCTCATAACTTAAGCGTTCTTATCAGCAAATCAGCGGACTTAGAAGCGGCTCTTTCTTTGGTTGATGAAGAGAAGTTTAAATGTATTGAGCTTAAATCACATGCCTTGGATTGTCTCATAAGTAAAACAACGGGTTTTACGCAGGCTCTGTCGTTGCTTAACGACAAAAGATTTAAAGGAATTGAGCCTAATTCTAATATCTTGAACAGCATCTTAGGCAAGGTTCCAGATTTGGAAACAGCATTCGTTTTGTTGGCTGAGGAGCAGCTTAAAGCGGCAACGCCGAATTGTAAAACTTTAAACTGTCTCATTCGTCTAGCTCCCGATTTTGCCACGGCGTTGCAACTATTTGAGATCAAGTGTTTAGAAACAATAGCACCTAATTCAAAAACGCTGAACTCGCTAATTGTTTTAGCACCAGATTTTAACGCAGCTATATCATTGCTGGCAGACGATAAACTAAAGGAAGTAAAGCTGGATTCTCATACTTTGAACTGCCTTATTTCCAAAGCACCAAATTTGGAAATAGCTTTGTCTTTCGTCTTTGACGAAAAAATGGCTGAGGTAGCTCTGAAAGACGCAGTCTCTTTGAGCTATTTGGTTGCTAAAGCTTCCAACTTTCGGACCGCTTTGTCAGTAATGGAGAGCAAGTTGTTCCACAGGATAGCACCTAATTCTCGTACGACCAGCTACCTTATTAGAAAGGCCCCGAATGTTGAAGAGGCGTTGAAGGTGATAAGGAGAATGATCGACCGTGGGAGTAAACCTAATTCTCACAATTTGTATTCGCTGGTGTACAAAGCAAATTCTAACGATGACGCTCGGCTGATAGTTGAGGAAGTTGAGCATATGGGATTTAAGCTCAAAAAGGACTTAGTCACAAGGCTAAGTTCTTTGTCCAATTGCTAAAGTGAATTAGTTCCAACTTAATCTGACATAGTAGTCCTTCCAGCTAGCTGGAAGGACTACGTTCGGCTCTTGAAGGAGCCAGCCGTTTCCGGTTTTGATGTAGGTGCAAACCAAAAACATCAAACAAAGGAAACTACGATGTTGAGTACTAGCGATAA
>CAJQQZ010000184.1 GCA_905480575.1 uncultured Alphaproteobacteria bacterium | reverse complement strand
CTTTCAAATAGATGTCCACGGTGTATATCCTCAAACCCTCCCGACAAAACGAAAGGGATAAAGTGGACGACTTTTACGCCGCCCGCGACAACACAATGCCGCCGCTACCGTGGACTAATTTTGCACCGCCGCACACAGTTGGTTCGGCCTCTTCAAAAACCGGTCTTGGCCTTTGTAAGTTTTTAGCGGAGCCCGCCGAACGTGCCTATCGTATCGTTGGTTTGACATCTGAAGCCAACCGTTCTTTTGTTGAAGGGTTGGGTGCCTGTGATCAAGTTGTGACGTACGATGACGTTGAAGCCATAAGCCAGGTACCGTCCGTCTATGTCGATATGGCGGGCAATGCCGACGTTAAATCCCGTTTGCACCACCATTTAGGCGATAAAATGAGGTATTCATCTGCCGTCGGTACATCACATTGGGACAAGTTTGCGCCGCCCAAAGATCTCCCCGGAGCAAAGCCGAAATTTTTCTTTGCCCCTGCGCAGATCCAAAAGCGCCGCGAAGAATGGGGAGCAGGAGTGATCGAGAAACAGATCACGGCCGCTTGGAAACGTTTGGCGGTCGAGGCGAGCGATTGGATGTCAGTGCAAGTGCATGAAGGCTTGGCAGCGGCAACCACTGTTTATGGAGATCTTGCAACAGGCAATGCGAACCCCGGAGACGGACATATCATTAGGCTTGTCTAAGCTTTATCCAATGTACCGTCAGCGATTTGTTCCAGAATTCTCTTGGCATCTTGTTCACGGCCTTCAGGGACAAATAAGTGGCCGATATTGTTTTTAACAGTTGGTCGAGGTTGGTTTCACCGGTCATGGCACTTTATTTTCATAAGTAGATGTGCCTAATTTGGTTCCAGGCATATCCTCTGTTTAACTCAATCTCACCACGAAATTTACCGAAGACAATGACCCAAGACATCAAAATCGTTGAAACCAATCAGTTGTTGATCGCTTATCTTGAGCAAGGTCCGTCGGATGGCTGGCCCTGTATCATGAACCACGGATTTCCTTACGATGTTCATGTTTATGATGAGGTCGCACCGATACTGGCTAAGGCCGGTGCCAGGGTGATTATGCCCTATCTTCGCGGTTATGGTCCTACAAAGTTCTTGTCGACACAGACTCTTCGGTCAGGTGAACAAGCCGTATTGGGCGCGGATCTGCTGGGTCTAATGGATGGGTTGGAGATTGAGAAAGCAGTTGTCGGCGGCTATGACTGGGGAGGCAGGGCCGCTTGCGTCGTTTCTGCTTTATGGCCTGACCGTGTGACGGCTTTGATCACAGGCAACTCCTACAATATCCAAAACATTGCCAGGTCAATGGAGCCAGCCACGCCAGAGGAAGAATCATCCTACTGGTATCAATATCTCTTCCATTCAGAACGCGGACGTAATGCTTTGCTTGAGAACAGAGAAGGTTTTACCCGTCTCTTGTGGAAAATGTGGTCACCGACGTGGGCATTCGACGAGCAAACATTTAAACAAACAGTCACGAGCTTCGAAAATCCAGACTTCGTTGATGTCGTGATCCACTCCTATCGTCATCGTTACAGCTTGGTTCCTGGCGATCCTGTTGTTGCGGAAATAGAGAATGCGCTTGCCCAACAACCCAACATCACCGTGCCGACGATAGCGATCGATGGGGACGAAAATGGGGTCAGCTCTTTGACCGCTGGCGACGCTCGGAAGTTCACGGGGGCTTATGAATACCGTGTTTTCAATGGCGCTGGTCACAACCTGCCTCAAGAACGCCCAACAGAATGGGCGCAAGCTGTGATGGATGCAAAAGCCATGGCTAAAGAATGATGCGATCACTGGTTTGCCTATTATCATAATCTCGGTCGTATACTTCGTTGTTCGAAGTACCATTGTGCAGACTTTGTTAGAACAGCTCGTGGTCCCCGATTTACCAGATATCGAGTTACCTAAAAAAGTTTGTGAAGCTTTCTCAGAACTGGCCAGAAGAGACAGTGAGAAGTTTCATTTCTCAAAGGGCCCCGTACGCTACCCACTCCCTTGAGTTGGTTTATGGCGTTGGAGCAACCTGCTTCTTCTGTTTTTGCTTTGTTGATTACTTGGGAAAACCAAGTTTCAACGGATCCGAACTAGCTGCGGAGATTGGGGTTATCCCTGCTGAGGCTTCACCCAACAAACCGTCTGGTTTGCCGATTGAGTTTGCGACGACCAAGTTTCAAAATTTGAAAGAACATCCTTCTATGTCGGAAGTTGTTGGTTCCATCGATTCGCGCTCAAGGCTTTAGGTGAGGCCTATTAGGCGGCGTCGAAACCGAGATTGGCAAACCAGTTGACGGCAGTAAAGTCGGTGTTATCGGATTCAAGTTTTCAGACCAACAGTGCGCAGCACTGATTGAGTATCTGAAAACTCTTTAACAGTTTCTAGGTTTTCGCCGGGTGTTCTGAAGCAGCGGGAAAGTTCCGGTCCGCTGCTTCAGTGGTTTTGGCGTCTGCTAATACTGACTTCTGTTAATATTAACGAGAGAAACCGCCTAGGAAGTCCATATGGACAGCACCCATTGTGGCGAGTGCTTTGCGGACAGTTTCATCAGGGTTGCCGTACACGGTCATTCCTGTGGGCTCTAAGCATCCCATGAAGCGTTTGGCAAACTTGGCGTCAAAGTTACCTAAATGAACCATGGTAGCTGCGGAACTCTCATAACGCTCATAAACATGGCAAACGTCTTTGCCGTCATTTACGAACCATTCATAGTGAGTGGTGCCTGGCTCGTCTGTTTCGGTCGCTGTGACCATTTCGTTCATGAGCGCAACGAGATCTTCATATTTTCCGTCTTTGATCTTTGTCGCTAAAACCCAATGCACTGCTTCAGTCATAAGAAGTCTCCCCTGATGGTGCTTTCGTTGTCGTTGTGCGTTGATAGTCCAGTCAAGTGATCCAATCAATGCTTGTACACTTCAGCCCTTTCAGGAATTAGGCATTCAGATGTTTTGCGAGAAAAGTGCCGATTTCTTGCAACGATTGTCGTGCTTCTGGAACCTGTGGGTAGAATTCAAAGACATGCCAAAGACCTTCCCAAACATTGAGTTGGACGTCGACGCCCGATAAGCGCATTTTCGTAGAAAGCCGTGCGCTGTCACCTAAAAGGAAATCTCTGGTTCCTGTCGTGATAAGAGTTGATGGGAAAGTCGAGTCGTAGTCGGCATAAATTGGTGAAGCAAGGGGGTCTTTAAGCTTACTGTCATCGTCGGAAAGGTAAGCTCTCGCTGCTGTATTACCGATTGAATCCATAGAAAGTGTTGGGTCGATATCGACGGCGTGGCTGTCACTGTTTCCACCAACGTCGACCCAGGGAGATAGAAGGGCCGCTGCCGCTGGCATTGGTAGGTTCTGCTCTCTTGCCTTCAGCAACGTGGCCAATGCCAGGTTACCACCAGCAGATTCGCCAGCAACCAATAGGTTTTTGGGGCCAAGACTGGAGATAAGATGAGTGTAAACCTTGTTCGCAGTGTCCACGGCTGCTGGAAAAGGATTCTCTGGTGACAAAGGATAACGATGCGCAAAGACCTTGATGCCGAGTTGTTTGGCAAGAGGTCCAGTGATCGTGAGGTCTTCCTCTGGACTGCCCGCGATGTGACCTCCGCCGTAAAAATAAAGCAGCGCTTTGCCGTCATTCTTGTTGTTATAGAAAGGCGGTGTCACTTCCAAAACAGGCTGGCCTTCGACATAGATCTCAGTCCACGTCACTCCAATCGACTTGGCGTATGCAATGGCCTCAGGCAGCCAATTGTCTTGGTTAAACTGCCTTGCAGCAGCGATGGCATCGGGATGAAAAGGGAGTTGTTGTTTCTCAGGCGCTTGCTCGATAAAAGCCTGAGCTTCTTTTGAAATCGTTGGTGGCAGGGGCAGGTTGGTTGAGACCATGAACATCACTCGCTTCAGAAATTTCTAGCCCAAATGTGGCGTTCGAAGCAATTTAGAGCAATTTATTCTACGTCGATACTGTTTTCCTATTTCGGCGCCTTACAGTAAAAAGATTTCAACTGAAACAACGTTGTTATAGGTGTCAGGCGTTGCCGCGTTAATGTTGTTTGCCGTGACTTTGATTTGGACAGGGATTTGGATGAAATTGCTCAATCCTTGGCCAGTCGTCGACATTACTATCGTTGCCAGAGCGCCGACAGGAGAACCATTCA
Organism: uncultured Alphaproteobacteria bacterium; assembly: GCA_905480575.1. Lineage (GTDB taxonomy): Bacteria > Pseudomonadota > Alphaproteobacteria > UBA7985 > CAJQQZ01 > CAJQQZ01. The sequence continues at coordinate 1,411 of CAJQQZ010000184.1, read as the reverse complement.
CATAAGACACGTAGGGAACCTGTTCACCGGTAGCGTTGACCAGTTGGTAACTGCCGTTGCTGCTCTCCCTTCTGGCGTATACGACAACTGAACCCGTTTCACCTGTTGGTTTGGAACAAGCGAAAGACAAAGCACCATCGGCCACCCAGTCTTCAGTGACAGAATTGCTGACGGTGTTTGTAAACACGACAGCATCGTTTCCCATTACACAACCGGACTCGATCGTTAGGTTTGTTGTTACCGTACCACTAGCCTCTTGAGCCTCAGCAGTACTCGTCAAGCCAACGGCCAAAGGAAGCACGGCTAGCATTGCAAACAGGCGATTTTTCATTTTGTCCCCAAATTCAGGTGCATGATTGCTCGGAGCACAAGAACTATTTTTGATACCTGAGCAACCCAAGCAAAACTCGTACCAATTCGATTTATCAAATATGTCGAGTCTCGGCCGATTCGCAGGACTGGATCGCTATAACAGGTAGCAGATTGCGTTAAACGCTGGGGTAACTTGCATCTGTGTCATTGCAATTAGCGAACAAAACCGATTTCTCTTATGCTTTGGTAATCGAGACAAATATGTTTGAAGTAGGTTCGTTAGTGCGTTCAATCCGGAATTTTTGTCGACAACACTCGATTAGATGACAAAAGCTTCTAGAGTGACAAAGTTGGAGTAATTCTCAACATTCTGTGCGTCCAGGTTCAAATCGGGAGCGATTACCGATAATGATAAAGTCGCCTTTGTTTCTGTTGACCCTTCGCTGGCTTCAAGAACATTAACAGGTGTAGCACTGTTCACTTCGACACCGTTGATGTGAATGAGGTAATCAAGTTCTTTACCCTCGTCATTAACGAGTTGGACGCTACCATTGGTTTTTTCTCTATGGGCTACAATTTCGAAAGATTGAAGTTTGTCCCCATTGCAAGCCAAAACGATGTGGCCCTGTTCTGCCCAACCACTGAACAGTTGTTCAGCTTGGTCAGATGCAAGCTTCACGACTCCTCCTGTGAAACTACAGCTGGAACTCATGTCATCGGCAAAGGCACTCTGTGCAGAAAAAGAAAGCAAGAATGCCGACGTGGATAGTGATAAAAAGCGAAGATATTTCATAATGGTCACTTCAAAATTATATTTTTATAAATATTCATAGAGAAACAAAGCAAGAGTCGGGCCAGATTGCGAACGTTCTGCGTTAGATTCGAAGAATATTTGCCATGGAGTCCTCGTTTTCCCTCTAAATGAGTTGAATCGAAGGGTGGTTTTATTAAATTTGCGCTGAGTTGTAGAAGTTCAGACCTGATCTGACAGTTTCCGGATTTTGATGCGGTGTCTGTCGGATCAAATTCAGTTTATGAACTTGGCCTTCCAGATTTCTTTGCCCTCTATCATTGTCTCAAATGGCGTTCTTCCGCAACA
>CAJQQZ010000183.1 GCA_905480575.1 uncultured Alphaproteobacteria bacterium | reverse complement strand
AGGACACGGCTTTCCAGCCAAGTCCTGGCTCAGAACAGCTTTGGAACAAGCCAGAAAACTGATCCGTTATGACCCGGAAGTGATGGTGAAAATCCTAAAGCCAGCTATCGATAAATCAAAAAGAGTCGGGTAGTATGGTTTGACCGTGTGAAAAGATACAAACTCGACTGTGATCCTGTTCAAAACGGCTGGGTACAGTCCGCCGTTGATGAGGCAGGTTTTCGAAGACAAGAAAATTTGGCTGATGATTACGAGACTTTCGGCGGTGGTTTAGAGGTTCTGTCGAAAGAAGAGCTTTCGAACCGCACAGGCGCTCGAGGGTACTTCGGTGGGCTCTATTGCCCGACGGCTGGCTCGATCCAGCCTTTGTCTTACACGCGGGAGTTGGCGCGCACGGCTATCGAACTCGGCGCGCAAGTGTTCACCGAGAGTCCAATCAAAACAATCAATCAAACTTCTGATGGCTGGTCCTTGAAAACGGACAAAGAAATTGAAGTGAGCTGTGGGCAGGTTCTGATTTGCACGAATGGCTATACTGACAAACTTGTCCCTGGCTTGGCGCAAAAGCTTATCCCCATTCGTTCGGTTCTCATGGCGAGTGAGCCTTTGTCAGAGGAACTAAGAGCTGAAATCCTACCGAACCAAGTGACCTTCGTGGATAAGCGTCGCCTGATTTTGTACTTCCGATATGATCGTGACGGCAGGCTTTGTGTGGGCGATCACGGCCCCATGCGAGATGTTTTCTATCCCAATGATTACAAGGCAGTAACAAGGCGCGCGATCAAGGTATTCCCGAAGCTCGCGGACCTAAAATGGGACTACAAATGGGGCGGGCGCATCGCGATGACACGCTCTCACTTACCCTTTATTACCCAGCCCAAGCCAGGATTGACAGCAGGGATGGGCTGCAACGGTCGTGGTGTCGGCATGTCTACGCTTATGGGCATCAATCTAGCGAAATCAGCGATTGCAAACATGAAAGGCGAAGAAAGACCTTTGCTTGACTTCCCTGTCACGCGTCCGAAGTCTTACCCCTTTCACAGCTTCCACCCTCTTGGTGTCAAAGTCGGGATCGCTTGGGCCGCGTTCAGAGATGAGCTTCAGGAGCGACGTGCTCAGGCATAGACGACAATGGGTTCAGCGAGTAATTCCAATTCTGGCTCAACACCGATACCGGGTAAGTCTGGTGCACTGGTTTTCCCATTGACGTTTCGCGCGCCTTGCCCAGGTGCAATGTCGTCAACCAAATGATCATGGGCGATCCAAGAAGCTAGTTGATTTTCTATCGGCGTTGATTGTGCCAGATGCATGGTGGCAGTGTCAGCCAAAACTGTGCCACCAACATCTTCGATATGCATTTGCCAACCGACAGAAATTCCGAAGTCTCTGACCTGTTTGCATTTGGTGATGCCGCCCAGGCGATTGGGTTTAACCTTGACGCCTTCACAGGCCCCTTCTTTGTATGCGAGAATATGATCGTTCATTGTGTGCATGCATTCGTCCAGAAGGATTGGCTGTCGGGTATTTCTGCGAACATGGAGGCACTGATTGAATGTCTCACAGGGTTGCTCGAACCAGGAGTTCGCAACGCCAGCGACTCTATTCATGACTTCGATAGCAGTTCCCGATGTCCAGGCACGATTAACGTCAAAGGTGACTTTCTCTTTCGACGGCAATGCGGCGGCAATGGCTTCTATTCGTTCGATGTCTTTTGAAACATCTGGTCCACCGACCTTGGCCGAATGCACCGTGTAGCCTCTAGCGCGAGCATCAGCGATATAGCCGTTCATCTCCTCTGGTGTGCCGGTAGATATTGAGGAGTTAGTCAGGACATAATCCGTTGCTCTCCCGCCCAAGAGATCACACAACGGCAGCCCGGCCTTCTTGCCAATAATATCCCAACAAGCCATATCGATGGCTGACTTGGCATAAAGGTGGCCCGGTAGGTTAACATCCATCAGGCGATTGAGTTTCTCAATCTGAACCGGGTTTTCACCAAGAAGAGTTGGAGCCAACAACTCAATGGCTGCTCTCGCTCCACCTCCAAAAGCCGGCAGATAAGTCTCACCCCAAGGGCAAGACTCACCCCAGCCATGAAGGCCTTCATCGGAATCAATCCGCACGATTGTTGAATCAAGTTTTTCAAATTTCAATCGACCACCGGACAGCCAATAGGGTTTGCTTAGCGGTAGATTCAAATGCCAAACGGCAATTTTGGAAATTTTCATAAGTCGACCTTTAACCCAGTTTCGTCACCTCCGCCTCGAGCGGGATGACAACAGGTGATTGAGCTTAAAGCAAACCTTCTTCCTCCAACACTTTGCGTGCAGAGCGAAAACATTCAATGCCTTGAGGCACGCCGCAGTAGATGGCAACAGCATGAACACAAGCTCGGATCTCTTCGACTGAACAACCATTGGTGATCGCACCGCGGCAGTGGATCTCCCACTCATGCATTTTGCCCAGCGCACCCAACATGGTCAGGTTCATCATCGAGCGTGTTTTAGGAGGGATAGATTCATCACCCCAACCAAAGCCCCAGCACCAGGTTGTCATGGCTTCCTGGAACGGACGAGTGAAATCATCAGCCGCCGCTAGATTTTTCTCGACGTATTCTGCACCCAATGTTGCTTTGCGTTTTTCCAGGCCTTTTTTGAAGAGTTCTTCATCCATTTTCTTGTTCCTTTAGTTGTCTTCGATGCCTTCACGCATCCATTGTTGTAGGGCTTTGATGGAATGTTCTGATTTAACGCCAGAGTTGGGATCCAGCACCAAAGGTCCCGGCACGTAACCGCGAGACTTGAGACCCCTTTGCACTGACTCAACCAAATGGATATCTTCTTCAACGGTGGTTTCACGGTCCTGGACAGCCAGGTCTCGGATGACTTGAGATTCCTCGCCGCGGACAGTATGCCAACCGCGCCAAGCGACGACATTCTCATGGTCGAGCGGACGCCAAAGATAGGTGTTCAAAACATTGCCCGGGTAAACTTGGAACGAGAAGGTTGGCCAAAGAAACCAAGACGAATACTCCCCCGCGTGCTCGTTTGATTCGAGGTCGATAGGGTAGGTCATTCGCTCCATGCTTTGGCATTCTGTTGTGTGCCGCAAGCAATAACCTTGTGGTTGGATATCGTAAGTTTCCGGTTTGACGACGCCGGTTGCAAATGTTGGGTGACAAAGCGAGCAATGATAGCATTCGGAATAGTTTTCGACCGAGACTTTCCAGTTGCATTTCTCTGGAATTTCGACCCATTCTAGAATCTCCAGCTCATCAATCTGAGGTACAAAAGACGTCAGCTCTTGGCGTGCACCTGGGAACCATTCGTCCATAGGTTTTGCTTCAGGGTCTAGGTTGGCAAAAAGGAAACCGTTGAAGTCCTCTAGCTTCACTGACGTGAGGCAGATTTGACTCTTGTCGAAGCCAGGTGTGGACTTGGTGTTGGGGCCGGCCCGCATCCGGCCGTCGAGCTCATAGGTCCATGCGTGGTAGGGACAAACAACAACCGAAGAATTTCCCTCGCCTTTCAGCAATTGGTGTGCCCGATGCTGGCAAACGTTATAGAAGCAGTTGATCTCACTTTCTTTCGTGCGGATGCAGAAGAGGTCTTCTCCCGCGATTGAGAAAGTGAAATAGTCACCGGCTTTCTTCAGCTGAGAAACATGACCGGCATATTGCCAAGTCTTCGCCAACGTTGTCTGGCACTCCCGCTCGTAGATGGCGGGGTCAGTGTAAAATCGTCCTTCAAGGGAACGAAGCGGTTTGATCTCGTTCATTGTCTCAGTCTCTCGACCAGTAGATGCCGAGGTCATGTCGGCGTTGGTGAAATGATTCAATTTTCTCGATAACAGCTTGATCGCTTTCTGCAATCACAAAAGACATGAGCGTCTCTAACAAAGCAGCGACCGGCACGGTTGATGTGAAGAACTGTGCTGAGTCTGTGGGTACAACAAAAGGAAAATCGGCTTGGGTAACGATTGGACAAACGGGACTGTCCGAAATGCCGATGATCTTCGTGCCCTGCTTCCTTGCTGTGGCAACGACGTCGATTACTTCAGTTCGAAAAGGTTTGAATGTCATGGCAAGTAAGACGTCGCGTTGATTAGCACGCGCCAGATCATCAATCGCCAGACTGCCATCTTTTGGAATAGCGACAACATTGTCGATGGCCATGTCGGCTATATAGGCAAAGTTACGTGCCAGAGCGTGCGCGATCCCAAAACCCAACACATAAGTCCGTCGCGCTTTCATGACGGCCTTCGCGGCTTCTTCCACTTGATCCCGGGTGGTGTTCGTGAAGGTTTGCTCAACATTGGAAATAGAACCTGACGCCATCTCAGCGTAGAGGCTATCCAACTTGCTGTCTTTTTTGAGGGATTGAAGCCAACGGGCGCGATCTTGAAAGCCTTCACCGCGGTTTCGGATTTCTTCACGGAAAGGTTGGCGAAAATCTTCGTAGCCCTCAAAACCAACTGCACGCGCCATTCGGACAAAAGTGTTGGGCTTTACGTCCGCCGCTTCAGCCAGCTCTCTTATTGAAGAAACTCCCACATCATTGGGATTCTCAATAACATAGGTCGCTGCCTTGCGAAGCTCAGGCGCTAGGTTTTCCAGCCGAGCGGCTAATGATTGCAGCGCAGAACCTGAGTCCTGAAAAGCGGTGTTAGGTAGAGAGTCCATCGAGCCTCATGGTACAAACGTTTGTTTTTGTGTTGACCTTGGTACATCTGTTCAATAGTGCTGTCTATGAAATTAGTTCCACTCGGAGAGATTTATGCATCCAGAGCATGCGCGTATTGTCATTGTTGGCGGCGGGGTTATGGGCTGTGGTCTTGCTTACCACTTGGCCCATGAAGGCGAAACCGACGTTGTCTTGCTGGAGAAGGCTGAGCTGACTTCTGGATCGACCTGGCATGCGGCGGGGCAGATCACACACTCGACGTCTAGCTTTGGCTTGGGCAAGTGCGTGGATTACAACATCAAACTCTACAGTGATATTTTAGAGAAAGAGACTGGACAGTCGGTCTCCTGGCATGGCTGCGGTTCTTTCCGGTTGGCTTACAATCAAGATGAATACGACTGGCTGTTGCAAACAATGTCAGTTGGCAAGGCGCTTGGTTTTCCTATGGAGATCGTGACACCAGAGCGTATTCGTGAGCTTCATCCCTTCTATAACCTGGACGGTGTTATCGCTGCTTTACACACACCGGAAGACGGTCACGTTGATCCTGCAGGCGTTGCCTTTGGCCTGGCTAAGGGCGCACGCCAGCTGGGCGCGAAGGTTGTCCGTAATTGCCGAGCCACTGACATCAAGCAACAGGTTAACGGCGAATGGCTGGTCTCGACAGAGCATGGCCAGATCCGCTGTGAGCATGTGGTTAACGCCGGTGGCACCTACGCCCGCCAGATGGGGCTTTGGTCAGGCCTCAACCTGCCAATGACCTCGATGACCCACCACTACTTTGTGACAGACACAGTGCCTGAGTTTCAGGATCTGGAGCACGAGCTGCCAGTCGTCCGCGATGATCGTCTGGTCTCTGGTTACATCCGCATGGAACAAAAGTCTGGCTTGATTGGCATTTACGAGAAAGCTAATCCGAATGCCGTCTGGATCGATCAATGCCCGTGGGAGGCTGAACACGAGCTGTTTGAGGCTGACTATGACCGCATCATGCACTGGCTGGAAAACTCCATGGATCGTATGCCGATCTTCAAGGACCTTGGTATCAAGCGTGAAGTCCATGGTGCGATCTCTCACCCGCCAGATGGCAACCCGATGATTGGCCCTGCGCCGGGTGTGCAGAATTACTGGTGCTGTTGTGGCACTCAAATTGGTATTGGTTGGGGCCCGGGGCTTAGTCGCGAACTGGCCCGTTGGATCGTCCATGGTTCTGCTGACATTTCCATGCGCGAGTTTGATCCGCGCCGCTTTGGTGCCTATGCCGCCGATGTTGATTGGCAGGTTACCAAATCTAAAGAAGATTACCTGCTGCGCCATGAAGTGCCATTCCCGCACTTTAACCGTCTGGATGGTCGACCGATCAAGACATCATCACTTTATGAACGCCTTAAAGACAAGGGTGCGGTGCATGAAGAAGTCTATGGCTGGGAGCGCCCGCGGTGGTTTGCCCGCGACGGTGTCGCACAACAAGATCACTATGGCTTTAAGCGTACCGCTTGGCATGACATGGTGGCCTATGAAGTGAAAGCTGTTCGTGAAAGCGTTGGTGTTATGGACATCTCCTCCTTCGCGAAGGTTCAGGTTTCCGGCCCCGACGCTGCCGCGTTCTTAGACCGCTTGGTGCCGAACCGCCTGCCGTCAAAACCTGGCCGGATAGCGTTGACTCACTTGCTCAACAAGCGCGGTAGGATCGAGGTTGAAACCACCATCGTACGTTTCAACGAAGACAGCTTCTACCTCACTTGCGCGGCCTTCTTTGAGCAGCGTTTGTTGGATCATTTGAACCAGGCAATTGAGGCTGGCGAAGATGTTACAGTAACCAACCTATCTCAGCCTTGGGGCGCTTTGGCTTTGCAAGGGCCGAAGTCTCGCCATATTCTAGCAGAGAACACCGATGCCGCTTTGGATAACAAATCATTTCCTTGGCTTCGTGCTCAAGAGATCACCGTTGCTGGCCACAAGGTTTGGGCCTTCCGCATGTCTTATGCTGGCGAGCTTGGTTATGAGATCCATGGCGACATGACGGCGATTGACGAAATATATGACGGTTTTTGGTCGGCCGGCGAGCAGCATGGCATCGCTGACTACGGCTCCTTCGCCATGAACGTTATGCGTATGGAAAAAATGTTCAAAGGCGCGGGCGAGCTGACCAACGAAGTTACCCTGCCTGAAGCGGACGTTATGCGTTTTGTGAAGATGGACAAGACCTTCATCGGTAAAGACGTGTCCCAGATTTCCGTGGCTCAAGCCGAAGCTGGCGCCATGCCTTGGGTTTGTGCTTATCTCGAGGCAGATGCTGACGGTGAAAGCGACGGCAACGGCGGCGAAGCGGTAATGGTCGACGGCCAGCAGGTTGGCTCGACATCCTCCATGGCCTATGGTCATACTGTGGGTAAGGTCCTGGCCTTCGCTTACGTCAAACCAGAGGCCCTAAAAGCCACCGGCAAAATCGAAATCATGATCATGAACAAGCCCCGCCCAGCGCGTTTTATTACTGAACCAGTTTATGATCCCCAGAACCTTCTCCCGAGAGGAGCTTAATCCATGACCACCATTCCTAAAACACAAGATGAGTTATACGAGTCAGCCGAAGCCTCTTTGCCTGGTGCTGGCCTTGGTGGCTACGCACTGCCAGAAGACCTCCGCTTTATCGTTAAGGAAGGCCGTGGCGGTCGCCTGATCTCTGTCGAGGACAAGGAGTACATTGATTACAACTGTGGTGCGGGTGCGACCATCATCGGTCATGACCATCCAGAGGTCGTCGAGGCGGTGCAAGCACGCGTTGGCAAAGGCATGCACTTCTTTGGCACCTTGAACGATGCGGCGGTCGAGCTGGCTGAAGTCATGGTCGACGCCATCCCTTGCGCCGAGCAAATGATTTACACCACCACGGGATCCGAGGCTTCGGCCTATGCCTTCCGCATTGCCCGCGCCGTGACTGGCCGTGACAAGGTGCTGAAGTTCGAAGGCGCCTACCACGGCAACCACGACTACGCCTCCTTTGGCCAGTTCCCGACTGGGCCATCCAACTACCCTCTGGCAACATCTGACATCGGCGGCGTGCCGCGCGCCCTGCAAGACACCATGTTGATGGCGCCCTACAACGACCTGGAAATGGTCGAGTCGATTCTGACCGAGCAGGGCAAGGACATCGCCGCGATCATCGTTGAGCCGATCCAGCGTATTATCTTCCCCAAGCCAGGCTTTCTGCAAGGCCTGCTCGACCTGGCTACCAAACACGGTGTTGTCCTGATCTTTGATGAGGTTGTGACGGGCTTTCGTTTAGCTTACGGCGGTGCACAAGAATACTTCGGTGTGACGCCAGACCTCGCGACCTACGGCAAGATCGTTGGCGGCGGTGGACCAGTGGGGGCAGTAGCCGGTAAACGCGAGCTAATCGACGCCTGTAACCCAGGCCGCAAAGGCCGAAGCGACTACGCCTACATCAACGGCACCCTGCACGGTAACCCCATTGCTTGTACGGCGGGATTGGCCACGCTGAACGTCCTGAGCCAACCGGATTTTTATAAAAACTTCCACGCTCGAGCTGACAAGTTCCGCGCGGCCTTCCAGTCGATTCTAGACGCCAAAGGGACCGGCATCATGGTCCCGGGCGAAGCTTCCTTCTGGCAGTTTCTCGCCACCGAACACGCGCCATCGAACCAGATGGATGTGCTGGCTTTGGATCTCGACAAGTCAAAGAACCTTGATCTGGCACTGCTCGCCAATGGTATCTACGTCCTTCCCAACGTCCGCCGCTTTTTCTCTGCCGCCCATGGTGATGAGGAACTAGAGATTACGTTGGCAGCGCTGGAGAGAGTGCTTAAATAACTCTCTTAACCCTTTTCTTGTGTCGGCAAAACCTGCAGGTTAAATCGGATGCATCATTGCTCGTGGTGGATAGGCGGCTTATGTTAGCCCCATGCTAATTCACTCGATTTAGCCTTTTTCTTAAAGTGGACTTGACCATGCCCGGTATTCTGAGCTTTGACGACCTGAAATCCCTTGTTGCAAACGGCACAATTGATACCGTCCTGACCTGTTTGGTGGACATGCAAGGCCGCCTGATGGGTAAGCGGTTTCATGCAGTTAACTTCGTTGAGAACTCTTACAAAGAAACCCATTGCTGTAACTATTTGTTGGCGACAGATTTGGAGATGGCGACGCCTGAAGGCTATGCGTCCAGCAGTTGGCAATCTGGATACGGCGATTATGTCATGAAACCAGATCTCGGCACGATCCGGTTGATGCCCTGGCTGGAGGGCACGGCAATGGTTCTCTGTGATATTCTGGACCACCACACACATGAGCCCATCTCCCATTCCCCACGCACTATTTTGAAGAAGCAAGTTACACGGCTCAAGACCTTGGGCTTTGACGCTATGATGGCGACGGAATTGGAGTTCTTTTTGTTCGAGCAGAGCTTTGACGACATTCGCAAAAGTGGCTTCCGCGAAATGCGCCCGATCAGTGGCTATAACGAAGACTACCACATTCTTCAAACCACCAAAGAAGAAGGCGTGATGCGCCCGATCCGCAACCATCTGTTCGCCGCTGGTATCCCCATCGAGAATTCAAAAGGCGAGGCAGAAACCGGTCAAGAAGAGCTAAACATCCGCTATGCCGACGCTCTTGACTGCGCCGATCATCACACCATCGCCAAACACGCCGTCAAGGAAATCGCCTGGCAACAAGGCCGCGCGGCGACGTTCCTGCCAAAATGGGATCATACAAAAGTCGGCAGCTCATCCCATGTTCATCAATCCTTATGGCAAGGCGGAGAGCCGGCGTTCTATGACAAGTCAGACAATCTTGGCATGTCGGATCTGATGCGTCATTACATGGCTGGATTGATCGCATATTCTCCTGACTACACATATTTCCTAGCGCCTTATGTGAATAGCTACAAACGCTTCTCAAAAGGCACCTTTGCCCCCACCAAATCTGTTTGGTCAGTGGACAACCGAACCGCTGGTTTCCGCCTTTGCGGCGATGGCACAAAGGGCGTGCGGGTTGAATGCCGCATCGGCGGCTCCGACATCAACCCCTATCTAGCACAGGCCGTCATGTTAGCCGCCGGGATCAAAGGCATCGAAGACAAGATGAAACTCGCCCCTGCCACCACCGGGGATGTGTACGAAGATTCCAAAGCCGCCGACATCCCACAAACCCTACGCATGGCCACGGAAAAGCTAAGAGCTTCCGAGTTCCTGCGCACGGCCCTGGGCGACGATGTCGTCGACCACTATACCCGCGCTGCGGAGTGGGAACAGGAAGAATTCGACCGCGTCGTGACCGATTGGGAAATCGCCCGAGGCTTCGAAAGGGCATAAGGCTCATCTAGAGCGATATGCTCCTGGTTCCTCGATTTCTCATGGCTTGAGCAAACTGACCCCAATACTCAATTCGGCACCCTTCACCCCAATGAAAATCTTACATTTTTCAAATAGCTATAATGTATGTATTGTCAGATGACTTCCACGCAGAGCTGTCGCTGGAACACTACCAGTTTTGAACACGGCAGGTCCGGGAAACGTTGAACGCAGTCATCCGAGGAGAAGAACAGCATGACCTACACGATAGCCGCCCGCGATAAAAAGACAGATCAAATCGGATTATGCATGACGACGGTGAGTGCAGTGTGCGGGGCAATTGGCAAGTACTATGCCGAAGGAGCAGAGACCGTTTTAGCCTGCCAAGCCTTTGCAGAATATGGTTCCAGCAGCCGACTTGCCGATTTTCTTGATGATGGTGGTTCGTTTTCGGACTTTATCCTCCATCTCGAAGAGACTGACGAGTTCCTGAGTTATAAGCAGATAGGCATCGTCAGGCGTAAGGGTGATATCGAAGCCTACACGGGGAGCGACTGTAGAGATTGGGCCGGACACATCATCGGCGAGGACTATGTTGTGTTCGGAAACGTGTTGGCGGGTGAACAAGTGGTTCAGGCCATGGCCGATGCCTTTGAAAACAGTTCTACGTGTAGCCTTGATGAGCGACTGCTGTTGTCGATTGAGGCAGGTCAAAAAGCCGGAGGGCAGAATGTATCCGGGCACTCCCTGCCAGAATTATCGAGCATGTTGAGGGTCTATGATTACAACGCCGATCCTTTGGTGTTTGCAAACGGAAGACTCCCTGTCCTTGACCTGCGCGTTGATCTGGATATCGATCCAATAGCCAAACTCCGTCGACTACACCGGTCCGTTGCTTCCTTAATGAATGTTTACGAAAAGCGCTATGGTCGCGACCCAGTCGAGTACCTGGACAGCGATCCTGAACTCCCAGAGTTGGCAATGTACGCAAGTCAGTTCTAGTGCCGAAGGCAGGACCAGGTTTGCATCTGCCTACAAAACTGATTTGCCTGCCTCTTGAATTGATCAAGAAGTTTGATTTGACCCGCCGCCTGTGCTTTGATTGACCAGGCAATGCTCCTCTGTTGAGGACGAGACCGGTCAGGGAAAGCATCGTATTGCCTCAGAAATTGCTCGTTGTTTCTCTGTTCCATGAATTACAGTAAACAAAGTAGTGAACCGCTTATACGCAAAAATGCGAACCTGACCCCGATTATTGAGATTAAATGGAAGTTTTGGAGAAGGCACGAGCTCAGATATTCTTATGCCTCTCTTGGCCAATTTTTCTAGAATTCAAGTTTTGACAATTCATGAAGCGTTGTAACTCTGGATTATAAATTCCGATACTTTCTCCAAGTCTGCTTCAGAAGTTATTGTAAATTCCAGATTACCTGTGCCGTAGTGTCCGATCTGCCTCACGTCTCTCATGAAATCTGCATCAAGTTCAAACGCTTCAGGGTCTAAATTGAGGTAGACTCTCAAAATTTCCTTTTGATTATACATTTGAACAGAGGCGAAGTTTCGTGTTCGGCGGAAAGCCATGTAGTGTTTTTGGGGGGAAACTTTCACATCTTCGCCTAGCGCCTTCAGGCGGCTTTCTAAATTCTTGTATAGACTTTTCAAGTGTTTGGGAGCTGCTTCTATTTTTTCAACTATAGTGCTGGGTTTCTTGACTGTTGTCGGAGTGTTGGAAGTTTTGTTGTATGTTCTTGACGGGACCGATCCTTTTAACTCCTCTGCAAGCTGAGGAAGCACCAAAAGTCTATGTATAAGACCTTCAACAGTATCCAATATAGTCGTAAGTTCTTCTTCTGTTGGGACCCATCTTCTATGAGCTGCGGCATTTCCGGCCTCAATTACAGGAGTGAGAATGTTTTCTTCATGTTCAGATATTTTCTTTTCTTCTTTAAGAGCTTTTAACCCCTTACGAAAAGTTCCTTCGTCACCGACAACCAACACCATCAAACGGTCAATAAGTGTTCGTGAGCCGAAAGTTGCTAAATAACGCGATCCGGATTGAAGAGACTTGTAAATTTCACTCGATACATCGCGTAAAGTAGCATCCGGCAAGTCTTCAAACCAATCCGGAGCACTTCTGTAAGTAACTGGAGGGTAAATATTTTCGTCCCAGTTTTCTCTGTATTCAACATCTCCGGTAGCGTCATAGCCAATAGGTTCAATGTCTTCTGAAAACAATGTCTTTTTGACTAGCTGGACATTTTCGCAGCCACGACATTCGACAATTAGATTCCTCTCCAAAAGCCAAACTTGGTCGTCATCCATTCTTTTTTTGTATTCGCTTTGAACGTCATGCTTTGTTTCATTTTTACAATTATTGCAAAAAAACCGCTCGATTGTTTTGTCTGTCACCCATTACCGCTCATGCTTTGATTCTAGTTGTAGTCGAGCATATGCCATTCCTGTAAAGGACAGAAGCGAATTTCGAAATCCTTTTAGTAAATTAGTGCTCGTAGTTCAGCATCGGAGATTATCCTTCAACCCAAACACTCCACCAAATCCATTCGTTGGTGCAGAAAACGAACGACGAAAATGTGGTCAGCTTGTTCTTGATAGACAATTGAATGGCCGCCGGATGGGAAAATGCGGACTGGTGGTTGGAACTCGTGTCGCTCGGGTGCTAGGAGTGGGTTCTGGCTGAGCAGATCCAGATGCCGCTTTAATTGCGCGACATAGCGCTCAGCTTGATCCTCACCGAAAGTCTCTGCCGTGTAGGTTAAGATTGAACGAAGATCGTCGGTCGCTTTGACTGAGAGTCGATAGCCAGCCAAGTGATTAGCCACCAGTGCGGTGTCGTTTTACTTCCGTCCAAACATCATCGACAGTCTTCTCACTGATACCGCTGTCAAAGCCTTCGGTGATCAAGTGCTGCAGTTGCTCGAGGCCTAAATCACGTTCTTTGTCCCGGCGAATGAGATCACGCACATAGTCTGAGGCATTGGCGTAACGGCCTGAGCCAACAGATTCCTCAACCCAACTTTTCATTTGATCCGGTAAGGATATGTTCATTGTCGCCACGGCTTGCTCCTCTTTTACTCGGGCGAACTATAACAGCCTTAGATCGGCATGGCAAAGATTGCCAATGTGTGCCTTTTCCTTTGCACTGAAACTTGCTGTGAGCTGCGGTGACCTGTTTTCACTCATCGTGACTATCGACATCGTCATGCCTATGCGCCACGGATGAGTCATCCGCCGAATGATCTTTGTTTTTGGCAGTTTTCTTCACGCTCGAGATAACCAGTATGGCTGCTATGACGATTCCGAGGCCCCAAAGAAGAGTTGAACCTAGTTCCAATTTCCTTACCTCCGCTACATCAAATCAAAAGTCTTTGGCACTATAGCGATAAAGAGAGCCCAAAGTAAAAGAACGCACAGGGCCTGCGTTGTTTTAATCGACAGTGAAGCTTAAGGGGCGAGATCTCTTGAACAAGACCGGCCCGGCAATGGTGTTTCCCTAGCATTTAGAAAACCTGTTATAAGTGGCTTGAAATATATCCAGCAACCAGCTTCTTGATCAGCAAAAGGCACCCAACTTTAATGACCTCATTCCGCCAACTCATATTTCCTGGCATTGTCGTTCTCGCTACCTACCTGATCTACGTCTTTCCTTATTATGTGCTTTATGCGCTGATGTTTGAGGGCGGCGTTTTTCACTGGTCGGCGCTGGTCGTGACGGTGGGTTTTGCGGCGGTCGTTATCTATTACTTCCGCTCTCACTCTACCTGGTGGCCGATAAAGGTTTTTGTTTATCAGGGAATGGGGATTGGCTTCATTGCTTTTTGGGTGGCTTGTTTCGCGCTAATTGTTCGGGCCGTGATCCCAGAACAGGGAGTTGTGATCGGCGTTGTTAGTCTCATTCTTCTGGCTCTCTTGTCTATGGTCGCTATGATCAAAGGACGGGTGATCAAAATGAAGAGCCTGGACATCAAAACACCCAAGGTCAGCGCACCCACTAAACTGGTCTTTATCAGCGATGTTCATTTGGGCTCAAAACCCCGCAGTCACTTGGAGAAAATTCGCTCGAAGATCGACGCGTTGGATTTCGATCTGCTGCTTATCGGGGGGGATCTGATTGATTCCTCATCTTATGACATGGCCGATCTGACACCACTCAAGGGGCTCAGCCAACCTGTGCTTTTTGTCAGTGGCAATCACGAGTATTACGTTAAAGATCACGGAATACTTTTGTCGGGCTTGAGCGACTATGAGGTGGTCTTTCTCGACAATGAAGCCTCAGTCTTCCGTGACCTTCACATCGTTGGGATCAGTGATAACCAGAGCCTGGAGACCAAGAAAGCCGCCGCGGCGGACCTCATCCATCCAGAACGTTTCAACCTTTTCATGGTGCACCAGCCATCGCTTTGGAACCATGTCCACGACAGCGTCGACCTCATGCTGTCGGGCCATACTCACAACGGTCAGATGTTTCCTTTCAACTGGCTAGTGCGCCTACAATTCAAGCAGGTCTACGGCCTTTATGAGCAACTTGGCTCCCGGCTCTATGTTTCTTCCGGTGCGGGTTGCTGGGGGCCACGCATGCGCCTTGGGACGCAAAACGAAATCGTGCACATTACCATTTCGGCGGGCTGATCAGACCGATAACCTCCCCTACCCTAGGGCAAGCAATGACATTCGTTTGCTTCATTGACCCAAATCAAAGACAGAGCCCACTGACTATAAGATAGAGAGGGTACAACCAAAGGAGATATGCCGATGTTTCACGTCGTTAAACCATCCCAAGACCGGCTCGATCTCGAGCTTAGCGGTTCTCTTGATGCCGAGGATATGGGCGAGCTCTTGGATGAACTGTACGACAAATCCGACGGCATAAAAAACGGGCAGATGCTCTACCGTATCAGCGATTTCTCAATGCCGACCCTTGGTGCACTCGCGGTTGAGCTGTTCCGCTTGCCCATGCTCTTCTCGTTGATCGGTAAGTTTGACCGTTGTGCGGTGCTGACAGATGCCGGTTGGATCAAAACCGCGGCGAAAGTCGAAGGTGCGATGATCCCAGGCCTGAAGATTGAGGCCTTCGACATGGATCAGGTTGATGCGGCGGAGGCTTGGCTTGCAAAGGGCGACGCTGCTTAACTTCTAATTTACTGGCTTATAAGGTGCATCGGCAAGCCAGCCTTTAATCCCCGTTTGCAGCGCCAGTGCGTTTTCATTACCAACCAACCTCAGCGCCAACATGGCTTGCGCGGACAGAGTGCCAGTGTTGCAGAACAGCACGAGTTTTTTGCCCTCTGGCAATTCGTCTTTGTTCAACAGGATCTCCCGCCACTCGATATTGATGGCACCGGGAATGGTCTCAGTTTCAAACTGTTCCTCGTCGCGCGTATCGATGAAAACGAAGTCGTGGAAGACATCCTCCGTCAATTGAGCAGGCATGATGATACCGGCCTCATAGGTCGCGAAATCCAGATAGTCCTGGATCATTTCTTCCGCCGTCTCCTGCGCGGAGGCATTGGGAAAGCTTAGGAGTAGCAAAAAGCTGCCAGCGACGATGTACCTCTTAAACCAATTCATCATGAAGCTCAGGTCCTTCGATTTACTTTTTACAGGTGCTCGCACCAACAATCTTGTAAAGCGGGCAAAAGCGAACCAACGCCGTTAATATCAGCACAACACCGACGATCGGCACGATCAAGCGAACAGCCATTGAATCCCAAATGGACGATTGGTAGACGTAGGGCAGAGCGACCAAAATCGCGCCAATGATGATTCGGACGATACGATCAACAGAACCAACGTTAGCAGTTTTAAACATAGAATGTCTCCATGGTCTAATGAGTTGAATTAGTTCCGACTTAATCTGACATAGTAGTCCTTCCAGCTAGCTGGAAGGACTACGTTCGGCTCTTGAAGGAGCCAGCCGTTTCCGGTTTTGATGTAGGTGCAAACCAAAAACATCAAACAAAGGAAACTACGA
>CAJQQZ010000182.1 GCA_905480575.1 uncultured Alphaproteobacteria bacterium | reverse complement strand
CTTCAATGTATTGCTGAAAACGCGCCCGAAGCGCAGATGGCAATGGTGCTGGCATGATAGATCCTCCCAAACAGAAAGAATCATACTTTGAGGCACAAGGAAACAAGAAAACGATTCCAACTAAAACAGAAACGCTTTAGGAGTTTCTAGAGGGCTGTTTCTCGTAAAGCTTTGCGAAATGAAAATCCCCACATCTATTTTCCCAAAACGCAACGACGGAGCCCCCAAATCACTGCCCGAAAAGGGTGCGATTCTGGTTGAAAAGAATCTCTTGACTTGCACCTTCTGCGGTTGAATCGCCCGATTTAACACCGCCCAAAATGCCGTTTGAAAAGCAATTTGCGGAGACTCCTTTGCGTTTTAGTAGCCGGTAAAAACCGTAATAAAAAAGCCTGAGATATTCGGATTCTTGCATAACTATACGTGGACGCGACTGCAGGAAAACCCGATAACTATCTCATAGTAAACAAAAATAATTTTATTTACCTATTTCCAAATCTCTCAAGGAGTATGAGATAATGAGGAACAGTTTTAGACTGATGGGTATTGGCTTGGGAACACTAGCAACACTTTCAGCGTCGTTGCTATTAGCTGACACCACGAATGCGGAACCTAAGGAACAGGTTCTGGTGATCGAACTTGATTGGCACGGCGGTATCCTTACTGACCGGGCTTCGCTGCAGGTTGTTAACGAGTTTGGCAACTCTTTCTTCCGTCTGGGAATCCCTGGATTTTCAGACGACCGCGATGTGGTTGGGAAGGAAGACGACAGCTTGACTTTGATGGTTAAGGAAGGGGAGATGATCGAAGTCTCTCAGATCCCTTACGAGACAAACGTCGGCAGCTACGACATTGGCTTGCATTGTGACGGACCGGAGATGGTCATGAGCGAAAGCAAGGTTGATGCCACGGGCGCAATGAGGGCGAGTTACCTCGTTCCAACTTTTGCGAACGCTAGTTCTGATACACCAATCGTATGCACCTTTACGAATACGATGCTTTACGAGGACATGGAACTGACACTAAACGACACGGATTTGCAGCAACAATTAGCTGCAGATTTTGATAGTGGCTTTGCGGAGACGCAAATCACAATGAACGATCTCAGTCAGGACGATTTTGAGCTCCATTCGAACCAAAACAGCGAAACATCTTTTTGGGTCAATTGATTTCGTCATACTGAACAGACAGGCCGGAAGCCGGATGCTAAGCTTTGATGTTTAGCGATCAGGTTTCCGGTCTTTCTATTTCCGCACCTTGTTTTCCAATCCACCAATGATTGTCGCCGCGAGGCGTGGACACATACTCCGGCCATCTGAGATCAATTGGTGGCATTGCCTTGGCATCGAGTAATGGCGCTGTCCATTGAGTGCCGCGAACACCGCCGCCTGTTCTTTCAACGAATTCTGCTCTAATGCTTTCCAATGCCTTTGGGTCTGTTAGCAACTCGAGTGCTGTTGAGGATATGACCTTACCGGCGACTGCTGTCATCGGATCGATAGCGGGTGAGAAACCGCCTAATGCATTCATCGCCCAATCGGGATAGCTGTGGCCACCCTCAGGCGCCTTCAGCATGGGGCGGCCTATATAGAAACGCACCGTTGGCGTGTGCCACGTATACTCAACATAGTCATCATTGGTGAAGTTGTTGAAGTCGGGTGGCAGCATTTGACGGATCTCGGCTTCCGCCACTTCGGGCGCAATCGTATCACTGACCTGATCCACGAAGGGTTCAGCCATGGGATCGATGCCCAGGCTTTGCTGAACCTTACGTGCGAAGTCTTTTGCTTCTTCCGGCATGACCGGGCCGCCGATCCGCTCGATGGCTTTGTAAGTGAGTTCGGCGAAGGCGAGATTAGCAAGGCCGGGTCTGGTCTTACTGACCCAGGTCTCAACGACACGGCAGTGGGCCGCTTCAGCAGACAAACGAGCGTTGCGATCCAGAACCTCAAATACTTTCTCTAGCATGTCGATCTTGGGCGCACGGCAAGCATAGGCGATTTGAGAGATGTGCGGGGGCAGATTGTCGGCCGTTGCTTGGCCACCGATTAGGATGGCCTCACTCAGGCTCCAGAATCCAGAGTGGGGCAGCATGGAATCTCGCGTTGTTTTGCTGAGCTGGTACATGGTCATCAGGGCGTCGGTGGCACCAGGCGCCCTGGCGGTCGCGTGTGCCAACGGAATAGGGGCGGCGGCACTTTCGTTCCACCCTCTGGGATCGTCACAAAGGAAGGTATAAACCTTGCCGTAGTTACCACCACAATGAATGTTCCAGCGACAGGTGTTAGAGTAAGGTAGCATGTAGGCCGGATGGAAAGAGAAAGCGGCGTCCAGCTCGTCGTAATAGCCTTTCGCGGCGTGGAAGGGCTTGGAACCGCAAACTTTTTCAGCAGGTTCGCCAAAGAGCTTGATACCGCCTGCTAGGTCATTTTTCTCCATCACGGCTTTGAGCGCCAGGAAACCAATAAGAGAACCTACACCCAAAGCAGAATGTGGATCGGTATGGCCCGGGGCAAACCGGGATAAGCCGTCTCTTGGTTCTTGGTGCGGGACAGGAGCCTGGCAATTGCCGGGGATGGCGTCATACTCAACATAACCACCCAACAGCGGCCCGCCGTCGCCGCTGCACCAATGGGCGCAAAAAGCGGTGGGCATATCACCGGAGCCGACTTCGACCTCGAAGCCTTCTTGTTTCAGCAGGTCGACATAGAAAGCAGATGATCGATATTCACGCCATGAGGTCTCTGCAAGATCAAAAATTTGAGCACACCAGGCTGACCAACGGGGCTGGTTTTCATCTATCCATTGTTCGGCTGCCGTCTGTAATTCTTCTAAACGCATGTTTGACTCGGTTGCTTTGACGAGGGTTGAACAGTCGTACAGAGATCCTTCTCACAAGTTCGAACCCTGTTCAATCGATGAAAAGCGGGCAATGAATCTGATTCAGGAATCGATTGTTCCACTCCTGTGATGAATCGGTCAGCGCCTACAAGAAGAAAATAGGAATTTTCCTAAATTTCCTGCGCGACTATTCTACGCCGCAAGCGGCGAGGAATGAAACACGAAAGAGATTCAAAGTCAGTGAAGTCGATGCGTCAACCAAGACTGCGACCATCACTCTCAATCCGCATTCTACTGAGAACGCAACTGTCCTAGAGGACAGCACAGCTTGATTGTCGGGCGTACAGGCGGTTCTCCCTGCTGCTTAGGCTTAATCATCACGAGCAGGGCCCCGCCATTTTTAGCGTTGATCAATCTCGCGTCAGCGCGGAAGTCGATTTCACTGATCTAACGATCGTGCATTTTGGGCCTCGTGATTTCAACGTGCAGACTTACTCTGGTTGGATGTGGGCGACAGCCCTGCATGATGCGCAGAGTAATCGAAGTTAAACGGATGTTACCGGATATACCTTTGACTCTGACACTGGGCTTGGCTTTCTGACTGACGGGCAATTTGGATTTCTGACAGGGGTAGCAATATCCCATCATCCGAAAATCAGCCTGCAGCAACAATCTGACACTTTTACGGCAGTGGCAACGAAACTACAAAAATTGGGCCCAGTTGATGTATCGG
This sequence comes from uncultured Alphaproteobacteria bacterium, assembly GCA_905480575.1. GTDB lineage: Bacteria > Pseudomonadota > Alphaproteobacteria > UBA7985 > CAJQQZ01 > CAJQQZ01. The sequence continues at coordinate 15,048 of CAJQQZ010000182.1, read as the reverse complement.
TAAATGGGCAAAGCTTTCAGGCAACACCGAAAGCACTCTTCTACCTGGCATTCTATTCCGGAACCGTTGGCAGTTTTGCTGGCAAAGTCGCAACCGCGATTAAGATGACGGCAGCGGCACCGGCCAGGATCAAGAACAAGGTATCAAAGCCCCAGCGAGCATAAACGAAAGCGATGAGCGGTAGGGTTGCTGCCAAGACTGTAAAGGCGACCACATAGCGGATGCCATAGATGCGGGCACGGGCGGGGCCACTGGCCATCTTGCCGATCATGAAGTCGTTGATGGGGATTTGGCCAAATGCCCCCAGCATGAAGCCGAGAGCCACCAGGAAGGCGACAGTGTCCGTCAATCCCGGCATAAGACCAAAGAAAACCAACTGCATGGATGCGACAATCATAAAGACTTTACGAGGGCCAAATCGATCAAGCAGACTGCCGACCACCAGCTGAGCTATGGATGCAACAGCGAAAACGAAGAAAGCAAGGCCACCGACGATTGTCGCGACATCGTTGCCTTCTGATAGGGCTATGCCGTTGACCCAGTTGGATAGATCCATAGCCAGTCCCTGTAAGCGCTCATCGAACATCTTGGGCAGGGCGAAGGTCGTGGACTGGAAGATAATCGAAGAGACCGCTGTGGTTAGGAACACAATGGCAGAAACACGGATTAACACCGTTTTGTAAGAGGCGCTCATGGGGGCGGCTGGAGCGGTCGACTTAACCGACTGTTCCGCGCGAATACCGTCCCACCGCAAGGCCATGTAGGCAAAGCCCAGCAAAATAGAGAAGATGCCCGGCAAAACGAAGGCCAAACGCCAGCCGCCATTGTCGATCATGTAACCGGTGAGCAGTGCTGCGCTCGCCACCCCCAGGTTGCCCCAGACCCCGTTCATGGCAATGCGCATGCCGGTGTTCTTCCACTTCATCGTGACAATCGCCAGGCCAACCGGGTGATAAATAGCGCCAAAGACACCGATGGCAAAGAGGCCGAGGCCGATTTGCAAAGGACTGCTGGCGAAGCTTGTGCAAATGGAAGCGGTCCCAATGCCAATAAAGAAAACAGTCATCATGCCGTCGCGGCTCCACTTATCTGCAAGCCATCCAGCGGGCAGGGAGAAGAGACCAAAGGCGAAGAAGCCAGGCGTGGCATAGGCCAGCAGCTCTGAATACGTGATGCCCCATTCGCGGTAGAGGGCCAAAGCAGCGACAGTTGCGAAGATCAGCATGAAAAGATGATCGAGAAAATGGCCGATGTTGAGCAGTAAGAAATAGGATCGATCTCGGTTCATCTTAGTGGATCTCTTAACAAGTGCGTGGCTCCGTGAGGCGGTGTTTTATCCCTATTGCCTTTTTGAGGGCGGGTCCAGTGCGCTGCTGTAAAGGGTGTCCTCGCCGGTTTCTTGCACTTGTTGCGCTGGTCCTCCTGCCACGGTAAGGTTGAGGCATGAAATGGAGCCAACTCAAGAAGCGCGTAGAGGACAATTTAGCGCCCACGATCAAAGGGCGCGTCCAGTTCTTTACAACGGCTTACAGAAAGCCGAACTCTAGCACGGGGCGGGGCTGGATAACTCTGGACGGTGAGGAAGTCGCCAACTTCTCAACAATGGATTCTGGCCGCTTCTGTGGTCGGTTCTATAATGAGACGACCCCAGACAACAAATTGCGGTACGCCACCCATGAAAGAGTTGCCGACAACGAACGGGAAGCGGGAAATCTGGTGGAACGCGGCGAGTTTTCGCGCTTCGATCTCCATATCTGTATGTTTGAGTCCTTGTCGATGACGGCAACTGAAATGGTCAAGCATGAAAGCCCAATCGTGCAAATCCTGGGCATTCTTGACCGCAGAACCGGAAAGAGGTCCCTTGAAAAACTGAAGGGCGAAAATCTGAGCGCCTTCCCACGGCTGTTCCTCGACTACCGGCTCTCAAAGGAAGGGTTGCAGCCTGACTGAATCGATGATCCAAGTTTTGGAGGGTTACACGCGGGTTTGTTCCCTTTGCCAGGCAACTGCTTCGCGTTCGATGGCTTTGATGAACGGATCTTTGCCATCGAGATAGCTATCCCACGTCACACCGTCGCCTTTCGTTAGCCGAGCCTTCAGGCCAGAGTATTCTTGGGCCTCTGCCTTGTTGAAGCGGAGAAAATTCCGAAACGCCAGATGCCGTTCAGCTTCGGGTGAGCCCAGCAGGAATGTATGAACGTGGTGGGTTCGGGTACCGTCGGCTTTGGTCTTTCTAAAGTAGCGGCGGTTCTCGATACCAAACTCTCCCATAACTTCATACCCGAGTTTGGTCATTCCGTGAGAGAGGTTGTCGATCTCCTCCAAATCGCGAGCTTCGACCAAGATATCGATGATCGGCTTTGCGAGGATGCCGGGAATGGAAGTGCTACCCATATGATGGATCGCGACTGCGACGCCGCCGAACACTGCTGCGATTTTTTGGCGTTCATCCTCGAACTGAGACGCCCAAGTTGGGTCATGCGGGATAACGCGGTTGTTCATTTTTGGGAGCCCTGGTGTTTTCAAGCATATCGCAGTTAATCCTTAACCACAGAATACTTTCTTAGCCAAGTGATAGCGCGTGCCAGTATGCCTACCCCCCAAAACACCTATCCCTAGAGGAGCAAAGCGACGAAGGGTCTTTTGGCCATTTGTGCGGTGCCGCCTTGGGAGGGCGGAGTTCGTCATCCAACAGGTCCTTCAGTCGCTAGCGCTCCTTCTAGGAACAGGGGGTTGAGGTTGTCTAGGAACGGGGGGTAAGGTTTTCTAGGGGCAGGCGTTAAAAACAGCTGGGAACTGGAGTTCAGGGAGCCGGTGCAGCGCCTACTACGATAGATCTTTTCAATTTCCGACACACTGGTCGCCTTCGTCATAATCGAGATCAAAAACGACTTGCGAGCAGTCGCGGAAAAGAGAGAAAGCGTCTTAAAATCCGATCAAAGAGAGAAATAGGATCTGAGTTAAGGGGGACAGCAATGTCTGATAAAAATCAGGCGGTTAAGCCGGAAGAAGAAAAAGACAACCGCCCCTTTGCTGGTATCATGTTTTTGCTGCTTGGCACGACGCTTTTCCCCATACAGGACGTCATTATCAAGACGCTAAGCGGTGGTTATGCGGTTCATGAGATCGTCTTTTTGCGTGGTCTGTTCGCTTTGCCAGTAGTGTTGATTATCATTCATTTTGACGGCGGTTGGAGGTCGACGAAAATCGGCTCCTTTGGGTTGCAATTGACCCGTGCGCTGATGGGTTTCACTTCCTATACTGTCTACTATATGGCGCTTGCTGTCATGGGGTTGGCGGAAACAGCAGCGATTACCTTCTCTACGCCTCTGTTCGTTATTATCTTTGCCACACTGTTTTTGAACGAAAAGGTTGGTTGGTATCGTTGGGCGGCTGTGGTTCTAGGCTTGGTTGGTGTTTTGATTATCGTCAGGCCTGGCAGCGGGCTGTTTGAGCCCGCGGCTTTGTTAGCAGTCGCAGCGGCAGTAACCTATGCTGCTTCCATTGTTTGCACAAGAAAACTGGGGCGAAGTACCACTGGCGCTTCCATGACGCTCTTTACGCTCATTGTTTTCATTATCTGCGGTGGCCTCTTGGGGTTGATCTTTTCAGGCCAGGAAACTCAATCTGTCCACCCATCGCTCCAGTTCCTCTACCGAGGCTGGATCATGCCGGCAGGTCAAGATTGGTTCCTTCTCGCCTGCTTGGGCTTGATTTCAGGCGTTGGCTTCTTTGCTCTGACACAGGCCTACCGCTTGGCGGATACATCGGTAGTGACACCGTTCGAGTATAGCTATATGCCTTGGTCGGTTCTCTGGGGCTTCGTCTTCTTCGGCATGCTGCCAGGATACCACACTTGGCTGGGGCTGGCTTTGATCGTCGGTGCCGGTCTCTTCATCATTTACCGTGAAGCGGTCAAGGATGGTCGCGTTTTCAAACGCCGTGGCTTTGGTCTTAACAGCCCGCGCTAGAGTTTCTCCGCTTCGCTCTTGACCTCTATGCTGTGGAGGAGGACAATAAGCTACAACTTTAGCAACGTCCTGGAAACCATGACCCATTGGAGCGACAACGTGGATGAGGCCCGACGCGTTTTAAACGCGCGTAAGGCCGAGGTCAATCAGGTGTTGGAAGACAGCAGCGGCGATTCCGATCCCGTAGAGCTGGATCAAACCCGGGTCGGGCGTTTGTCTCGCATGGATGCACTTCAACAACAGGCGATGGCCAAAGAAACCTTGCGCCGGCGCGAGCTGGAACTCAAGAAACTCGATTTGGCTTTAGCGCGTCTTGACGATGATGAGTACGGTTATTGTGTGCAATGCGGTGACAAGATTGAGCCACGCCGCCTGGATGCCGATCCTTCGGTGCCGATCTGTGTCGGTTGCGCTGATTAACCAGATATGAGCAAAGATCCAAAAAGCAGGCGTGGGTTTATTCGGGGAGCGGGGCTCTCGGCCGCTGCTGTTACCGCTGGTTTAGCAACGCCCGCTATTTCGCAAAATCGCAAAGAATGGACGGTGGCATCGGCCTTTGGCAAGACCGGCTTATTGGGGCGTGCGCTGCGGGATTTTTGCAGCGCGGTAAGTGCGGCAACCGATGAGCGTTTGATCTTCCGGATCTATGATGCGGGACAGCTCGTGGCACCGTTCAAAGTTCTGGATGCCGTGTCCAAAGGCGAAGCGCAGATGGGTTTCGGTGCTCCTTATTACTGGGAGGCCAGAGTACCGGCCTTGCGGTTCCTGGCTGCGCAACCTTTTGGCATGACGGGGATGGAGCTGAATGCTTGGCTCTATCACGCTGATGGCCTCAAACTGACAGACCGGATCTACAACGAGCTCGACGTGAAATTTCTACCGCTTGGTAACACTGGGAACCAAATGGGTGGGTGGTTCAACAAAACCATTGAAACAAAAGAAGACCTGGATGGCCTTCGCTTTCGTATGCCTGGTTTGGGTGGTGAGATACTAAAATCCTTTGGCAGCAAAATTGAGAATTTGCCAGGTAGCGAAGTGCAAAAGAATATGAGCGCTGGGCTGTTGGATGGAACCGAATGGATTGGCCCTGCGGCCGACCTAGCGGCTGGTTTCTATAAACTCGCCAAGCATTACTATTACCCTGGTTGGCACGAACCTGGTACTTTGCTGGATTGCATGTTCAACCTGCAGGAATGGGAGGCTCTAACGGCGGAAGACAGGCGGATCATTTCTCGCCTGGCGATGGCATCAAACTACCGTCTCTTGAACGAATTCTCCGTAAGCAATGGCTATGCGATGGAGACTTTGCTCACTGCCCACCGTGTTGACCTACGACCTTTTCCGGATCGCTTGCTGATCGCGCTTCGCCGCCGCACGGATGAGCTGTTGCCGGAGATCGCCCACAAAGAAAAGGCGTCACGGATTGTCTATGACGAGATGCTGCGTTTTAAGAACCTGCAAGGAACCTGGTCCCACTTTGGTGACGGCGCCTTTGCGCGCGCTAGGCAGCTGTAGAGCTCAGGCTCTCGCCATCCTTCGTCTATCTTTCCTACCATTTACTTGAAGAAAAAAACTCCCAGCCGAAGCCGGGAGTAAGTTTCAAGGAGCTGGGTCACGGTAAAGGGAGGAAACGCCGTGAACCAAGTCGCTGCCGTTCAGAAGAACTGAGGCAGATGTCAAACAACTTCGCCCGAAAACGATAAGATAGGTGGCCCAGGTTGGGCGGGTTTCCGGGTGGCCAAGCTCTGAGTGGCAGGGAAAACCACTCAGAGCCCGCAACAGGAGGCTGTTATCAAAGTTTCGCTTTTGCCGCCGGTAGCACCGCTCGGGCTAGTGGCGAATCTTCGATAAACAAATATTACCAAAAAGGTATATAAATGCAAGAAAATAAATACCAATTAGGTAATTTAACATTCTTTCGGTTATTCCTGCTCTCGGTTGGGCCAAAATTCCCACCAAGACTCCACAGCTCGCTAGAAATAGACGGTGGATAGGCTAGTAGAAGGCATCATCTTTAGGTTTGGATAGCGCAATGAAAAATCTCCTTCTCTTGATCTCTTGTGGAGCCCTGGCTCTGGTTTTGACAGCCTGCGGTGGCCCCAGCGGTATTGCGCCTAAAAAGGCGAAGTGTGCCGAGACCAAAGAGCAATGCATGGCACGTAAGAAAGCAGAACTGGATGCTATGATTGCTGATCCGCTCAACAAATGGATCACGGACGGCGGCTACAAGCAGGGCCGTATTACCAGTGGCCAAAGGCTGCAGGCCTATGTCGGCAGTGTCAAGCAGATGGACTGTGTTCAGCTTTGGTTAGGCGAAATGGAATCACAAAACGCAGCGGCCTATTTATCAAAGGGTAAGGTTAAAACCACATCCAGTGATGAAGAACTAGCCGCCAGTGTATTGCTCCTGATGGCCAAAACCACAAATGCCGTGATGACCGCTGAGAAGAAACGAATTTGTGTCGACAACGGTATCGAGCTTAAGCCTGAATTCAAGCACAGAGAAATCGAAAGACCCAAGCGGAAAAAGAACCTCTGGGGGTTTTAGAGTAGGTTTCTCTGCTCATTCTTCCCCGTCGAATGACGGTGTCTACTTGTCACGTGAGACGGATGTCGGAAGAGTGGGGGTGATTTAGCAGCGGCCTTTAGTGGTGCCATTACGCGTGTGGAGAAGTAGGCCCCGCAACAAGTGCGGGGAAGTGGAGTTTGAGTTTAGGCCTTGGATTTATGCAGGTTTGGAAAAGGAAAAACTAACGGAAGCGCCAAATGAAAACACATTGGGTCTATCTCCTTACAAACCAGGAACGAGGCACTTTTTATGTTGGAATGACGAGCGACCTTGTTCGCCGCATTTATGAACACCGCATAAAGGCTGTTGAGGGATTTACGCGAGACCATGATTTGACTCGTTTGGTCTGGTTTGAAGAACAGGGAGATAGAGGCCAGGCCTTGCGACGTGAAGGCTTGATCAAGAAGTGGAAACGGGAGTGGAAATACAATCTTATCGAACAAGATAACCCTCACTGGGAAGATCTTTACGAAGAGATTTGTCGTTAGTTGAGGAAACCCCACTTACTTCCCCGTCGAAAGACAGTGTCTATTTGTCAGGCGAGAGGGGCGTCGGAAGTATAGCCTCGATTTTGCAGCGGCCTTTATTGGTGCCATTACGCGTGTGGAAAAGTAGCCCCCGCAACAAGTGCGGGGAAGGGATTCTTGATTTTGACTTCCTTTGGTTGGGAAGGAGTAACTTGCGCGAAGATGCCGCTGCTCTTACTTCCCCGTCGAAGGACGGGGCCCACTTGTCCTTTGAGAGGGGTGTCGGAAGAGTAGGTGCGATTTAGCAGCGGCCTTTATTGGTGCCATTACGCGAGTGGAAAAGTAGGCCCCGCAACAAGTGCGGGGAAGTGGTAGGGGGCAATTTCGGTCTTCTTTGGGAGAAATCAAAGAATCACAGAAACCCGCAACAGCGTTCTAAACCGGCACATCGCCATCAACAGTGACGCGCCACATCTCGCGGCGGTGACCGTGGTAGTCGTTGAGTGGGTAATGTACCGTACAGCGGTTGTCCCAAATCGCCAGTGTGCCAGCGGTCCATTGGAAGCGGCAGGTGAACTCTTCTTTGATCTGATGCGCGTAGAGGTGATCCAACAAAGGCGCACTCTCTGCTTCAGTCCAGCCTTCGAAATGTGTGACGTGAGCTTTGCTAAGATAAAGCGCTTTGCGGCCGGTTAATGGGTGTGTACGGATGATGGGGTGGGTTGCTTGTTTGATGTCCATCTCAGCTGTGTTCTCACCCTTCATGGAACCGTCTTTTAAGTGGTCAGCCCGCAGTTTGGCTTTGTTCTTGTTGGCCGAGCAAACAACGCGCAAGTTCTCCAGTGCTGATTTCAAACCATCCGACAAATAATCATAGGCCATATAGGCATTGGCCCACATGGTGTCGCCGCCGGTCTCTGGCACCTCTACTGCGTACAACACGGAGCCCATTGATGGCTTGGCCAAATAAGTTGAGTCCGTGTGCCAGATGCCGCCGAAGTTAGAGGTCTGGTGAGGCTCCTTGATGATGGGAATGACCTTGGGGTTCTGACTGAGGCCTTTAGCGAAAGGGTATTCGCCGACAGGGCCGTAAAGCTCAGCGAATTTCACCAAATCATCAGGTGCCAGGTCTTGGTTCCTAAAGAAGAGAACCTGATGGGCTTTCAAATAGTCGTTAAACTGTTCCCGAAGGAGGCTCAAAGGCACGGTTGCTAGCAGCTGCTTGATGTCTTTGCCCAGGATCTCAGCACCCAATGCGGGTGAGAGCTTCTTGATATCTGGTTTCGCGTAGGCGCTCATGCAATCTCCAGCGCAACCGTCGGGCTGGATACTTCTAGAACGGCGGCTGCAATGATCAGCGACGCTGCAAACCAGTCAACGAGGCTCAAGTATTCACCAGCGATCAGCGGTGCAGAGATCGCCGCGACCAAAACTTCGGACATCATGAGGATGCCTCCACGTCCAGGGGACAGATATTTGGTTGCCCAGAAGATGCCAAATAGACCTGGCACAATGAGGCAAACATAGAACAGGAAGATCGGCGGCGTCGCGGCGACCCAAACATCGAGCGCAGGGATGGAAAGCGACTGCCCAGTCAACGCCAACACGATGAGCAGTCCGACGAAGGCTGTGAGCGTCCCAAAGACATATTGTGACGTCGTGGTCTCGAGCGGGTGGATATGGCTGGAACGGCGGATGACGACGGTGCCCAAACCCCAGCTGATCCCCGCAAAGACGGCAGCCAGATCACCGAAGTTGAGTGGTAGGCTGGTGTTGTTGCCATTGGACAGCAGGATGCCTGCGCCGACCAGGCCCAAACTGATGGCTACCCAACGCCGCCAATCGATGACCTCGTGCAACATAAAGCGCGAGAAGATCGTTGCCCACATGGGCGTCAGGTAGAAGATCAAGGTCGCGCGCATGATCGAGGAGAACACCAGACCCGTCGCATAGAGCATCATACCGAGACCGGTTAGCAGCCCGATCCAGCAGACCAGCCAGAAATTCTCCCGCCAAACCCGCCACCGCCACAGGATGAGCGGGCTGAGCACAATCAAAGGAATGACGTTGATCCCAACCAGTGCCCACATGCCCGTGAGACCAGCCTCTTCAACGTGGCGAGCCGGCAGCCAGTAGAGACCCCACAGACACGCAAAGGAGAACAGCAGAACGCTGGGGAAGAGAGAGGACTTCGGAACCACTACCCCGGTTAGCCCTCAGCCACAGCCTTCTCTTTTTTGAGTGCGCGACCAAGCGCTGGGCGGGTGATACAGCGCTCCATGTAGGCCTTAACCTTCTCAGAAGGGATCTCGAACTGCACGTTCTTTGACCAGCGGTAGATATGACCGAAGAGAATGTCAGGGGCGGTGAACTGGTCACCCATCACATACTCGCCGTCGCCCAGGTGCTTTTCCAGCGCCATGATCGCCTTGGCAAAGTCTTCGCGGCAAAGGTCATTGGCTTCTGGCACCTTCTTGTCGTCTGGTAGCAGCCAGGCCGTGCGCGTGAAGAACCAAAGCGGCGATTCAAGATCAGTCTGCGCAAAGTACATCAGGCTGTCCATGCGGCCACGCTCAGGTGTGCCAGAAGGGAAGGTCAGTCCTTTTTCAGGGTGTTGGTCACCCAGGTAAGTGATGATCGCGGCGGTGTCCTGTACGCAGATGTCACCGTGGCGTAGAGCGGGGACTTTACCCGATGGATTGGCGGCATTCATCACATCACTGTGCGGGGTCGTGACGGTGTAATCGTAATCTTGCTCCAGCTCCTCCAAAGCCCAAGTAACACGGAGCGAGCGAGTTTGCGGGCGGGCGACGATTTCGTACATTGGGATTTCCTGCAGGTTTCCTCTTAATCAGACTGCACAAGGAAATGGTTCAGTTCACCGAAATAGTCAATGGCCGAGCGCAAAAGCTTGCCAGGACTGCGTCTTGGCGAAACACAATTCCTGCCCCTGAAACACCTATTCCTAGAAGGCGTGAAACGACTGAAGGATCTGTCTAATGCAGAGGGTGGTCGGTAAACACATGCATTGCCTCCAATTGAAACAGGATCCTGATTTTCGTTGTTCGCGAGCTTTCGCGCTCGCTCGCACTCTCAAGTCCTGCAAGCCGTCAGGATAACGTGAAAAACAGAGCGCTAGAGGAATTCGGCAGAAGATTTAGCGCTGTGTTGTAAAGGCACTGTTGCGGTAGATCTTTCCCTTGGCTCATCTCTCGCATTTAGTCCAAAATTATGCCTTGACCTAAAGTTGGCTTTAGCTTGTAGAGTACAGACGTCGCAATTGATCCATCGGGTCATGGTCCGTTTCTCGGGAGAAGAAAACTATGAAGATCACAAAAATAAGCGTTTTCCAGAAGGGCTTACCCTACGTTGGCGGCGGACTGGCTGTTGGGGATCGCACTGAAGAGCGCACGAGATCTTTTGACACCTTCAACACCACAGTTGTGGTGGTTGACACCGACGCTGGTATCAGTGGATGTGGCGAGTCCTGTCCTTGGGGTGCGAGCAATCTTGGTGCACTGCCTGCAATGCCCGGTCTCGCAGCAGCTTTGTTGGGCACAGACCCCCGTGAACTTCACAAAATCGAGCGTATTATGGATGCGGCAATTGAAGGTCACCCCTACGCCAAGAGCACTGTGGACATGGCCTGTTGGGACATTCTCGGGAAAAGCACAGGCGTGCCTGTTTACATGCTGTTGGGGGGTAAGCTGTGTGATGGTGCGCCGCTCTATCGTTGTGTCATGGAGCAGGAGCACGACAAGATAGGTGCTGAGATGGAACAGTACAGGGCAGCGGGCTACAAATACTTTAAGCTGAGGGTTGGCATTGAGCCTGAAAAGGATATTGAGCTCATTCGCTTTGCGGCAGGGATCGCCCAGCCTGGCGAAATTGTTTATGCCGATGCTAACTGTCGGTGGACCTTGCATGACGCATTGAAAGTGGTGCGGGCGGTCGAAGATCTTGATGTCATGATCGAACAACCTTGTCTGACATATGAGGAATGTTTGCATGTACGGTCACGCACGAACCTGTCAATGAAGCTCGATGAACTCGTGACGGACCAAGCTATGGCGGAGCGTTTGACACAAGATATGATAGCGGATGTGGCTTGTGTAAAGATGGCACGCATTGGTGGACTGACAAAGGCGCGCAGAATACGCGATTACTTTGTCGACCACGGGATAAAAGTCGTCACAGAATGCATGATGGGCGGCGAGATCGTATCGGCGGCTGTCTCACATTTTGCAGCTTCCACACCGGCGGAACTCCTGTTCAACACGACGGACTTGCATTCGTATAACATGGAACGGAGCGGAACACCCGCACCGCCAACATCAGACGGTCGGATGTACTGCCACGACACACCCGGACTTGGCGTAGAGCCCGATTATGAAAGCCTTGGTGACCCTGTGGCTGTCTTTGAATGAGGCGATTCACGAACAAGCCGAGGATGATGTGCTAGGTTACTGCTGTGTTATCTTGCGACGCTATTCTCGTCTAAAGTAACGTCATCCTGGAATCCTTAAAGAGGATATCCAGGATCTCCTGGCTTGTGAACGAAATCTCCAACAAATTCCCCTAATCAACAATCGGTTGCAGCTCTTGTTCCAACAGAGGGCGGAGGTGTTCGTGTTGTTTGGGCAATTTCAGCGCCAGGCCCAGATGGTCTTGGTCCTCGTCGCAGGTAAAGCCGGGGGTGTCGGTGGCGACTTCAAATAGGATACCGCCTGGACTTCGGAAGTAGATCGCTTTGAAATAATCTCGATCGCGGATGGAGGTTACCTCGTGACCCATCTCTAACAGGGCTGAGCGCACCTCCTGTTGCGCGCGTTGGTTCTTGACGGAAAAGGCGACGTGGTGCACCGATCCCGCACCTTGTACCGCGACAGGGGCCGAGGGGAGGATTTCCAGGTCAATGAAGCTCGCGCGATTACCAGCCTTCAGGGCGAAGCGCTGAACTTGACCCTCTTTGTTAATCCGGTGATAGCCCATGAATTTCAGCAGCTCTATCATGGCGCGCTGCTTGGCGATGCGCATGCAAACGGAATGGAAGCCTCTGATCGCAGCAAGGGAGGGCACGCTGTTGCCCGTCCAAGGTTTTCTGGGGTCGTCTTCGACTTCGATCAAAGCAAAGAAGTCACCGTCCGGCCCCTGGAAAGCCAATCTCTTTTCCCCAAAGAGGGCGTATTTTTTTGGCGTACGAACACCAAAGTCGACCAAACGTTGTTCCCAATAGCCAAGCGATCCCTCGGGTATGGCAAAAGCGGTACATCCGACTTCTCCTGTGCCTGGGCTGCCTGGTAGTCGTCCTGGAAAGGGGAAATAGGTCATCACCGAACCAGGATCGCCATCTCCGTTGCCGTAATAAAGGTGATAGACATCTGGTCTGTCAAAGTTGACAGTTTTCTTGACGCGTCTCAGGCCCAGCGTTTTAGTAAAGAAATCGTTGTTCCTTTGTGGGTCGCTGGCGATCGAAGTTACATGGTGAAGGCCTTGAATTTGCTCCAGCATTCTCTTTCCTATGTTAACTTCCTAGAGTTTAGCTGATTTAAGGGAAGCCAGAAGCCCCTGCTTTAGCAACAACTGTTAACTAGAACGAAACAATAGTAACCTGAATGTGAAACAATGAGAGGAAGTGGACTAATGGAACGGAGAAAGTTTCTTTTTGGCACCGGTGCAGTGGCCATGGCTGGTGTCATGCCACGGTCTGTTTTAGCCTCGGAACCTGATGTAATCGTTGTCGGTGCGGGCGCGTCGGGGCTGGCTGCAGCCAAAGAACTTCTGCGTCGCGGCTATTCGGTGACGGTGTTGGAGGCGGCGAACAGGATCGGTGGTAGGGCCTTCACGGACACTAAAACCTTTGGGGTGCCTTATGATGTTGGTGGACATTGGCTCCACTCGGGTCGCAACAACCCCTTTGTCTCTTATGGCAAGAAGAATGGCTTCGACATTTACCCAGCCCCCGACGATGAAAGCCTCTTTGTGGGTGACCGCGAGGCCACGAGCGCTGAATACCGCGCCTATGAACGCGCCTACAACAAGGCCCAGGCTGTGATCGCCAAGGCTGGTGCTCGCGGTAAAGACATTAGCCCAGCAGAGGTCATGCCCGATCTGGGCGATTGGCACGACACAGCTCATATGGCCATAGGCCCATGGGAGATGGCAAAGGAGTTTGACCGCTTTTCTTGTGCCGACTGGTACAGCGGAGAGGGCGGTCAGGACTGGTTCTGTGAGCAGGGCTACGGCACGCTGGTCGCCCACCATGGCAGGAACACCCCCGTTGCTCTCAACACCAAAGTGTCTCGAATTGATTGGAGCGGAAAAGGCGTGAGCGTCGAGACCAATCAAGGCGGCCTGAGAGCCAAAGCTTGCCTCGTGACTGTATCAACGGGCGTGCTGGCCAGCGGGGATATTGAATTTCTTCCGGCTTTGAAGGCCAAGAAACAAGAATCCTTTAACGCCATATCAATGGGCGTCTACAACCACATCGCGTTGCAGTTCAGCGAGAATTTCTTCGAAACAGGGAAGGACGAGCACCTGTTTTATCAAATAGACTCTCATGGTGCGGTGGCCCCACGTGGCATGGGGATGTTGACCAATATCTCTGGCACCAATCTGTCCTTTGGTGATGTTGGTGGGGAATTCGCAAAGGAGCTGGAGAGAGCAGGAGAAGCCGCCGCGGTTGACTTCGGCCTGTCGGAGTTGCGCAAGATCTTCGGTTCCGTGGTCGATAGAGCATTCATGAAAGGCCGCTACACCAATTGGGGGCAAAATCCACTGACCCACGGCTCCTACGCTTCGGCGGAACCTGGTGCTTTCCCTCTGCGCAAAGTGCTGCGCCAATCTGTTGGCAACCGCATTTGGTTCGCTGGTGAGGTCTGTTCTAAGTCCGAATGGGCCACAGTCGCCGGAGCGCATAAGAACGGTATCAAGGTTGCGAAGAAGATGGCCAAACGGTTGGGGTGAGATGCCGTGAGGCTTTTTGAACTAACACACCCAAAAGGAGCTCTTCAATTCACAGGTGCCTGGCCTTATGGTTTGCAGACATAGATTTTTCCTGGATTAGCACCATCTCGGGCGACAGAGAAAATCTGGCCTCTTGAATTCGGGTTATTTGGGTCGGGTACAATAGAAAGCTGGATGCTTTTGTAGACGCACCATTGTTCTATTCCTTCTTTACAGCGACGAGATTCGTTGTTGGGAAGGTTTCTGGGTTGTCCGAATTTGTTAAATGTTGTGATGTTATCCCAACATACCGCGACGCTGTTAGGTTTGACCGCGTTCGTGTCACAAAAACCATCGAAAACTTTTGCGCCCTTGCTACATAGGGTATCTCTTCCGGTCCAATCGTCAATCAATCCGGTGTCTACAAAGCCAGCATTGGCGACGTTTAATGGAAGATACAAAGCAGCCGCAAGTGCTAAACTAAAAATTTTTTTGTAATGGTGTTCAATCATCAGAATATCCTTTCCACAATCTTTATGAGAATTCGAAATGCTCGCTGACTTTAGTCTTTTCTAATAGAGCTGTGTCACTTTGATTTACTGTCAAGTAGAACACCAGATTTTTAGGCCGTTCATTTCAATCGATACAACTAAAGCTATCTCTTAGCTCATCCAAATTTGTTCTGTCATGCAGATCTTTGGGTCGGTGGATGGCTGCATCTGGTTCGCTTGCGAAGCCTGCCTCTCCACCACGTTTGCAGGTACCCCAAAAACGGCATCAAGGACCTCGGGTACATTCCTCAAACATGTCCTCCGGGTCGCTGCAGCTAATTGTATTGATTGGTTAGTGCTGTGATTGGATGACAAAATACATTTGAACACTTGTATGCTGTATAATGATTTACAACATAAAGAAGAAGATGGGCTCTGTTGGAGAAATATATGTTGGGACTAAAGTGTAGAAGTTCAGACCTGATCTGACAGTTTCCGGATTTTGATGCGGTGTCTGTCGGATCAAATTCAGTTTATGAACTTGGCCTTCCAGATTTCTTTGCCCTCTATCATTGTCTCAAATGGCGTTCTTCCGCAACATCTTT
>CAJQQZ010000181.1 GCA_905480575.1 uncultured Alphaproteobacteria bacterium | reverse complement strand
TGCGCCAAGCTGGGAATTAATTTCTGGGACTATCTTGGAGACCGACTATCACATCCCGGCGCACCCAATATCCCACACTTACCAAACCTCATCCGACAAAAAGAAACTGCTTGATACCCCGGACTTTTGCCGATGTTACGTGAAAATGAGATAAGCCATTGTTTCATATTACTAAAATCCTACTGACCCTGTTGTGACCGTGCTTGTTTTAGTTGCGCGAAATCTTCATCAGCATGATATGAAGATCGGGTTAAAGGCGATGAAGATACGAGTAAGAAGCCCTTCCCGTACGCCATCTTTTTGTATTCCTCGAACTCATCCGGTGTCACGAAACGGTCAATTCTATGGTGCTTTGGTGTTGGTTGTAGATATTGTCCGATCGTCAGGAAATCAACGTTGGCAGAGCGCAGATCGTCCATGACTTGAAAGACCTCTTCCTTACTTTCACCCAATCCAACCATAATGCCCGACTTTGTAAATGATTGTGGGTCTTCGGACTTAACATCATCCAGTAATCTGAGAGAGTTAAAGTATCGTGCGCCAGGGCGTACTTCACTATAGAGCCGAGGCACCGTTTCAAGGTTGTGATTAAAGACGTCTGGCTTGGCCTCGACGACTATTTTGTAGGCTTCACCTTTCTTTAAGAAATCCGGTGTCAGTACCTCGATAGTGGTTTCCGGGGACGCATCACGGATCGCCGTGATCGTGTCCGCAATATGTTGAGCGCCGCCATCATCCAAGTCATCCCGGTCTACCGACGTAACAACGACATGCTTTAAACCCATTGTTTTCACCGCTTTAGCGACGTTAAAGGGCTCAAAGGGATCAAGGGCTAGCGGCTTTCCTGTCGCTACGTTACAGAACGTACAAGCCCTGGTACAGGTCTCTCCCATGATCATCATAGTGGCATGGCGCTTTGACCAGCATTCACCGATATTGGGACAGGCCGCTTCTTCGCACACTGTTACGAGGTTGTTTTTCCTCATTATTTCGCGTGTTTCGAAATAGACAGGTGACGTCGGCGCCTTCACGCGAATCCATTTGGGCTTCCGTGTAATAGGGCTGTCTGGACGGTTCCGCTTTTCAGGGTGGCGCAACTTAGGCTCTGCCTTGTCGACGGTTTGATCCATGAAATTACCTCAGTGATGTGTTCTAGAAATGAATAGCACGACCGTATGCGTCAAGCACAGACTCATGCATCATTTCTGAAAGAGTAGGATGTGGGAATACAGTGTGCATTAACTCTGCTTCAGTCGTCTCCAAGGTTTTACCAATTGTGTAGCCTTGGATCAATTCTGTGACCTCAGCACCAATCATATGCGCGCCTAGCAGCTCACCGGTTTTCTTGTCGAAAATGGTTTTAATCAAACCTTCTGTATCACCGAGTGCGATGGCTTTACCATTACCAACAAAGGGGAAGCGCCCGATGTTCACTTCTAACCCCTGCTCCCGGCAAGCCTGCTCAGTCAAACCGATGGAGGCCACTTGAGGTCTTGCATAGGTGCACCCTGGAATAAGATTGGGATCAAGTGGATGAACGTCTTTAGAGCCCGCGATTTTCTCCACACAGATGATCGCTTCGTGACTTGCTTTGTGGGCCAACCAAGGTGGGTTAACAACATCTCCAATGGCGTAAATGCCGGGCTCGTCTGTTTCGAGCCATTCGTTGACTTTGATGTGAGATCTGTCGACTTGAACCTTGGTTTCTTCCAAGCCAAGATTTTCGACATTGCCGACAATACCAACCGCGGAAATGACTTTGTCGACTTTCAAGCTTTGGCCTTTGTCGTCCTTTTTGCCATCGCTCTTGACAATTTTGACATCACCTTTGCTTTTGTCGACAATTTCGGACACCGAACCCGTATGGAAAGCAATCCCTTCTTTGGTGAGTGCCTTCAGTGCGATCTTCGATATTTCCTCGTCTTCAACGGGAAGGATTCTATCCGCCATTTCGACAACAGTGACCTCTACACCGAGGTCATTGTAGAACGATGCAAACTCAATACCGATGGCCCCTGAGCCGACGACCAAAATTGATTTAGGCAGTTCTTTTGGAACCATCGCTTCGCGGTAAGACCAGACAAAATTTTCATCAGGTTCGAGCCCGGGGAGAACGCGCGCACGAGCGCCAGTTGCAAGAATTGTATGCGGCGCTTTTATGGTCGCGATCTCTTTACCGTCGCTTTCAACGATGACTTCTTTCGATTTGTTCAAACGGCCCCACCCGTCAAAAACCGTGACCTTGTTCTTTTTCAAGAGATGCTTGATACCGCCAGAAAGTTGTGCAGAAACTTTACGACTTCTCTCAACGATCTTTGAAAGGTCGAACGATACCCCTTTCACAGAAATGCCAAACTGATCAGCGTTCTTGATTAGATGCATGACTTCAGCAGAACGCAGCAGCGCCTTCGTTGGGATGCAACCCCAGTTCAAACAAATGCCACCGAGGTGGTTTGCTTCAACGAGCGCCACTTTCATTCCAAGTTGGGCAGCGCGGATTGCAGCAACATATCCACCAGGTCCGCCACCGATAACGATGAGATCGAATTCTTGTTTCGCCATAACTCGGTCTCCCTAAATCAACATACCAAGTGGATTTTCGATCATCCCCTTGAATGCTTGCAGGAAGGTTGCACCCACGGCTCCGTCAACAACGCGGTGATCGCAGGACAAAGTACAGGACATCATCGTAGCAATGGTCAGTTCATCATTCTTAACAACGGGACGCTTCTCACCCATGCCGATGGCCAAGATGGCGCCGTGAGGTGGATTGATAACTGCGGAGAATTCTTTGATGCCAAACATACCAAGGTTGGAAATCGAGAATGATCCTCCCTGATACTCATCAGGTTTCAATTTGCCATCTTTGGCGCGTCCGGCAAGATCTTTCATTTCATCGGAAATTGCTGTGAGAGGTTTGCTTTCCGCGCCTCTTACAATTGGCGTTACCAGTCCACCCTCAATAGCGACGGCCACGGCAACATCGGCTTGATCGTAATAGAGAATGGTGTCTCCATTCCAGGAAGCATTAGCCTCCGGAACTTTGATCAGCGCTTTCGCAACGGCTTTGATAATCAGGTCGTTGACCGAAATCTTAACGTCACCGGGTTCATTGATTTGTTTACGCATAGACAACAAGGCATCTAGTTCACATTCAATCGTTAGATAGAAATGCGGAATGGTTTGTTTTGCTTCCATCAGGCGCTCAGCGATAACACCGCGCATCTTACTGACCGGTTCTTCACGGTAAGTCGTGCCGAGAAGATCGGCCAGTTCTTTCGGTGAAGGGCCAGATGCGGCGACTTTCCTAGTCTTGCGATTGTCTTTAGTGGCGACACTAGGCTGATGGGCTTCAACATCTCGCTTTACGACCCGCCCCCTGGGACCAGTGCCTTGAATGTCAGCAAGAGCGTATCCAGCTTGCTCTGCTAAACGTTTTGCCAAAGGAGAAGCAAAAATTCTGTCTTCTGACTGTATCGCTTTTGTCACCTGCTTTGTTTGTTTAGCGGCGGGCGATTCAGTTTTTTGAGATTCTTTAGCGATGCTTTCTGGCGTTTCGGAGGTTTGTTCCGGAGGTGCCTTGGTCGCAAGTGCTGTGAGGTCTACCGATTCTTCGCCCTCTACCAAGAGTATCGCTATAACTTGGTTAACCGGCACGCCTTCAGTACCTGCTGCCACGACAAGCTTGCCGATTGTGCCTTCGTCAACGGCCTCGACTTCCATCGTTGCTTTGTCGGTTTCGATTTCGGCGATGACATCGCCGCTTGAAACGATATCGCCCTCTTTAACTGACCATGCGGCTAACGTACCTTCGGTCATTGTTGGAGATAAAGCTGGCATCAAAATTTCTATTGGCATCCTCTAACTCCTAATCTTTGTACGTGACGGCTTTGGCCGCCCGTACAATGTCGTCCGCTTGGGCTAAAGCCAAGGCTTCTAGATTAGCCGCATAAGGCATGGGAACGTCTTTGCCAGATACTCTGGTGACAGGTGCATCCAAGTAGTCGAAAGCTTCCTCCATGATCATCGCAGAGATCTCGGCCCCGACACCGGATTGAGGCCAGTTTTCTTCAGCGGTGACCAAGCGGTTGGTCTTTTTGACGGAGGCAATAATCGTTTCCTTATCCAAAGGACGGATCGAGCGCAAATCAATGACTTCTGCGCTAATGCCTTGTTCCGCTAGGGTTTCTGCTGCTTGCAGAGCTTTGCGCACCATGATGGAGAATGTAACGATAGTAACGTCACTGCCTTCCCTGACCACTTTAGCCTTACCAATTGGCACCGTCCAATCGTCTGTGTCAGGAACATCAAAACTTTCGCCATAGAGCAATTCATTCTCGAGGAAAATGACTGGTCCTGGGTCGCGGATAGCGGATTTAAGCAAACCTTTTGCATCCGCCGCTGAATAGGGAGCGACGACTTTCAATCCAGGGATATGACTATACCAGGCCGCATAACATTGTGAATGCTGTGCGCCTACCCTAGATGCTGCTCCATTGGGGCCTCTGAACACCATTGGCGACTTGATTTGCCCGCCAGACATGTAAAGTGTTTTTGCCGCTGAGTTAATGATTTGGTCAATTGCCTGCATGGCAAAATTGAAGGTCATAAACTCGACAATCGGTTTCAAACCCATGAAAGCCGCGCCGACACCAATCCCCGTGAACCCTTGTTCCGTGATCGGCGTGTCAATGACGCGCTTCTTACCGAACTCATCGAGGAGACCTTGGGAAACTTTGTAAGCCCCCTGGTACTCGCCAACCTCTTCCCCCATCAGGAAGACGTCCCCGTCGCGGCGCATTTCTTCCGCCATTGCATCACGCAAGGCTTCACGAAGTGTGACGGTCTTCGTTGGGCCATCCCAGTCCAATTCCGCAACAACAGGCGACTGATTGGTGTCTTTAACGGACTCCGTTTGTGTTTCAGCTTGTGTTTCGGCGGGTGTAGCTTCAGGTTCTTTGGGCGTTTCTTCAGACTTAGCCTGCGCAGGTGCAGCAACGTCACCGACTTCGGTTTCGCCTTCTTCAAGGAGGATAGCGATCACAGAATTAACAGCGACTTCCTCCGATCCTTCAGCAACAACGATTTTGCCGATCACACCTTCGTCGACTGCTTCAACTTCCATTGTGGCTTTGTCGGTTTCGATTTCGGCAATAACATCGCCAGATTGTACGGCGTCGCCTTCTTTAACATGCCACTTGGCAAGAGTGCCTTCGGTCATAGTAGGAGAAAGCGCAGGCATCAAAATTTCTATAGACATAGCTGGCCCTCTTAAGCATAAACGTCGGTGTAGAGATCTTCGACAGGAGGCTCAGGGCTTTCCTGTGCAAAGGTCGCGGCTTTCGCAACACGCGCTTTGATCTCTTTATCGATTTCTTTGAGATCAGCCTCTGTCGCGATCTTTTCTTCCAGTAAGAATGCTTTGAGCTGTTCGATTGGATCCTGTTCCGTGCGAACCTTTTGAACTTCTTCTTTGGTCCGGTACTTGGCAGGATCAGACATCGAATGACCACGGTAACGATAGGTCATCATCTCCATGACCATGGGGCCTTTGCCCGAACGCACGTGAGATACAGCTTTCTGGCAGGCTTCATAGACTTCGACGACGTCCATGCCGTCCACTTTCATGCCTGGGATACCGTAGGCTTGCCCGCGCATTGAGAAGTCTGTTTTCGCAGAGGCCCTTTCGATCGAGGTTCCCATGCCGTAACGATTGTTCTCAACGACAAAAATGACAGGCAAGGACCAGAGAGCAGCCATATTGAATGTCTCGTAGACCTGGCCTTGGTTAACAGCCCCATCACCACAGTAAGCGACAGAGATCTTGCCATTATTTCTGTACTGGTGAGCAAACGCGATACCAGCCCCTAGAGGAATTTGAGCGCCAACGATGCCGTGCCCGCCATAGAACCCCTTTTCTTCAGAGAACATGTGCATGGACCCGCCTTTACCCTTTGAATAGCCCCCTATTCGACCGGTAAGTTCAGCCATCACGCCTTCTGGTTCCATGCCGCAGGCCAACATATGACCGTGATCGCGATAGGATGTGATCACAGAATCACCTTCTTCTAACGCGGCCTGCATACCGACCACGACTGCTTCCTGTCCAATATAGAGGTGACAGAAACCGCCGATCTGCCCCATGCCATAGAGCTGTCCCGCTTTCTCTTCAAAGCGTCGAATGTCAAGCATGGAACGGTAGAATTCGAGGAGCTGGTCAGAACTGACTTTGGATTTAGACTTGCGTTTGGCTTTGGTGGCCATATGCCCTCCTGGCTGATTAAAGGATCGGTCTTACGTTCCTTGTGAGCTTTTAGGACTTATGCGCGAAAAAACCTTGCCTAGCAACAGGGCTCAACTACTTGTTATTAAATAATAAAATAAATATTAACTTAAATAAAGTTAACTACTCAACGCGCAAGCTTTCATAGGAGATCATTACGTTCTCTGAGTAGGCAGTTCTAGCCGTGAGCTCATCGTAATAGGCCTGTAACGCAGGTAAATCTGCACGATCTATGGGGAGAGTATAATAACGGTAGAGCAAGTGTCCAAAAATCAAATCGCCATAGCCTAGTTGGTCGCCAGAGATCCAGGGCTGTTTAGCGAGTAATCTCTCCGCATTGCTCAAAAGGGTTTTGAGTTGCTCAACGGATTCTGCAAGCATAGCCATATCTCGGTCAGCCTTGGGAGTACGCACGAGAGTCCAAAAGACTTTGTACATCAGTACCGGTGCGAACGTACCTTTCGCCCAGTCTGCCCACATGTCCCCCTTTGCCCGTACAGCCGGGTCATTTGGGTAAATGCTCTCATCTCCGTACTTGGCGAGCAGGTAGCGTGTGATCGCAGTGGATTCCCAAAGGGTTACATCCGGTTCGTCCTGGAGAACTGGTATCAGTCCATGAGGGTTCATTGCCAGGTAATCGGCTGTGTCATTGCCACCGAAAGCACCGCCGACGTTTATTCTTTCGTTTTCTAGCCCGAGCTCCGCAAGTGTCCACATCACTGTTTGAACATTGGAAGAAGTTGAGCGGCCCCATACTTTGATCATTGCTTGGTTCCCTTGATGCTTTTGACGAAGACTACGCGACATAGACACCGCCGTCTATAGGTCAGGCGCTAATCTTCGTCAGGTTCCGGGAGCAAAACTTTCAATTATTGCAACGGTGCATAGGTTGTTTGCTGGGCGGCGACCTCCAATGCTTCTTCGATCGTGAAGACACCACCAAACAAGGCTCGGCCAGTGATCGCGCCTGAAATACCTCTGAGGTATTTCAGTGTTGAGATGTCATCCAAGGTTTTAACCAGACCTGATGAAATAACGGATATATCCAATGCTTCTGCGATCTCGGTTGTTTGTGAGAAACTGGCATCCGGTGATTCATCTTCATGATCGATATCGGTGTAGATGATGGCGGCAACCCCTGCGCGCTCATAGAGCTTAGCTAAAGCCAAAGGCTCAAAGGCTGTTGCGCGCTTCCAACCATCGATCACGACTTTACCGTTACGTGCGTCGATTGAGACAACAATCTGTCCTGGGTATTTAGTAGCCGCTTCGGTCACAAGCGTTGGATTGGTGACCGCCGCACGCCCCATAACCACCCGAGCCGCACCCTGATTGATCCAGTAGTCAACATTCTTGAGCTGTTGGATACCACCTGCAACCTGCACGTGGGCCTTGTCAGAAGCGAATTGAATGATTTTTTCAACGAGTTTGTAATTGCTGTCTTCTTTACTGGCAACTGCATCAAGGTCGACAACGTGGAGCCACTCTGCTCCTGCGTCTATGCACTGCTTTGCTGCTTCAAGAGGTGTCAGATCGTAAATTCTGGGCGCATCCATACGTCCCCTAATCAAATTTACGCACTTGCCGTCTTGAATTTCAATATCAGGAAAAATGATCATAGCGGCCTCTTTTGTTAGTCGTTGAGAAAGTTACCGCGATCTAGAGCATGTTGCTGTTGATTAGATTCGTTTTTCTTTTTGGATGATTTGTGATTCATTGCATAAAACTATGAGGAGCAGTGAATTATGGGCAAGCCACATCCCCTTGAGCTTCGCCAGCGGGTCGTGAAGCATGTTGAA
>CAJQQZ010000180.1 GCA_905480575.1 uncultured Alphaproteobacteria bacterium | reverse complement strand
CTCCAGCTTTGGTTTGTTTTGCCTGGATGACGATTTTGGGTGGCACAGCGATTGATCTGGAACTCACAGGCGGAGCGGATGGTGCTATTATTGCAGCGTCTAACACTGCTAAGCTATTCGTTACTTTGGGCGAAATGCTGTCGGGAGTATTCCTTTCTTTGATCACTATCATGTGCGTTGTCCTCATCATGACTTTCTTGGTTACTTCTGCTGACTCTGGCATTTTGGTCATGAACACCATTATGTCTGGCGGAGATCAACAAACCGGCATCAAACACCGCATCGTTTGGGGTGTCATTTTGACATTGGTGATTGGAACGCTGCTCATTGCAGGGAAAACCAACGGCGGATCTGATCCAATGGAGGCGCTCAAGTCTGCGATGATTATCGGAGCTCTTCCTTTCACAATGGTTATGGGTCTTATGTGTGTCTCTCTTGTACGGGCACTTTACCAAGATCAAAAACGTGACAGTTGATGAGCTGGAATTCAATTCAGCTTTTTAGCTAGAAACGAAAAGGGCGGTACCAAAAAAGTACCGCCCTAATTTTTTACGCCGATAGCCTTATGCAACACAGATCACGAAGTGCTTTTTGATGTAGTTATCGACGGTCCATTCCGTTTTCAAACCAACATCCGAAATCCAGGCACAAAAAAAGGAGCCTCAGACGAAGCTCCTTTTCTCAATTCCCAAAGAAGGGAAGGCTTTACTTCAGGCCGAGACCTGCGAAACGCTTTTCGAACTTGGCAACCTGACCTGCAGAGTCAACCAAGCGATGAACGCCAGTCCAAGCTGGGTGTGACTTAGGATCGATTTCCAATCTCATTGTGTCACCTTCAGAACCCCAAGTGGAGCGTGTTTTGTATTCGGAACCATCTGTCATGACGACAGTGATCTCGTGGTAATCCGGGTGGATATCTTTTTTCATAGAATGTCTCCTTGGCGCGGGCTTTTAGCGGAGAAAAGCTGAGTTGGCAATAGCTTATCCCCGCGACATAAGGTTAGAATATTAACGTTCGGTCAGTTTGAATTCAATCCGCCGATTCTGACTGTTGGCTTCTGGTGAAACACCAGGAATGATGGGTTGGAACTCGCCAAAACCTGTCGCGGCCAGGCGGTTTGGCTCCATTCCTTGCGAAATCAAGAATTCGACAACGGAAAGCGCTCTGGCAGCGGAAAGATCCCAGTTAGAACTGAAGCGACCGGTGCCCGACAAAGGCACGCCGTCGGTGTGTCCATCGACTCGTAAGATCCAATCAATGTCGTCGGGAAGTTTTCCAGAAAGCTCCTGGATCATCACGGCAAACTTCTCCATTTCCTCGCGGCCGCGGCGACCCAAGCGATCGGAACCGCTCTCAAACAACAGTTCGGATTGGAATACAAAGCGGTCGCCAACAATCTTAACGTCGTCGCGGTTGGCAACAACATCACGCAGGCGACCAAAGAATTCTGATTTGTACCGCGCCAATTCCTGCACCTTTGACGCCAGAGCAACGTTGAGGCGGGAACTCAACTGGGCAATCTCCAACTCTTTGTCTGCTGAAACGGTTTCAGAGATGTCGAGAGCCTCATTGAGTGCCGTTATCTGTTGGCGCAGGTTGAAGATCTGGCTGTTCAGGATATCAATTTTGCTCTGTGCTTCTTGCAAAACGATAGATTGCGCTTCTTCTGATGCCTGAGCAGCGGCAAGCTGATTGGCAAGGGAACCACTTTCGCCGTCTTTGGCTTGAAGGGCGGTTTGCAACGACTTAACTTGTTTGAGAAAGTCTTCGCGCAAGCTCCTGAGGATGGCGACCTCGGCCAGGGTTGCTTCCATTTTGGCACGGTCGGCATCTATGGTTTTGAAAGCATCCTCCAAATCACCGCCAATCTTTGCGTTTTGCGATTGCAGGTCGGCAACCAATAATGAAAGCTGCTCGATTTTACTTAGGGCCTCAATCCTTTCTTCGTTAATTTGGTCAGAGGAGGAGAGGAGGCTGGCGTTTGTGTCTTTCAGCTCGGTAGTGGCTTGCTCAAGGGATTGTTTGGCGGCCAACAACAACCGAACTTCGTTCTCCAGCTCTGCCGCCTTAGAGCGCATTCTGTCCAGTTGCTCCTGTGTGGACGCGACTTCCAGTCTTAGGTCATCACGTTGCTGCTCGCTGTTTTCTTGGTAACCAGCGTACTCTCTTTCCAAATGCTCCACTCGGGCTTGCAGGAGACTGCGGGCTGTGGACATGTCCTCTAGTTCGGTTTGTAACTTTTCGGTGTCATTGATCAAGACATCACGAATGGTCTGCAATTCTGCGACGTCGGCCAACAGCCTCTTGGACCGTTCTTGCAGTTCCAGACGTTCTTGCTCAGTGAGGTTGAGCAATTCGTTGGTCTGTGTGTTGGTGGCGTTCAAACTGCCAACTTCTGTCTCAAGCTTTTCACGCACCGCCTGTAATTTGGCCACTTCACTCAACAGATCTTTGGATTTTTGTTCCAGAGCCTGACGTTCCTGCTCGGTGACGTTCAGGCGCTCGGTTGTTTGGGTTTGCAGGCCTTCAAGGTCGGAAAACTCTTTGCGCAAAGAGACGAGCAATTCGCGTTCAGCGGCGAGGAGGGCGATGTTCTCATTTTTCTCTTTTGTCGTCTGGTCCAGATTTCTTGTGACTTCATCGAAACGACCACCCAACAGCACAAGCTTTTCTTGCTCTGACGCAAGCTCCAGCGATACATCATCTTTTTCCTTCTGCAGGCTTGCGAACCGTGCTTTCAGAACGGACAATCGGTCGGCTTCATCCGCTAATTGGCTTTCCAATTCAGCGCTCAAAGCGCGGTTTTGCGCCAGTTCTCTGGATCTGAGGTCCAGTTCCTTTTGCGCCTTCTTTTGTTCCCCCACAATCGCTGTTAAGCGTTCGATCAAGGAATTGCGCTCGGAAGATAGACTGTCTGTCTGCTCTGCGAAATCATCTCTCTCACGGGTTAAAACGCGCAAGTCTGAAATCAGGGCGTTGCGCTCTTCGGTGAGGATTTTCTCACTGGCCTGTAGTTGTTGGCGTTCTTTGGTGATCGTCGTGATTTTGTCGGCCAGCCTGATTTTTTCACGTTCCGCATCTGCTAACAGCTTTTTGAGTGTTCGTAGTTCTTTGATGTTCGCTGTGACTTTGTCGGTCAGGCCCTGAACATTGGCCTCCAACTCTTCGCGTTCCCGGGACACATCTTCCAGATCACTGGACAGCTGGGTCAGTTCCTGGTCTTGCTGCTCGATCTTTTCTTCACTACCACTGAGCGCCAGGCTCAAAACGTACTGAGAAATCGTGAACACCAACAAGGCAAAGATAACCACAAGCAACAGCGTGGCTAAGGCATCGACAAAGCCTGGCCAAATATTAACGGCACGCTGGTTTCTTCTACGGTTTGCCATTTCTGGATTGCTACTCTACAGCTTGCTCAGAGACTCTTCTGATGGTCGAGTCAATTTGCCTGATCTCGTTAGACAATTCCGCCACCAGTTCGCGGCGGCCTTGCGCCATTTGCCCGTCGATGTTGGCGACAGCAGTGGTGGCTTGGGTTAGGTTTTCACCGAGGCTGCGGTTCATTTCACGAACATCCTGAGAAAGACGGAGCATGTCATCACGGGTGGTGTTTGCGACGATCTGCTTATTCAGGTCTTTGATCTCATGCGTCAGACTCTGGAGCAGGCTTTGCAAATCCAATTGCCCTTGAGCCACTTGCTGAAGCAAGGCTTGGTCATCATAGAGCCGCTCTGTCAACTGGCCAACTTTATCGGTCATGGACACGATGTTGTTGTTAGTGACCACACGGCTTTCTTCCCCACGGTAGAGCGCTCTTTGCAGGCGGTCTAGGCTGTCGGATGTTTGGTCCAGGATTGAGTCAGTGAGCTGAGAAGTGAAAGGATCAGAGGTTTCAAATCCACCGTCGCCTGCGGAAAGGGTTGTGATGGTCGAAAGCCAGTCTTCGAGCTCGTTCACGAAACGCCCGTTTGCCTGGTTAGCTTGCAACTCAAAGAAACCAAGAAAGAGCGAACCCGCGAGGCCGAAGAGGGATGAGCTAAAGGCCGTGCCCATGCCACCTAGAGGGGCTTCCAAGCCAGCTCTCAAATCCTCGAACAAACCCTTTGGATTATCGCCGGACACGGTTAAGCCACCGATCGCAGTGCCGATGCCATCAACGGTGATCAATAGGCCCCAAAAAGTGCCTAGAAGGCCCAAGAAGACGAGCAAGCCTATGAGGTAGCGTGACAGATCCTGAGATTCTTCAATCCGACCATGCAAGCCATCCAGAAGAGTGCGCATTGAAACAGCCGATAGACTTAGGCGGCTGCCATCATTGCCGCCCAGCATGGTTGCCATGGGCGCAAGAAGGCGGGGTTTAGGGATCTTAGTTGAGTCAGTTGTCTCTACGCCTGTAATTCCAAGTTGACGTTCTTTTAGGAATTCGATCCAACGAACCTCATTACGGAGAGTCCAGACTTGGCGAATAATGTACAGGGAACCTATCGCTGTCAGTCCGACAATGATGGAGTTGAGAACAATATTGCCAAAGAAGGCCTCAGATAGGCGAGACCAGGAAAGGGCTACGCCGATTATGATCGCAGTAGCGAACAACAGCATCCGAACAATGTACTTAATCGGAGGCGTCATTGGATGTACGTCTGTTGCCACCTGGGGCTTCCTCTAAGTTTGCCTTACCAAAGGCGCTTTCTGTAACAAACAAAGCCCGGTGAAAACACCAGGCTTCGTCCTTTTATCAAGTCTCGCCCACAAGGGCAATTTGGACTCTAATAGTGCGTGAATTCTTTTAGAGTCGCGCGACCTTTAAAGGCTATGAGTTGCCGTCAACGGTCAAAATATCCAGACGATCTGGCTTATCACCCGCTGATTTGTCACCCAAACCTCTCACATCCATGCGAACAGACGGCACACCCTCGTCAATCAAGAACTTGCGAACCGCAAGTGCTCTTGAAAGGGAGATACGTTTGCTCTGTGCGCTGCCATCTGCACTGGATTTTGCATAAGCACGCAGTTGAATGTTAAGAGAAGGATCCTTGATGATTTTCTTCGCAACACTGCGCAGAGGTGATTCAGCTTTTCCTGGTAGGGCGGCTGACCCTTCTGGGAAGATGATCTGCATAATCAACTTACTGCCACTGTCACTCTTTGGTTTGGTGAGAGCCGCTGTCGTCGTTGGTGTGGTTGTCGTTGCGGTGTTGCCGGAACTCAGAACACTACCGCCGACAAAGCCTGAACCAAGCGTTGGGGTTGGTGTCGTTGTGGTTGATGGTGTCGTGCTCGGTGTCAGCGAAGGCAGCAATGACGTGACCGAAGGTGATGTCGGTGCTTTTGGCACGGCTGGCAAGACTGGTTGAGCCACTGGTTTTGGCAAGCTAGCAACCGTCGTCGTCGTTGGTGTGCGTGGGCGATCCGGTGCCTTAACTTTCAGCTTACTGCGTAGACTCTTGCTGGAACCACCCGATGACTGTGTCGTGCGTGTTGCACTGGAAGCAGAAGCCACTTGTGTTCTGTTGCCGCCATAGTAACGCTGGCCACCGGCAAAGTCAGCATATTTGGGCTGGGGCAAGCCAGGAACGACGTTGCCGCTTTCGTTTTGACCGACAACAACGGGTAGGCCACGCTGAGAGGCGGCAAGGGCAGGGTTGTAAGCCAGACTGGTGCGTTTGCCAAAGAAAAGGTCGCCTTCGTCACTCGGGATCGGTAAACTTTCAAAGTCTTCTGATACCAATGGCAGGCCGTCGTTGTAGGTTGTGCCAGACACAAAGGTTTGCGTCCCAACGGAAGCGAGTTGTTCGCCATTGACGAGATCATAGGATCCGCGTGTTGTGGAACCAGCAACGACGTTGGAAGAAAAAGCATCGCCTTGTAGATCGATTGAACCACGAGACTGGCTGGCAACGGTTGTACCACCCAGGCCAACCGGCGTGCCGATGCCGTCTGCGACGTAGTAATCTTGTGTGCCTGCCTGTTGTCCGACTGCTGCATTACCGAACGAGCCACGGGCTCCTGTTGACGCTACAGATGGCTGGTAAGCGGCCTGTTGTTGGTAGACCGTGGGCTGTTGCTGGTAGACAGCTTGCGTCGCCGTTGCGCCACCTAGATCGACAGAACCACGCGTTGATGACGTCAAGCCAGGTTGGGCCGTGCCATAAGCAACAGGTTGCTGATAAACGGTAGGCTGTTGCTGATACACGCTCTGCTGCTGATAGACTGTCGGTTGAGCCTGACCAACGGCTTGCTGTTGGTAAACAGTCGGTTGGTAAGGAGAGGCTGAGACTGCTCCGCCCGAAACAGATAAATCCACAGAACCGCGTGTCTGTGTTTGAGCGTGGAGTGTCGTTGAGAGTGCTGCGCTGGACAACAACGCCATGAGACTAGCGCTGATGAAACCGAATGATTTTTTGTTGTTATTCATAAATATCACCACGTCATCTCCCCCTAAAATACCCTGGAAAGACTAATGGCCCCAAAAAAACTTTAAATATAATAATTATAATCAAATAGAGATTTCTAAAATAAAATCCCCTTATCTTAACCACGAATCGAAAAAAATCCAATCTTTTTTTATAGTTAGCAGCTATTTCTAATCTTCTTTATCGTTTTTTACTTCTAAAAGCCTGATCTTATTGAACAGAGCAAGAACTTATGGCCTCTCGTAGTCTACATTTACTGCTCAAGACTGACCTTGGAAGGCAAAAACGTCCAATCGGTGAGAATCTTTGCCCGTCGCTTCGCTGTCTAAGCTGCGGATGTCCATCCGATTAGTGGGGATTCCCTGGGATACAAAGAACTTTCTAACCGACAAAGCGCGCGAAAGGGACAAGCGGCGTGCCGCGCCCTGGCTATCGCCTATAGCACTGGCGGCATAAGACCAAAGCCGAATTGAAACCTCGGGATTGGCTTTAATTTTAATGGCTAGCTTTTTCAGACCATTTTCAGCGGCGAGGGGCAAAGTTGAAGCTTTCGCTGGGAAGAGAATGCGGGCTACCAGTTTCTCTTTTTTGCCGCCTTCGTTTGACGCCTGTGGAATTTGTTCAGACTTGGATTGATTGGTGATCGGGTTCTTTTCATCCGGATTTTCTGCAACAATCCCTGGTTCGTAGATTATCTGGGGCGGTTGGGCAGATTTGTCGTCGGGCGAGACCTTGACCATCGTGTCTTGAACTGACTTGTCTTTCTTGAGAGGTTCAAGATAGAGCTTCTCTTTCGGAGCGGCATTCTTCAGCGGGGAAGAACGAGCCACCGGTTTTATCGTGGGAGTTGAAGGTGTCGGCGATTTGGCTGCTCGTTTTGGTTTCTTGACTAAAAGTTTGCTCTCTAGCGGTCTCTCTGGTTCCGCAGAGGAGTGGTTACTTGGTCTCAAAGAGGCAACTTGTTGATTTGTTTCTCCGTAATAGCGCCGTCCGTTGTCGAGGCTCGGGTCTTTGGGGCGTGGCAGACCAGGGACGTAGCTGGCGTCAACCAATTCGCCCACATAGACCGGCATACCAGTTTGTGAGCGCGCTAGATCTGCATCAAACGCTAGACCGGGCAAGATCAAGTCTCCCTCATTGCTGAGGATTGGCAGGCTCTCGAAATCCTCTGTGACGAGGGGAGCGCCGGTGGGTTCGCTCAGCACTAGACTAGGGGCTTTTGCCAGCTGTTGTTCGTGTGATCCGCGTGTGCCGTCATTGAGCTGAAATGAGCCAGAGTTAGCCGACGCGGCGAAGGGAAAAGCGCAAGTCGCAAGCAACAAGAGCGCTGGGGTAAGAGAGTAACAAAGAACTAATCGTCTTTGTGCTGAACCGCTTCGTTTTGGGGTAAACAAAAGCCTTGCTCCAGATGTGATAGATGTTTGAGAAATCGACCTTGAACATCGTCACTAACTGGGGCGTAAAAAGGGCAGAATCCGGTTAATTTAGTGAAGTGTTGACTTTAACACGCAACAAACTGCACAGCGTGTTGTGAATCCGGCTGTTAGAAGCGATAACTTCGCCAGTCTCTAGGACTGTCTTGCCTGGTTCACGGGTTTGAACCGAACCGCCGGCTTCTTTGACGAGCAGAGTCCCTGCGGCCAAATCCCAAGACTTGAGGCCACCTTCGAAGAAACCCTCATAGCGACCCGCGGCAACGTATGCCATGTCGAGAGCAGCTGATCCCATACGACGGGTAGCACCCACACTTTGTGTGACATTGCCCAAGCGGCCCATGACATGCTCCATTGAACGGCTGTCACGTAGGCCTTTACCGAAGCCGATCACGCATTCTTCCAAACGCTCGCGCTCTGACACACGAATGCGGCGGTCATTCAAAAAGGCACCGCGGCCCTTCTCAGACGTGAACATTTCTTCTTTGATGGGATCGTATGTGACGCAAGCTACGATCTGGCCAACGACTTCAATCGCAATATTAATAGCGAAGTGCGGTATGCCGTGGATAAAGTTCGTTGTGCCGTCGAGCGGATCAACAATCCAACGCTTCTCAACAGGCCCAGAAGCGCCGGACTCTTCCATCAAGAAGCCAAAATCTGGTCTGGCTGCTTTCAGTTCTTCTTTGATGACTTGTTCGGCGGTCAGGTCGGCATTGGTGACGAAATCTTTGGCACCCTTGCGCGATACCTGTAAATGCTCGATTTCGTTGAAATCACGCCTGAGACCTCGGGCTGCTTTATCAGCGGCCTTGATCATTAGATGCATGAGAGGGGAGCGTGCCATTACTGACCTTATTTGTTGAGAGTGGTGGAAGAAGCGCGATTAGTCTTTTGCGCGTTCCATGTAGGTGCCTTCGGCGGTATTGACGACAACACGTGTACCGGCCGCGATGTGTGGTGGGACCATGATACGTGCACCGTTTTCGAGTACCGCAGGCTTGTATGATGAAGAAGCCGTCTGCCCTTTAACAACCGCATCGGCTTCAACGATTTCCATTGTGACCGTATCAGGCAAGGTTGCACCGATAGGCTCTTCTTCATAGGACTCAACGTTGATCATCATACCGTCTTGCAAGAACTGCGCGGGCTCTCCAATGATATCGGAATCAATGATGATCTGCTCAAAGCTTTCAGGGTCCATCAATGTTAGTTGCTCACCATCGGCAAAGAGGAATTGATAGTTCTTGTCATCCAGGCGGACCTTATCAACGGTCTCGGATGAGCGGAAACGTTCATTCATCTTTGTTCCGTCGCGAATGTCTTTCAGCTCGACCTGTGCATAAGCACCACCCTTACCAGGCTGAGTGTGAGCGATTTTGACGGCGCGCATGAGGCGGCCTTTGTATTCGATCAAGTTGCCAGGGCGAATGGCGTTACCGTTGATTTTCATGGGGATCACCTGAAATGGGAGTGTCGGGAATTGAAGCGGTCTCTAAACCCGTGGGCTTGGGCTGTCAAGGAATAGCCGGTTGGCATAGTACTGTTTGACTTTAGTTTCGGCCTGTCTAGTTTGGACGCATTGAGTTTGTCTCTTTTGTAAACACCAAGCAGGGGACCTCCTATGAAAGCCCATATCGTTTTGGCTCATCCAGAAAGCCAGTCCTTTAACGGTCGGCTGGCCGATGTCAGCCGGTCAACGCTGGAAGCAGAGGGTTGGACAGTCACCTTGTCTGATCTTTACACAGACGGATTTGATCCCCGCGAAGACCGCGCACATTACGATCAACTGTCAAACAGCGAAGTGTTTCACGCCCAAACAGAGCAGAGATTTAAAGCATTTCGGTTTTAATTTGATTGATATCCAGCGGCTTTGAAATAGTTGAAACATTCATCTGGTTCGAACATGTAGCAGATATCTCCAATTGCCTTGAAGACTTCGGTAAAAGTTCTTGCTCCAATTCTTCTC
>CAJQQZ010000179.1 GCA_905480575.1 uncultured Alphaproteobacteria bacterium | reverse complement strand
AGAAAAGTGTCAACACGCTGCTTGCGCCAAACCAGCCGATCGCGCAAAATAACGTTTAGAGAGTGGAAGCTTGGCATGCGAATCATCCTTGGAAAGATTGAATCGCAAACTTGCCAAAATTTCACGCTCTAAGCAAATTGACGGGTAGTGTGACGGTCAAAAAGCATGTCTGGCGTGGATCGCATCATCGCTGTGGTGCGTTCACCCTGTTCTCGTCCATACAGTTTGATCAGCTCAGATGGGCCCAAATTGAGGCCCATGTTGACTTGGCCCCCGGATCGGCCGGAAGCACCAAAACCGAGGTGTTTTGCCTCCAAAACACAAACAGAATGCCCCGCTTCGGCCAAGCCTATCGCTGCATTGAGACCGGTGAAACCAGCACCAACTATGGCAACGTCACACCTCTTGGATTCGGTCAAAGATCGCGTTTCCGGTGCCAAAACCGCTGTGCTTTGCCAGAGAGAATCGTAACAACCGTCTATTTCTTGAACCATTCCAAAAACATCGCTTTGTCTAAATAGCCTGATAACGACCATAAAAAGTCCAGATCGTAAAACGAAATCTAGCCCGAATCGAAAATTGACAGTTCCAACTTTTGCTTTGGACCAGAATCCTTTTTTGTGTCGCGAAATCGCCTTGTTCATGTTAGACGCTTCGGTTCGGAAGAGAGCTTCATGCGGCATCCAAGCGGCATGCAAAACACGTGCTTTCTTCTGGAGTGTTTCAATTCGGAGTTAACTAATGAAAAATTTCTTTAAAGCTGCAATCGCAGCAACAACAGCTTTGACAGCTGCTTCTGCTGCTTCTGCTGCTGACTCAGTAAACGCAGCCTTCTTCCTTGAGTGGGCTACACCAAACCAGATCGCTAAAGTCGACAAGGCTTATGACGCTGCCATGGGTGTTGACGTCAACTGGACAGACTTCACAACTGGTGTTGCAATGACAGAAGCTATGCTTTCTGGCGACATTGATATTTCTTATTCACAAGGTCTTGCACCATTCGTAACTGCTATTCAGCAGGGCGCACCGTTGAAGATGGTTGGCATTGCAGTTGTTTACGAAGCAAACGATTGTTTCGTTGCAAACGGCGCAGGCATCGACTCTTCAAACGCTTCTGAGCTTGAAGGCAAGACTGTTGCTGTTCCTTTAAACACAATGGCTGACTTCTCTTTCCGCAAGCAAATGGCTGCTTTGGACGTCGACACATCAACAATGACAATCGTTGACCAGGCTCCTGCTGATGGCGCAGTTTCATTGGCTGATGGTTCTGTTGCTATGGCTTGTATCTTTGGTGGTGCTTCCGCTAAAGCTGCTGGTGAAGTTGGTTCACCAATCATGAGCTCACAAGAAAAAAGAGATGCTGGCATCGGTTCATTCGACGTTGTTTCTGTAACTGAGAAGTTCGCTACAGAAAATCCTGATCTTGTTCGTTCATTCATGGAAGTAACTGCTGAATCTAACGCTGCTTGGACGGCTTCTGATGAGCAAATTGCTAAAGTAGCTGCTGACGCTGGTATGGATGTTGAAACTACTAAAAACCAAATGGCTGGTTTCATCTTCCCAACTCCAGAAGAGCAAATGAGCGATTACTTCGGTGACAACGGTATTGCTGCTGCAGCTGCTGCTTCACTTGGTGTTGTCTTCTCAGACGACTCCGATGGCACAGCTATCGCAACAACAATCGACGGTTCTTTCTTGAAGTAAGTTCGGTTGTTTGACGAAATTGACGGGGCCTCTTCATTGGGGCCTCGTTTTTTTTAGGTTAATTTTTTTGAGAGTGCACCATGGCGGATCTTGTTTCTGACGATCTCTGTATGACATTCACCAACCCCCAAACGGGCGCGGCGGTGGAAGCATTGAAAGATATTAATTTCACACTCAAGAAGGGCGAGCTGCTTTCAGTTCTTGGGCCTTCAGGCTGTGGAAAGACCACACTGCTTAATATGATTGCAGGTTTTATCAATCCGACGTCTGGTAACGTTGCCCTTGGAGGCAACGTCATCGAGGGCCCCGGAGTTGAACGTGGTATGGTCTTCCAGCAAGGCGCGCTTTTCGAGTGGTTGCCTGTTTCCAAAAACGTGGACTTTGGTCTGCGCATGAAGAAGACTGACAAAGCTGAAAGCGAAGCTTTGGTGGAAAAATGGTTGGATATTGTAGGCCTTCAAGGTTTTGGTGATACACCAACTTACCAGCTTTCAGGCGGCATGCAGCAGCGTGTGGCTCTTGCCCGCTGTCTGGTCAACGACCCTGACGTCATCCTAATGGATGAACCTCTTGGCGCGCTGGATGCGTTGACGAGAGAAAAGATGCAGTCTCTGGTTCTGGAACTCTGGAAAGAAACTGGAAAGACCATCATGATCATCACTCACTCCGTTGAGGAAGCTTTATTGCTGGGTGAACGCCTCTTTGTGATGGCACCTCGCCCTGGTCGTATTCATAAAGAATACAATCTGCCTTTCGCGGAACGTGGCCTTAAAGAATCACTTCGAGACATCAAACAGGACGCCCACTTCTCTGAAGTTCGCGAAGAAATCCTGACGATGATCTGGAACATGGAAGAGGAGATTATGGGTCGTGCTTAATTGGCTTTCAGATCACCGCGCATCGATTGCGGCGGTTATTATTCTTCTATTAGTAATCGGATTTGTTTATTCGATTTATGTTGGGCGCAAACAAACAAAGCTTAGATCAAAAGACGAGGTCTTCGGCGATCCGGAGCGCACAAGGGGCGGCTGGTATTGGTCACTTTGCGGTATTTCAGCGCTCATGCTGGTTTGGTTCTATTTCTCATGGGGCATCGGGCGAGCCTACTTCCCTGACGCCGCGAATGAGATGTGCCAGATTGCAAAGCTTGAAGAAGCGGTTTCGCCAATCAAAGCCGCTTTGCCCATAGGTTCACGCTACTATAAATCAACCACGTTGGTCGCGCGTAATGCCAACCAGCTGGCTGTCATCGAAGCTCAATTGCCTACTGCTGCCTTTACCAGCGATGAACAAGCTCAATTGACTAAGATTATTGGGTCAACACGTCGCTTGTTGGCTGTTTCTTCTGACCCAGCGAATCAAAGTCAGGCTTCTCGCGATCAGTTGACCTCTTTGTCTTCAGATATTGAAGCTTTGAGTGCAAAACTAAGACAGGGTCCTGGCGATCGTACGCCTTCTGCTGAAGCGCTAGCTCAACCGCGTTGGGGTACCACCCATATTGAGATTCCACTGCTGCCGGAAACAGCAAAAGGCATTCTCTTTGATGAAGTCGCCGTTTCCGCTAAAGAGGTCGCCAAGACCTTCAACAAAATTCGTAACAATCCACCAGCCAACGAAGCAATCATTGCAGAAACAAGAGCTGAAATCGATGCCATTAAAGCTGCAAATAAGTCCGGCAGCTTCGATGAGGACACAGCCGCAACACGTAATGCTTATGTCAAATCTGTCGAGCGCATCTTCAAACGCTTAGACGATGGTCATATCTTCCCGGCTGCCTCATTGGACGGCGTAAATGCAGCTATCGCTGACTTGGATGATGCAAAAGGCGAAGCCAAAGGCGGTCTTGGAATTGTTGACGCTCTCTTCTTCCCTGGTGACGGCGTTGTTAAGTCACGTACTCAGTGTACAGAACAAAGCTCTGGCCGTTGGTTACCAAAACCTACGGACGTTGTTGCAACTTTCTTTCGTTTGGCCAACCCTGACATAGAATCAGGTGGCGGTTTTAAGGGCACAACCTTGCTTTGGTGGAAGTGGCTGCCAATTGGTGATGTCTTTGCTTTCTTCACACCTGACTGGATCGCAGACATTCTTCCCGGCGAATATGCCCGCCACTCTGCCGACGGTACGGTAACGCCAAACTTCAAGGACGGTGTTCTGGCCTTCGCTCAAGGCGATATCAACCTTGGTTCAGTCCCAATGCTCGACGGTCACATTTGGGACTCGCTGTTCCGCGTGCTGGTGGCGCTTGGTCTTGGTATCTTGCTCGGTGTTCCACTGGGTATTTACATGGGCGTTTCAAGGTTCTTCAAATCCTTCTTTGACCCGTTGATCGAGCTTTATCGTCCTGTCCCGCCGCTTGCTTGGGCACCATTGATCCTAACGATCTTTGGTATTCAGGATGATGGTAAGATCTTCTTGCTGTTCATGGTCGCCTTTGCGATCATGGTGATTTCAGCAAGGACCGGGGCTTCCGGTACTCAGCTGACTAAGATCCGCGCGTCGCATTCATTGGGTGCATCTGACGGTCAGATCTTGAGAAACGTTATCTTGCCAAACGCTCTCCCAGAAATTTTGACCGGTATTCGTATTGCGGTTGGGGTTTGTTGGGGAACCTTGGTGGCCGCAGAAATGCTGGCGGGTACAACTGGTGTTGGTTTCATCGAAAACGTCGCTCGTACCGTTTCTGACTACGAGCTGATCTGGGTAACAATCTTAATCATGGGTCTCTTGGGCTTGGCCTTTGACCTCATGATGCGTTGGGTAATCGGCAAGTTGATCCCTTGGCGCGGTAAAGGTTGATTATCCGCCTTGCCTTAATTTGAGAAAAAGCCCGTGAAGTTTCTGCGGGCTTTTTTTTATTCCGACCATGTTGAAACTCTAAGGCTTTGACTTATACACGGAATCCCTTTACCTCCCTTGTCCAACACAGGGACATAGGGATACCAACAAATCCATGATCAAAGTGGAATCCGTATCAAAGAATTTCGGCGGCGTTCAAGCAGTAAATGACGTTTCCATCGAAATTCAAAAAGGCAGCATCACGGGCCTCATAGGACCAAATGGTGCTGGTAAAACCACGCTCTTCAACATCATCGCTGGTAATTTGAAACCAAGCCAGGGCCGAATATTCTTGGATAACGAAGAGATATCAGGCCTGCCACCCCATACGCTTTTCCATATGGGACTGCTCAGAACCTTTCAAATTGCACATGAGTTTTCGAAACTCACGGTGTTAGAAAACCTGATGATGGTGCCTGCCGGACAATCCGGTGAAAACTTGCTTAATGCCTGGTTTCGCTTTGGCAAGGTGAAGGAAGAAGAAAAGGCTTTTCGCGACAAGGCTCGCGAAGTTATCGATTTTCTGAAAATCCAGCATCTGACCCATGAACAAGCTGGAAATCTTTCTGGTGGTCAGAAGAAGCTGCTAGAGCTCGGCCGCACTATGATGGTTGATGCTAAGGTGGTTTTGCTTGACGAAGTTGGCGCAGGCGTTAACCGAACACTGCTTACCGAAATTGGTGATGCCATCATCCGGCTTAACCAAGATCGCGGCTATACTTTCTGCATGATTGAACACGATATGGACTTCATCGGACGTCTGTGTGATCCGGTAATCGTCATGGCAGAAGGCGCGCTCCTTGCTCAGGGGACAGCGGAAGAAGTCAAAGCCAACGAGGCCGTCATTGAGGCTTACCTTGGAACTGGACTAAAAAATCAGGAGAGCCAAGCATGAGTTATCTGATTGGCCAAAACATGACCGGTGGCTACGGTGGTGCAGACATACTTTTCGATTGCACAATCGGCGTCGAAAAAGGTGAAATCGCTGTTGTCGTCGGCCCAAATGGCGCTGGCAAATCGACAGCTATGAAAGCCTTGCTCGGCATGTTGAACCTTAGAGAAGGCCAAGTGCTTCTCAATGGTAAAGACATTACAAAGCTCAGCCCGCAAGACAGAGTTGCCGAAGGCATGGCCTTTGTGCCCCAGACAAACAACGTCTTCGCTGGAATGACCGTCGAAGAGAACCTAGAGATGGGCGCTTTCTTACGGCGCGATGATATCCAGGTCACGATCGACGAAATTTATGACCTCTTCCCGATTTTGGGCGACAAGCGTGCGCAGCTCGCGGGGGAGCTTTCTGGCGGACAGCGGCAGCAAGTAGCTGTTGGTCGAGCCATGATGACTAAGCCTTCTGTTCTCATGCTGGATGAACCAACCGCTGGTGTTTCGCCTATCGTAATGGACGAGCTTTTTGATCGCATCATCGAAATCAAGCGTTCCGGAATTGCGGTCTTGATGGTCGAACAGAATGCGCGCCAAGCGTTGAACATTGCCGACAAAGGCTATGTGCTGGTCACTGGTGAAAACCGCTACACGGACACGGGGGCAGTTCTTCTGGCCGATCCTGAGGTCCGCAAATCATTCTTGGGAGGTTAAGCTATGTTTCCAGAATTCGCTGACATCCTGAATGCTTTCATCCTCCTCGCGAACTTTGTGATCGTTCCGGCCATTTCCTATGGCTCACAATTGGCTCTCGGTGCGCTTGGTATCACGCTCGTTTACGCTGTTTTGCGCTTTTCAAATTTTGCCCACGGCGATTTGATGGCTTTTGGCACGACCATAACGATCCTGTTCACTTGGTTGTTCCAATCCATGGGTCTAGGATTGGGGATCTTTCCAACTGCCCTCCTGGCCTTACCTTTTGGTATAGCCGGTGCCGCGATCATTGCGCTGGCCTTTGACCGATCCGTCTATAAGTTCTACCGCAAAAGCCGCAGCCCCAACGTTACTTTCGTTATAGCCTCTGTCGGCGTCATGTTCATGATGAATGGAATCGTCCGTTTCATCATCGGACCAGGTGACCAGCGCTTCGCGGATGGCATGCGCTTTATCGTCAAAGCCCGCGACTTCAAGCAAATGACAGGTTTGAGTGAAGGCCTAACGATCAAACTAAGCCAAGGCATAACAGTAGTTGTTACGGTCATGGTTGTAGCAGCACTGTTCTGGTTTCTGCAGAAAACTCGAACTGGCAAATCAATGCGCGCTTTCTCCGACAAC
Organism: uncultured Alphaproteobacteria bacterium; assembly: GCA_905480575.1. Classification (GTDB taxonomy): domain Bacteria; phylum Pseudomonadota; class Alphaproteobacteria; order UBA7985; family CAJQQZ01; genus CAJQQZ01. The sequence goes on along the minus strand of CAJQQZ010000179.1, from coordinate 3,096 downwards.
GAAGATCTTGCCTTGTTGTCTGGTATTAATCCTGAGCGCGTCGTTTTGATTACCTGGATTCTGGTTGGTGCCTTGGCGACGATTGCCGGCGTTCTCTATGGCCTCGATAAATCCTTTAAGCCTTTTGTTTATTTGCAGCTTCTTTTGCCGATGTTTGCAGCGGCCATTTTGGGTGGTATCGGTAAACCAATTGGCGCGATTGCCGGTGGTTTTATTATCGCCTTTTCAGAAGTCATGATTACTTATCCGCTCAAGAAATTTTTGAAATACCTCCATCCAGACAATGTCTCACCTGACGGGTTGGTTCAATTGCTGGCGGTAGACTACAAATTTGCTGTTTCATTTGTAATCTTGATTGTGGTCTTGCTGATCCGACCGACCGGTATTTTCAAAGGGAGAGTGATCAATGACTAATTCCATGAGAGCTTCGCTTGTATTCCTTGTCATGGCCATACTTTTAGCCATCGTCGGGTTTTATCAGTCCTGGAACCTTTCTCTCCAGATCCTAAATTTTTGTATTATTTCCGCCATCATGTCGTTGGGTGTGAATATTCAATGGGGCTATGCTGGCCTTCTGAACATTGGTGTTATGGGTTTTGCGGCTCTAGGTGGCCTGGCGGCTATGCTTGTCGCGACACCTCCTGTACCTGGCGCCTGGGCGCTGGGTTGGTATGGGCTGCTTTCAACAGCCATTGTGTTGGTCGCCGTTGTAGGCTCTATCATCGTTGCTTACCGTTTTATCGGAAATGGGCGCAGCAAGACCTTGTCGATCATGGCGATTGCTGTCGTTGGCTACTTCTTAATCAGAGCTGTCTTTGACCCAGCTGTAGAACTGATTGAAGGCTTTGAACCTCATCACGCCGGTTTCCTCGGTGGTTTTGGGTTGCCTATCATTCTTTCTTGGGCTTTCGGCGGATTGCTGGCCGCCGCTGCTGCCTGGTTGATTGGTAAGATCGCTTTGGGCCTTCGCGCAGATTACCTGGCTATTGCTACACTGGGTATTTCTGAAATCGTCATCGCAATCATGAAGAACGAGGACTGGCTAACACGGGGTGTAAAAAACGTGTCTGGCCTTCCCCGTCCCGTTCCTTACGAAGTTGACTTACAAGTCTCCGATACCTTCCGAGGTGTGATTGAATGGATTTTCTCTGGTCGCCTTGCGGCTGCTGCTGACGAAGCCGCCCGCAGTGAAATGATGAGATTGCTTCTCATTGAGTACTCTTCGATCTTCGTGAAGCTTTGTTATGCAGGGCTCTTTGGTACTGTTTTGATTATTCTCTTCTTGCTGAGCGAACGCGCACTCAATTCACCTTGGGGCCGCATGATGCGCGCCATTCGTGACAACGAAACCTCTGCCGAGGCCATGGGCAAAGACGTTAAAGGTCGCCACTTAGAAGTATTCATCATTGGAGCCGTGGTTGTTGGTATTGCTGGCGCCATGATGACCACAATTGATGGCCAGTTGACGCCAACAGCCTACCAACCATTGCGCTTCACTTTTCTTATCTGGGTGATGGTAATCGTCGGGGGTTCTGGTAACAATTTGGGTGCCATCATTGGCGGCTTCATCATCTGGTTTTTCTGGATCGAGGCAGAACCCATTGGACTCTGGGTCATGAACCAAGTGACATTCTTCCTAGAAGATGGTTCAGCACTCAAAGAGTCGCTTATCAGCAATGCAGCACATATGCGCCTCTTTATGATGGGTCTGATTTTGTTGCTCGTAATGCGATTTAGTCCAAAGGGGCTAATACCGGAGCGAATCGCCAAGAGCACTGACTAAAACCGGAATCTGTGCATAATGCCGTCTTTAAATCGGCAGAATTGCGATTTATTAAGTTTTTGAGCCACTGACTTAACAGTGCCAAATTGAGCGTCGACCTAGGGTCGGCAAGTAAAACCAAGGGAGTAAACTATGAAAAAGTTCCTACTGACAACAGCTCTAGCAACAATGGTTGCTGGTTCTGCTTTTGCTGGTGGCCACGCAGACATCAAAATTGGTGTTCTACTCGGCTTCACTGGCCCAATTGAATCAATGACACCTGATATGTCTGACGGTGCGGCTTTGGCTGCAAAAGAAGCATCTGATTCAGGTAAGTTGCTCGGCGGCAAGTCCGTTGAAACAATCAAAGCTGACTCAACATGCATTGACTCTGCTGCTGCAACTGCTGCTGCAGAACGCTTGATCACTTCAGACAATGTTAACGCTATCGTTGGTGCTGACTGTTCTGGCGTTACAATCGCCGTCACAAACAACGTTGTTGTGCCAAACGGTGTTGCGATGATTTCACCATCAGCAACGTCACCTGCTTTGACAACAATCGACGACAAAGGCAATTTCTTCCGTACCGCACCTTCTGACGCTCGTCAGGGCCAGGTGTTGTCAGACGTTCTTGCTGATCGTGGCATCACATCAGTTGCTGTGACTTACACAAACAACGACTACGGTAAGGGTCTTGCAGATTCATTCCAGGCAGCTTTTGAAGCTTCCGGTGGTTCTGTTTCAATTTCTGCTCCACACGAAGACGGCAAGGCCGACTACTCTGCTGAAGTAGCTGCTCTTTCAGCTTCTGGCGGTGAAGAGTTGGCTGTGTTCGGTTACATTGACCAAGGTGGTCGCGGTATCGTTCAAGCGGCACTTGATTCAGGCGCCTATGATCGTTTCATCTTCGCTGATGGTATGATTGGTCAGCCATTGATCGACAACGTAGGTGCTGATGCATTGGCTGGTTCTTTCGGCACACTTCCTGGTTCTGAATCAGCTGGTGCAAAGGGTTACATCTCTTTCGCTGCTGAAAACGGTGTAAACGGCGAAGCGCCATTTGGCCCAGAATCATATGATGCGGCTGCACTGCTGATCCTCGCAATGCAGGCTGCTGGTTCTGCTGACCGTGCTGGCATCGCTGGTGCTGTGATGGGCGTTGCAAACGCTCCTGGTGAGAAAATCTACCCAGGTGAGTTGGCAAAGGGTCTTGAGATCTTGGCCAACGGCGGTGAAGTTGACTATGAAGGTGCTACAAACGTAACCTTCACAGAAGTTGGCGAAGCTGCTGGGTCTTACAAAGAGCTCGAAGTTAAAGGCGGCGTATTCGAAAC
>CAJQQZ010000178.1 GCA_905480575.1 uncultured Alphaproteobacteria bacterium | reverse complement strand
ATGAACCTGGAACACGTTTTTGGCCAAATCTAATCCGATTATGCTAACTTCTGACATGGACGTTCCTTTTTGATAATGGTGATCACACCATTATTGGCACAAAGATGCCGATAAAGGGGCGTCCACCCCATCGCTTACCTTTCCTAGTGGGAACTCTGCTGTTCTCAGCTTGTTAAGCAGGATCAGCAAAAGAACGTTGCAGGGGAATGGTAAAGACTACGCAAACAGGCTGGCCTTGACCTTAGCAGCAACCGCAGAAATAAGCCCCGCCATGTATGGTGCCGGATTGCAGGCGGTCGAACAACACAGCCAAGAATTGGCGGATTGGCAGAACTATTCTGCGAAAGGACGCCTACTCCACAGTGTTATTCGAAAAGGTTCTCAAACCGGTATGATCAACATCAGTGTGGATATTCATGACGGTTGGCACATCAACGCCAAGAAGCCGACATTGCCAGAATTGGTCGGCTCAACTGTCATACTTGCTGATGACAAAAGGAATGCAGACTGGTGGTTATCTCCCCTTTCCTATCCAGAACCTCTCATTAAGAGCTATAGCTATGCTGTCGACCCAATTGCGGTTCACGAAGACAAACTAGAAATGACCGGGCAACTGGTCTACCGCGGAAGCGAAGCCAATCCACTGGCTCCTATTCTTGAAGTCATCAGTCAAGCTTGCGATGATCGAACCTGTTTGCCACCAGAAACCACGCGTCTGGTCGTGCCATACTAAAAGATTGGTTGAATCAAAAAAGGCCCGGTGAGACCGAGCCTTTCTTTTATCAGCCATTAGGTTTGACTAAGCGTTAGCGCGCTCGATGGATTCCTGAATAAGCTTAACAGCTTGGTCAGCGTCGCCCCATTCGCGAACTTTAACCCACTTACCAGGCTCAAGGTCTTTGTAGCGCTCAAAGAAGTGCTGGATCTGGCCGAGGAGGTTCTCAGGCAAATCTTTGTAAGAAGTGATCCCTTTGTACATTGGATCAATCTTCTCATGAGGAACAGCCAAGATCTTCTCGTCCTGACCCTTTTCGTCTTCCATGATCAAAACGCCAATAGGAACTGAACGGATAACAGAACCTGGGACGAGTTTGAAACGACCGGCAACCAAAACATCAACAGGATCGCCATCGTCAGAAAGTGTGTGCGGAATGAAGCCGTAGTTACAAGGATAAACCATCGGTGTGAACAACATACGATCGACGAATAGAGCGCCGGAATCTTTGTCCATCTCGTATTTAACAGGCTCAGCGTTTACAGGAACTTCAATAATAACGTTCACATCAACAGGTGGGTTTTCACCCATGGAAATCTTGGAAATATCCACTTGGTTCACTCCGAATTAGAAAAGGCAAAAATAATTGCCGCGCTTAATGCACCGCAACCGCAAAAAAGACAAGCGTCATGGCGGGCTTATCTACAGTGAGAACGGCCAAGAGCAAGTCTAATTGATTGTAAGGGACAAAAAGTCCTAAGAAATGGAATGAAAGGTGTTAGTTGGCGAGTTCACGGCGCAGTTTATAGGTACCGTTATCGAATTCTTCAAAGAATTCACCAAGCTCAGGGTGTTCGATTGGATCATCGTCACGATCAGGGACCAAATTTTGCTCTGAAACATAAGCGTTGTAGGTCGACTTATCGGGGTTTTCAGCAAACAAATGGTAGAATGGCTGGTCTTTACTAGGCCGTACATCTGCTGGGATTGCTTGGTACCATTCATCGGTCTGGTTGAAGTTGGGGTCCACGTCATAGACCACACCACGGAAGTCATACATGCGGTGCCGGACAAGTTGTCCGAGCATAAATTTGGCAGTTGTATTCTTTTCAATTGAATTCATAGTCATGAGCGGTCCCGACCAGCAGCGGAGGCTTATTAAGATTTTCAGGCATTTTTAGGGATTGGTCGTCGAAGTGCAAGGCCTAAGATGGGTATCATAGAGTCCAATTGCAAAGAAAATGTGGCGACTTCGCAATTTGCTTTTCGTTCCGAGAAACAATATCCAATTTTAGCTTATTTGGAGTGAATCAACCCTGAACGAGATCTTCAGGACGTAAAGACTGAGCGACCTGATCAAGGGTGGCGTTAACCAAAGACGTTTCTTTATCACCTAAGAAACCTGAACAAAGCGATGTATATTCATTGATTGTGACCCGTGGGGGCACATCGTGAAGTTCAGAGATCTCCAAGGTGCCAGCGCGTAGAATTGCCCTTAGAACGGCGTCTAAGCGTTCTACTGTCCAAGTCTCGACAAGAACAGCGGTGATCATGTCATCAAGGTCAATCTTTTTCAGAGTGACGCCTTTTACAAGAATAGCGAAGAATTTTTTGTCCAACGCCTTGAGGGAGATCCCCTCCAGTTGCTCAGGCACACGATGGTTCACAAAATCCGCCAGCGTTTTCTCAACAGGCAGACTTGGATCAGTCTCCAACTGATAGAGTGTCTGAATAGCCGCATAACGGGCTGAGCGTCTGTTTGAGAGTTTAATGTCGACGGTTTTGGTATCTTCGGTCATCTATACATTCTCAAACTGATTACGAATTTCCCACATACGAAGTGCGGCCTCGGCAGCATCTTTGCCTTTGTTCTTTTGCTTACGGGATGCCCGTGCCCAAGCCTGATCACTGTTCTCAACCGTCAAAATGCCGTTGCCAATACAAAGACCGCCTTCGAGTGCGAGCGTCTGCAATCCTCTAGCTGACTCTCCACAGACATAGTCGTAGTGAGAAGTCTCTCCTCTGATCACACAACCAAGGGCAATGAAGCCTGCATAATCGCGTGTACCCTCTTCGACAGCCGCGCCAGCAAATGCAATTGCTGCCGGAATTTCCAATGCACCGGGGACACTCAGTCTTTCGCTCTCGGCCCCAAGAGCAGCAAGTGCCTCTTCTGCGCCTTGCGCCATTTCATCGGCCAATTCCTGGTAGAAGCGCGCTTCCACGATGAGGAACTTTGGTTTGTCAGCCATCTAGCTGTTCCCTTTGTCGAGTTTTTCAGTGCCGGTAATCTTGAGGCCGTAGCCTTCGAGCCCCGGCACAGGTCTGTTGGAGTGGCGGAGCAAGATCATATCTCGCACCCCTAAATCAAGTAATATCTGGGCGCCCACGCCATAATTGCGAATTGCCGTTTCCTCCGGTTCTGAATTGTTCTCAGAAACGCCTTCCAATTCATCACTAGTAGGCGGCATGCCTAAAGGTTCGCGTATGACGACGATTATACCGCGCTCCATGTCATCGACCTTTAGCAAAGCCGCTTGAAGGAGGCCTGCAGTGCCAGATTCGGCATCACCGAGCACATCGTCCAGAACTGACAGCGCATGGACACGAACCGGCATTGCGCCGTCGTTAACATCGCCCTTCACAAGGGCCAAGTGCTCGCTGCCATCACTTTCGCTGCGATAGGTGTGCATATCAAAGTCACCACCAAATTGGCTGGAAAATGGTCTCGTTGCTATGCGTTTTACCAATCTATCATTTTGCAGCCTGTACGCTATCAGATCAGCGATAGTGCCGATTTTCAGTCCATGTTGCTGTGCAACAGCAATCAAATCATCACGGCGGGCCATAGTGCCGTCATCGTTCATGATTTCACAGATGACCCCCGAAGGATTAAGTCCAGCAAGCCTTGAGATATCAACGGAGGCTTCCGTATGACCAGTACGTGCCAAAACACCGCCATCTTGAGAGATGAGAGGGAAAACGTGGCCTGGTGTTACGATGTCTGATCCGTCTTTCGTTGGATCAATCGCGACGGAGATAGTCCGCGCTCGATCCGGTGCAGAGATACCGGTCGTCACACCTTCTTTTGCCTCGATTGAAACAGTAAAGGCAGTATGAAAACGCCCTTCATTACGTCTGGCCATCAATGGGAGGCCAAGCTGCTCAATTCTACTGCCGTCCATGGCGAGGCAGATTAGGCCTCGACCAAATTTGGCCATGAAATTAATTGCTTCAGGCGTCGCCATTTGACCCGGAATCACAAAATCCCCTTCGTTCTCACGGTCTTCATCATCGACAAGAATGAACATACGACCATTGCGAGCGTCTTCGATAATGTCTTCGATAGGCGATTTAATTTGATTGAAGTCGGTCATAGTGAAACAGGTTGTCCAAATGCGGAAACAAGATAAAGAGAAAACTAGGCTTGACGAAATTCCATCTGCCGAGCCACATAGCGCGCCAGCATGTCTATTTCAATGTTAACCAATGCCCCGGCCTCCAATTGCCGCAAACTTGTCACTGAAATCGTGTGGGGGATAAGATTTACCCCGAAAGTTTCTGCGTTCACTTCGTTCACCGTTAATGAAACGCCGTCGATAGCAACTGAGCCTTTTTGCGCAATGTAAGGCAGTAAGTCAGCGGGCGGCGCAAAAGTGAAGCGCTGAGACATGCCATCGTCTTCGATAGAAACAATCCGGCCCACGCCGTCGACATGTCCGCTAACGATATGGCCGCCAAGTTCGTCACCCAGCGATAACGACCTTTCGAGGTTGACCAAGGTTCCCTCTTTCCAGTTTCCCATTGTAGTTTTCGACAGGGATTCGTAAGACACATCGACTTCAAACCCTCCGCCATTGCCGAGGTCGTTCACCAGGCGCACAACGGTCATACAGGCACCGGAACAGCAAATTGATGCTCCCAACTCAATGGTTTCTAAATCGTAGAGAGTTTTAATCAAAAAACGGCGGCCACCGTCTTCTTTGACTGACACGACTTCGCCGACGTCCGTCACAATACCGGTAAACATCAGATCCTACTTTCTTCTCAAAACGTGGAGACTGTCTGGACCCAGCCTTTCCACAGATGTGGTTTCGAACTTCGATAGGTCGGCCATCGAACTGATTTGAAGATTGCCGATTGCTGCCCTACCATCACCACCAATGATTTTCGGCGCTGAGAACAGCTGAATTTCATCGACCAAGTCAGCGCGAAGGAATTCAGCATGCGTTTGCCCGCCTCCTTCAACCAATACCGAACTGATGCCTTTTTCAGCCAAATGGCTCAGAACAGCTCCAAGGTCAAAATTCTTGTTATGAATAGCATCTGCGCAAACTTCGACACTTTGTTTTGTCAAAGTTGAAACCCAGTCATTCGATACATTTGAACCTGAAAAAACCAACAATGAACGCTTCGCCGCAGATTGGACCAGCTGTGAATTGAGGGGAAGCTGCCCCCTTCTATCCAGTACCATGCGCAGAGGTGATTTATCTTCCAACCCAGACAAACGACAGTCCAATGAAGGGTTGTCCGCCAAAGCAGTGCCAATCCCAACCAAAATCGCATCATTTTCTGCCCTCAAACGATGGCCGTAAGCACGAGCAGCGCCGCTAGTGATCCACTTGCTCTCTCCTGAGGCAAGTGCGATACGCCCGTCCAATGAGCCTGCTATCTTCAGTGAAACAAAAGGACGTCCGCGTTCTACACGACTAAGGAAACCGCGGTTACACTCGCGGGCTTCGACCTCACAGAGGCCAACATGAACCTCTATCCCAGACCGCTGTAACCTTTCGATACCGCGCCCTGAAACACGAGGATCAGGGTCTTTAAGTGCCACAAAGACTACTTTGATACCTGCTTGGATTAATGCATCACAACAAGGTCCGGTTTGACCGGTGTGGGAACAGGGCTCCAACGTGACATAAGCTGTTCCTCCTTTTGCAGATGAATCAGCGATAACAAGTGCAGAGGTCTCAGCGTGGGGGCGGCCATTATCAGCTGTTCTAGCACTTCCAACAATTCTACCGCGCTGATCGACAATGACACAGCCGACAGTTGGGTTCTCTCCGGTTGCGCCTAGCCCAGACCGTGCCAAACACAGCGCCGAGCGCATGTTGGCAGTGTGCTGAGCTAGATACTGATCATTGAAGAGAATTGTCGTCATTTACTTTAGGCGTTGTACCCAGTTTACCAATGAAGTCTTCGAAGTCGCTGGCTTCACGGAAATCGCGATAAACAGAAGCGAAACGTACATAGGCAACCTGGTCCAAAGAGTGAAGAGCGTCCATGATCTTTTGCCCCACCATTCCTGTTGGAATTTCTGACTCACCAGCACTTTCCAGCTGGCGGACAATACCGGATATCACTCTTTCAACTTTTTCAACGTCAACTGGACGCTTTCTAAGAGAGATGTGTACAGAGCGCGCCAATTTTTCTCTATCAAATGGTTCTTTGTTACCATCGGATTTAACAACAATCAGTTCTCGGAGCTGAACTCTCTCAAATGTGGTAAACCTAGCACCACAGGAGACGCAATGCCGACGACGACGAATGGCTGCGTTGTCCTCTGTCGGTCGAGAATCCTTAACCTGGCTGTCATCGTTGTTGCAAAAAGGACACCGCATGAGTTCTTCCTATGAAATTTAACCGCCCAATCAATATATTGGGTTGTTTAAAGGAAGACTCGATGCGGGTCTACTTATTACTGTGTGTTGTGGACTAGAACTTAGCTTGCGAAATCGTAAACTGGGAAACGATCACAAAGCTTCTTCACTTCGATCGCTACTTCTTGTTCTGCTGCTGAGTTATCATCAGGATTAGCGGACAATCCATCAACCACGCGCGCGATCAATTCACCCACGAGTTTGAATTCTTCTGTACCAAAACCGCGAGACGTCGCCGCTGGTGTTCCGAGGCGAATACCAGATGTGATCATCGGCTTAGCGGTGTCGAATGGAACAGAGTTCTTGTTACAGGTGATAAGAGCCTGGTGAAGACTATGTTCTGCCGCTTTGCCAGTGACACCCTTTGGACGGAGATCGACCAGCATTAGGTGTGTGTCAGTACCACCAGACACGATATCTACGCCTGAGTTAACCAAAACTTCGGAAAGAACGTTGGCATTTTCAACCACGGAAGCAATGTAATCTTTGAACTCAGGCTTCAAAGCTTCAGCGAATGCCACTGCTTTTGCTGCAATCACATGCATGAGTGGGCCGCCCTGGAGACCGGGGAACACTGCTGAGTTGATTTTCTTGCCAATATCCAGATCATTGGAAAGGATCATGCCGCCCCTTGGTCCGCGCAGTGTTTTGTGTGTTGTGGTTGTAACAACGTGTGCATGCGGCAATGGGCTAGGATGTGCACCAGTTGCGACCAAACCGGCGATGTGAGCCATATCGACCCAGAAGTAAGCGCCAACTTTGTCTGCAATTTCCCGGAACCGAGCGAAATCAAGCTCACGTGGATAGGCAGAACCACCAGCAATGATGATTGTCGGCTTGTGCTCGATTGCCATCTTCTCCACATCATCATAATCGATCTGATGAGTGTCTGGGCGTACACTGTACCCCACTGCATTGAACCATTTACCAGAAAGGTTCGGTGCCGCACCGTGTGTCAAGTGGCCGCCGTGCGCCAATGACAAACCCAAAATAGTGTCGCCAGGTTTCGCGAGTGCAAGGTTAACGGCTTGGTTAGCCTGCGCACCAGAGTGCGGCTGAACGTTTACAAACTCACAATCGAAGAGCTTTTTGGCTCTAGCAATCGCGAGTTCTTCAGCAACGTCAACATGCTCACAACCACCGTAGTAGCGACGTCCAGCATAGCCTTCTGCATACTTGTTGGTCATGACGGAGCCCTGGGCTTCCATAACGGCTCTTGAAACTATGTTTTCAGAGGCAATAAGCTCTATTTGATTTTGCTGTCGGTCCAACTCGCCACTGATGGCTTTCATGAGTTCAGGATCTTGCTCTGAAACTGAACCGTTCCAAAATGCAGATGTTTGTGTCCAGGCCATAACTTGCTCCCATCACGGCTGAAAAGTGAAATAAAAAATGATCTTTATAAGAAGTGTAGAAAGAGAGTGTGGAGTATTCGCCACTTTATCCTAATTTAGCGACCCGCTTACTATGGCGCCCGCCGCCAAACGACGCACCTAAAAAGGCTTCGAGGCAATCAACACCTGTTTGCACCCCAATAATGCGCGCACCTAAGGCCAAAACGTTGGCGTCGTTATGTTCTCGGCAAAGCTTGGCAGTCGTCACATCATGACAAAGAGCGGCACGGATATGCGCATGCCTGTTTGCACCAATCGAAATACCTATTCCTGTGCCACAAACTAAAACTCCAGCCGAATCTTTGTCCTTAGAAAGATACTCGGCGATCAAATCTGCATAATCAGGATAGTCTACGGAATTGCTTTCGTCAGCCCCTAAGTCCTCAACGGCATAGCCCTGCCTCACAGCCCAGTCCATAAGCGGTTTCTTTAATGAAAAGCCTGCATGGTCAGAAGCAAAAATGATTTTTTTTGGCGGCCAGACGTTCGGCGTGTAGGTCAAGGGTTCATCTCCTGAAATTCCAAGAGACTGATAGCCTATCTCGTTAGTCAGCTCTACAGCTTTTTACGAAGAGCCATAGCCACCAACCGCAGCGGACCAGAAACGATCGAGACGCTGAAGGGTATCGTTGGATTGGTTGAAATCATCGATCTTCAATTCGACACCATCGAAGTTGTGTGTATGGCGCGAGAACATCTCCTCCAGCAGCGTGCGGATCTTATGGCCAGTTTCAGTTAACTGTACTCTGTACGAGCGTCGATCGTGTGCTGAACGGGTATGGGAAACATATCCGTAATCAACCAATTTCTTCAAATTGTATGAAACATTGGATCCATGGTAACAGCCGCGCAAGGTCAATTCACCGACGGTTAACTCTTCTTCGCCGATGTTAAAGAGAATGAGCGCCTGGATGTTGTTAATATCTCTAATGCCTGAGCGGTCAAGCTCTGCCTTAATGACTTCAAGACATCGTCTATGAAGTCTTTCAACTAAGGCAATCGTTTCAAGATAAGTACTGTTCATTCAGTTTGCTCCACTGGCTACGCTTCTCGTCGTACTACCAGCTTTTCGCTTATGACGACCGACACGCAAAATAGCCAAGCTTTACTATTTTAGCAATTGTTGAAATATCTATTCTAAGCTCTTTTAACTAAAGGAAACATGCAACAGAAGATACCCAATTGCTGCCGCTGCTATTAATCCAATGCTAGTTCTTGGCCTATTAACGTAGTAAAATGACTGACAACTCGTGTTTCGTCAACTCCGTCGAGTGAATCTGGCTTCCATTTGGGCGACTGATCCTTGTCAATCAACAGCGCTCGTACGCCCTCGAAAAAATCATTACCTTTCATGCAAGCCTGGCTAATCCGGTAGTCCATCATGAAGACTTCAGCCAAAGAGAGACTCGCTGCGCGTTCAATTTGCTCCAAGGTAACCTTTAGGGAGGTAGGTGAACAAGCCAGCAGCTTCGCAAGCTGTTTTCTGCGCCAATCCGTATCGACTTCAGACAAAAAGTTCACGATGTCTTCCAGTTTCTTCCGACCAAACGCCTCTTGGATAAGATCGCGGTGTTCCAACAAAACGGAATTCTTTTCCAACTGCTGTCGGTTGTCAAACTGTTCCACTGTTAGTAGGGCGTTGTCGCTTGCTTCCAGAGCAACAAGCAGCTGGTCAATTGATTCACACGAAACGAAGTGTGTTGCGACGCCAATATCCAAGCAATCCCAAGCTTTTAGTCGCTGGCCGGTAAGTCCTAAAAACAGGCCGAGGCCGTCGGGTAAACGAGATAAGAAGTGGGAGGAACCAACATCAGGGAAAAGACCTATCGACGTTTCCGGCATAGCAAACAAGGTGCCTTCAGTTGCGACTCTGACAGTTCCATGTAACGAAAGCCCAACGCCGCCGCCCATAGTGGCACCGTCAAGGATAGAAATGACAGGTTTTGCAAACGTAGCCAGCCGGTAGTCTAACTCATATTCCTCCCTAAAAAATTCTGCAGCAAGGACACCGTCTCCGAGCCCTGATTGATAGAGACCTTTTATGTCGCCACCGGCGCAAAAGGCCCGGTCACCCTCACCAACAATGACAATCGAGTTGATCTCCTCTTCTTGTGCCCAAGCATCTAATTGCGTTTGAATCGCCCTTACCATCGGCAGGGTCAAAGCATTCAAAGCCTTAGGTCTATTCAGGCGAATGAGACCGAGTCGTTGTTTGTTTTCAAAGATAACGTCATTTTCCATGGATAAAGCCCGCTAATTTCAAAGTGTCGCTCGGCACTTTAGCGCTCTAGCATTGCGAATCCAAGTTCGATCCCTTACAAACACAAGGTAATTTTTTTGAATGGCAACATACGATGGCACTTCCGAACAACCCTGCTTCTTCACTCTCAAAAGAAACTGAAAAACCGAGCAGCTCTAGCGGCGCTAGCTCAGTTGGAAACAACAAAGGTAAGTTTACTTACGAGAGTAGTTTTCCCGGTTTTCCTGCCATAAGGATGCGCCGCAATCGCCGTACCGATTGGTTGAGAGGCTTGGTTGCGGAAAATAAATTGTCCGCCAACGATTTGATCTGGCCTGTCTTCCTACAGGAAGACGATGGCGTGTCCGAAGTACCGTCTATGCCTGGCGTGGTTCGCCTAGGACCAGACGCCTTGCTACAATCTATTGACGAAGCAGTAGCACTCGGCATTCCGGCTGTTGCTCTTTTCCCTGAAGTTCCTGCGGATCTAAAGACCAGCAAATGTGAAGAGGCCTGGAACCCTGAAAATCTTGTTTGCCGCACAATAAGAGCGATCAAATCACGCTATTCAAAGATCGGTGTTATGTGTGATGTTGCGCTCGACCCCTATAATGCAGACGGTCATGATGGTTTGGTAAAGGGTGACATTATTCAGAACGATGAGACTCTTGAAGTTCTGATCAAACAAACATTGGCACAGGTCGAAGCCGGTTGTGACATCATCGCGCCGTCTGACATGATGGATGGTCGTATTGGGGTCTTAAGGCAAGCTATGGATCAATCGGGATACTCTGATCGCGCCATCATGTCATATGCCGCAAAGTACGCATCTGCTTTCTATGGCCCATTCCGTGACGCCATAGGGTCCTCCGGTGCTCTCAAGGGCGATAAGAAGACTTATCAGATGGACCCAGCCAATAGCGACGAAGCCATGCGAGAAGTAGCATTGGATCTTCAAGAAGGCGCGGACATGATCATGGTTAAGCCCGGAATGCCGTACCTAGATATCGTTCGTCGTGTGAAAGAAGAGTTCTCAGTACCCACTTACGCCTATCAAGTAAGTGGCGAATACGCCATGATGGCAGCTGCGGCCTCCAACGGTTGGATCGCCGGTAGCCAAGTTATGATGGAAAGCCTACTCTGCTTTAAGCGTGCTGGTGCCGATGGTATTCTAACCTACGCCGCTCTCGACGCCGCTAGAGAGCTGGCCAGTTAAGTTAACGACATAGCTCTACAGGAATTTTCTGGCAATCTGCCCATGCTCATAGCGAAGTTTGTCGACGTCAATGTTTGTCGGCAGTCCCTCTTTGACGCGCCAGTTGCCGCCGACCATGACACGGTCAGCAGTGTGAGCACCACAGAGCACCAAGGCGGCAAGAGGATCACCGGCTCCTGAGAACCGCAGTTCATCCAGTTTGTAGAGTGCTAGGTCTGCTTGCATGCCCACGGCGATCTTGCCGATGTCTTTACGGCCCAGGCATTTTGCAGATCCTTCAGTTGCCCAACGAAAAGCATCAAAGTGTGTCACCGCATCTGCGCCGTATGAAAGGCGATTGATCATGAGTGCGTGACGAACCCCTTCCATGAGGTTTGAACTGTCATTAGACGCCGAACCGTCGACGCCCAGCCCAACCGGCGAACCCGCTGCTTCAAGTTCTTTTGTCCTGCACTTGCCTGACGCTAAAACCATATTCGATGTTGGACAATGGCAAACACCGACACAGTGATGTCCTAACCGAGCAATCTCTTCATCATTGAAGTGAACGCCATGAGCGAGCCAAGTTCTCTCGTTCAACCAACCAACAGACTCAAGGTAGTCAACCGGTCGACAGCCAAACGTAGCGACACAGAATTCATCTTCATCATGAGTCTCGCCAAGATGGGTATGAAGGCGGCAGTTGTGTTTTTCCGCTAAATCGGCGCAAGCCCTCATAAGGGATGTCGTCACAGAAAAAGGTGAACAAGGCGCAAGAGCAACCTGTGTGAAGCTACCATCGCCTCGGTTGTGAAACTTATTGATCACCCGTTCACAGTCCGCCAGAATTTCGTCTTCATCCTGAACAACTGAATCAGGCGGTAATCCTCCATCCTTCACAGAGAGGTTCATTGAACCACGTGTAACCGTGATACGACCGCCAACATTAGCCGCTTCCTCTACTTCGATATCCATAGCGTTGTCTAAGCCATCAGGATAGAGATAGTGATGGTCGGAGGCCGTGGTACAACCTGACATCAACAACTCTGTTAACGCCAATCGAACGGCCAAGCTTAGTGCTTCTGGGTCCAATCGCGCCCAAATCGGGTACAGCGATTGGAGCCAAGGAAAGAGCTCTTTGTTTATCGCGTCCGGATGGGCTCTGGTCAGTGTCTGATAGAAATGGTGATGGGTGTTGATCAACCCCGGCAGAACCACATGCTCAGACGCATCAAAAACTACCGATACATTTGATTTAGGCTTGCTGCCACTTGGCACTAGCTCTCCAATAGTACCGAGCTTGTTAACAACAATTCCGTTACCCGCATTCTCAGCGAGAATAGCGAGCGGGTTTTTGATCCAGACTGACAATGTTACCTACTGACAAATAAAATCGACACGTTTTCTTTGATCGGGCAGCACTTGGACTTTGCTCGTTGCTGTATGTAGTTCTTCCGCCCTACAAGTCTTCACAGCCCTAGCAATAGCAACCTGATCACTGATGTCTGCATCGTATGTAACATAGCCGCGCTCATGTCGATAACTTAACCATGTTCCTGCGTTTGGATCAGCCTTTGGAGCCAAAGCGTCGGATTTCTTGTGAAACTTCACCGGTTTGAGCGAGCCGTCTCTCGCAACGGCTTTGGTACCAGCTGGAAGACGATAATACTTCCCAGTTTCCTTATTGTAAAACACCTGATCGGCTGTTTCCTCGGATGGAGCAACAGCCAAAGTCGCAGCTAGGGCTCTATCACCTAGATCTGGCTCATAAGAGCTAACAGCGACAGGAGGGATACGATCACTTTGACAGGCCGCCAAAAAGCCAAAAGCCACAATTGGCAACAGAGCTTTGCGCATATGAAAATTTCCTAATTAAATAAACTTCTCAAATATGCGTTCCTTATAACTGATTTCATTCAGTTTTTCGATAGAAAATCGTGGGCGATCCGACATGTTGCCTCCGAATCAGCCATCAAAACCGCGGATTCTGGTTGCTCATGTCCTTCGGATCCAACAAAATTGGGTATTTCGAACGAATCTGCTCGTCGATTTTCCTATCGATATAGCTTGGGTAGTGGTCATTTAGGATCTCAGTAGTTCTGGTTTTAAGCAGGTCCCAGGAGGTGCGACTGCCCTGTTCTTCCCAAGTTTCAGGCGGTTCTCGGTCGGATACTTCAGGGTAGTAGTAATGGCTTTGCATCGAGTTAAGTGTTTGGTCATGTCCGAGGAAGTGATTGGGGCCTGAAGTCACTTCGGCCATCGATTCTAGTGCCAAAGTTTCATCGTTAACTTCTATACCACGAACCACACGCAACGCTGTACCAACGATATCATTGTCTAAAACCATGCCCTCAAAAGATGCGCTGAGCAGCGAGGCAAACATGCCTGAAGATTCATAGATCATGTTTGCGCCAGCTAGGCCACAAGTCACAGCCGACACTGCTTTTTCATATCCAGCTTGAGCATCGGGGACTTTAGAGTCAGCCATTCCAGCTGCAACACCCGAGGGCATATTCAAAGCATTACTGATTTGTGCAGAAGCAGCGTTCAACAAAGCGATCTCCGCGCCTCCACAAGCAAATGCACCAGTGCGCAAATCAACAACAAAGGGCCAATTAGAGAAGATCATTGGGTGACCTGGTTTGATCAGATTAACCATAACCAAAGAGGCCAGTATTTCAGCAGTTGTCTGAGCAAGCATGCCGGCCAGCGTTGCAGGTGCTGTTGCACCGGATTGCGCAGCCATAATCGAATTAATAGGCATTCCTTCTGGGATGGCGGCTTCAGCTACATTAACGGCGTCTTCCCCGAACCTTAATGGTGAAACGACGGGACTAATGTGGACCTTACAGAACGGACGTTTTTTGAAACCACCTTCTTCGCCCAACATCATATCAAACATCGACACGATTGGTTTAACGTGTGACCCGAAAACAAAAGAAGTCCCGATGTGTTTCTGTGTAGCCGCTGCACAGGCATAGACCGTGTTCACGTCCAAGGCGAAATCATTCAAGACGTCTCGGGCAACAACAGATCTAGTGAACCAGTGAACGTTCTCTAAATGATCTGCTAAGCGGGCAAAGTCATACAAATCCACAAGCGATGTTTCGCGGTATTTCCCTGTGTGAAAATCCAAAACATTTACGGCCGCACCGCCAGTTCCGTAGTGAACGCGTTGTCCACCAACTTCTAAATCATGTTTTGGATCACGTCCATGAAGAACAAAAGAACTAGGAGCACCATCGACGATGTCTTCCACCATTGATCTCGGGTAACAGATACGACCATTGTCCTTGACCCAGGCACCTTTTGCTGTTGCGAGCGCAATGTGGCTTTCAGGGGCTTCACCCATACCGATGGTTTCAAGAATAGTGAAGGCAGCGTCAATGATCTTGGTGACATCACTATCGGAGAGAGGTTTATAGCTGCCGCCAAGCATTCCTGGCCAAATGGCCTTTTTGTCTTGAGTGAGGGGTGCTGCGCGCGTCGCCTGGCGTCCTGCGCGACCGCCACTTGAGCGTCGCCCGCGAGAAGAAGAGTTTGTCGTGGAATCTGACATAACTGTACCTAGATTAGAATTGAAAGATGAAAGGTCCGAAGCCTGAAAGCTAGATTAACTCAAGCGCAGGGGGGACGGTCCACTCTTCTTTGCTCGGACAAGGTTAACCAGTGTCCACCAACTGAGATTGGTTGATACGCTAACACTATTTTTATCTTTGCGAATACACAATTCATCCGGACAATCTGCACTCAATTCCCTGATTGTGCAAGACTGTTGAATCCCATCACAAACCACGGTAACGAGGATCAAGCAACAAAATGAAATGAGAAGAATCTATGTCTTATGAACGTGCCAAAGAAATCTTGAGTGAACTGGTGTCTTTCCCAACCATACCAACCACCCAGACCAAAGACATTGCGGACTACGTCACCAATCTCTTGAATGAGATGGGAGTTGAAAGCGTTCAGGTTGGGAATGATGAAACCAATCAATACAATGTCTATGCGACGCTCGGCCCAGACATCGACGGTGGCGTTGCTCTCTCAGGTCACTTCGATGTGGTTGTTGCGGATCCAACTGATTGGACAGTTGATCCATTCAAGCTCGACGAGCGCGATGGTAAACTCTACGCCCGTGGTTCGGTGGACATGAAAGGCTTCTTGGCTCTGACGCTGTCACAGTTTGAAGAACTGGCTAAACGTAAGGACAAGCTGAAAAAGCCTCTGCATATTGCTTTCACTTACGATGAAGAATTTGGCAGCTTCGGTGCCAAGGTACTCTCGAAACACATTGATCAGCTTGAAAAGAAACCAGCCATCATGATTGTTGGTGAGCCTACGGAGATGAAACCAATCATCTCCCACAAAGCGGGGTTCGAGATGGAGACAATCATCAAAGGGCATGCTTGTCATTCGTCTGTCCCGCGCAACGGCGTCAATGCCATCGTCTATGCCTCTAAGCTCATTGAGTATATGGAGCAGCTGAACAAAGAGTTTGCTTCCAACCCCCATGAAGGGTCACCCTTCGACCCTCCCTACACCACCATGAATGTTGGTCACATCAAAGGCGGAGAAGCCTCGAATGTACTAGCGGCGGAGTGTCGTTTTGATTGGGAGTTTCGCCCCATGCCAGATGACGATGGCCACGCCATTCTCCAACGGGTCAAAGACTATGCCGCCAATGTGCTTGAACCCGAGATGCAGAAGACCTTCCCCGATACAGGGATCGAGTTCATCGTTCATGCCGACGTCCTGCCGCTCAAGATCGAAGAGAAATCAAGCGCGCTAGAGTTAGTTTCCAACCTGTGGGGAGCTAATGACAGCGACGTCGTGGCTTTTGGGACGGATGCCGGGTATTTCCAACAGTGTGGCATCTCAACAGTTGTTTTCGGACCGGGATCCATCACACAAGCACACAAGCCCGATGAATACATTTCCGTGGCTGATTTCAAACAAGGTGTCGACTTCATGAACAGTCTTGGTGAATGGGCCTGTAGTTAAGGAAAAACGCAATGACAATTGAACTCCCTTTCTCAAGAGACGAATACGCAACACGCCTCGCAAAAACCAAAAAGGCGATGGAGCAAAAAGGTATAGACCTTTTGATTGTGACCGATCCATCTAACATGGCCTGGTTGACCGGCTACGACGGGTGGTCTTTCTACGTCCACCAATGTGTATTGATCCCAATGAATGAAGAACCCATCTGGTATGGCCGTGCGCAAGACGGCAATGGCGCCAAGCGTACGGTCTACATGGATCACAGCCGAATCATCGGCTATGAGGATCATTACGTCCAGTCAACCGAACGCCACCCAATGGACTATCTCTCTTCGGTGATCACAGATCGTGGGTGGAGCAGTCAATCTATTGGCGTTGAGATGGACAACTATTACTTCTCCGCCGCCGCCTACGCTTCACTTGTGAAATACCTGCCTAATGCAAAATTCACCGACGCGACAGCAATGGTGAACTGGCAACGCGCGATAAAGTCGCGTCAAGAGCTAGAGTACATGCGCACTGCTGCTAAGATCTCCGAGGCCATGCATACTCGTGTTTTGGAAAAGGTAGCCCCAGGTGTCAGAAAAAATGATCTCGTCGCTGAGATAACAGATGCTGCTTACCGAGGTGTGGACGGAAAAGGTGGCGAATACTCAGCCCTCATCCCGCTCCTACCAACCGGAGCCGATGCTGCTGCTCCTCACCTAACATGGGATGACAAGCCGCTGAAGGCTGGCGAAGGCACATTCTTTGAGTTGTCCGGTGTTTATAAACGCTATCACTGCCCGCTTTGCCGGACAGTCTATCTTGGCAAGCCGCCTCAGCATTTCTTGGACGCAGAAAAAGCCATTCAGGAAGGGTTAGCAGCCGGGATCGAAAAAGCCCGTGCCGGTAACGCAGTCGAGGAAGTTGCCCTGGAGTTCTTCGCGGCGTTAAAACGTTACGGTCTCGTTAAAGACAGTCGTTGTGGTTACCCAATTGGTCTCTCCTATCCTCCCGATTGGGGTGAAAGAACCTACAGCCTCAGACGTGGTGAGAAGACAGAACTGCAACCTGGTATGACTTTCCATTTCATGACAGGGTTATGGCAAGATGATTGGGGATTTGAAATCACGGAGTCCCTGCACATCACCGACGGAGAACCAGAGGTCTTTTGTGATTTCTCGCGAGAGCTCTTTATCATTGATTAGGACAAGATAGTGACCAGCCAGAACGAAAATTTCTTTAATCTAAACGACGAGAACCAAGGTCTACACAGAGTTCTAGCCGAAGGGCTGACCACACGAATTTTTCCAGGTGATCAGGCGATGGTGTCGGTGGTTACCGTAGAACCAGGTGCCGAGGGAACCATGCATCACCATCCGGAAGAGCAGTGGGGGTTGTTGCTAGAAGGCTCGGTCACCAGATATCAAGGTGATGAAGTGTTCGAAGTTAAAGCAGGTGATTTTTGGCGAACACCAGGCAATGTCCCTCACACAATGAAGGGCGGACCAGATGGCGCAAAGGTATTGGATATTTTTGCTCCGCCAAGAGAAGCCTACAAGAAGGCTGGCTCTGGTTTTGCTGCTGATTAGGAAACGATTACATGACAATCTACCGACACAAAGTCGACTTCCGCAAACTATCCAGTGAACGCCTGGAACAATGGGCGAAAATTCCGCCGGCCATTGCCTCCGACTGTATGAACCGAGACCAGGCTATGTCCGGCGCTATATCACCAATAGCGGAAGGCACAACGCTTTGTGGTCAGGCCAAAACCGTCAATCCAATGGTTGCTGACAACTCTGCCAGTCATGTCGCACTTGAAGATGCCTACCCAGGCCAAGTGATTGTTATCGCGGCAGACGGACATCTTCACAATGCTGTCTGGGGTGGTCTCATGGCCAGAGCGGCACAGGCTCAAGGTATTGCTGGCATCGTCATCGATGGCGCTGTCAGGGACGCCGCGGAAATCAAGGAAATCGGCTTTCCTTGTTTTTGCATTGATGCCGTTCCATCTGGCCCACACAAAGGACATGGCGGAACTGTAGATGGTTTGATTGCTTGCGGTGGCTGTCCCGTTAACCCTGGTGACCTCATCCTAGGTGATGACGATGGCATTGTGGTCGTGCCTTTGGCCTTAGAAGAAAACTTGTTGGAAGCTTGCCAAAAGAAGTTAGCCGCCGAGGACAAGATCGTGGCTCGCATTGAAGCTGGTGAACGTTTGTCAGCGATACAAGGATTACCAGAAGCGGTCGATATCTGACGATGATCTATAGCGACCAGTCACCCATCACCTTTCACGATCCACTTCCTGAGGCCGTTGATGTCGTCGTCATTGGCGCAGGCATTGCCGGAATCTCAACCGCCTACTTCTTGGCTCAGAAAGGTCAGAAGGTTCTTGTTTGTGAAAAAGGCCGCGTGGCTGGAGAGCAATCTAGCCGGAATTGGGGTTGGATCAGACAGCAAGGCAGAGACTTAGATGAACTGTCCATCATGCAGGAAAGCATTCACCTATGGCAGAACTTCGACCAGCTCATTGGCGACGATCTAGGCTTTTCGCAACAAGGTATCATCTATTTAGCGGATGATGAGAAGACTTTCGCGGCAGACCAACAGTGGGCGGAAGATGTTAAAGGTTCCGGTCTCGACATACGGCCCTTAACTAGCAGCCAGGTCGCTGACCTGATCCCTGGCAGTACAAAGAAATGGCATGCGGGCACCTACACGCCGACTGATGCCCGTGGTGAGCCAACACAATCCGTGCCCGCCATCGCTCGCCTTTGCCAAAGTAATGGCGTTGTCATCAGGGAAAACTGTGCTGTTAGAACGATTCAGAAATCAGGTGGGCAGATAACGGCTGTTGTGACAGAGGAAGGTCCAGTTCAATGCAGCGCCGTTGTTTGCGCCACTGGTGCTTGGTCTTCGCTCTTTTTGAGAAACCTTGGCATTGATCTGCCCCAGCTTGCTGTTCGGGTCACGGTGTCCCGCACTGCACCTGCTCCAAACGTTACGAATGTGAACGCTGCTGATGGAGAATTATCATTTCGACGGAGACAGGATGGTGGCTATTCCGTTGCACTCACCGACTACCACGAGCATTTCATCACGCGCGATAGTTGGAAGTATTTGACCAAATTCCTAAAATCCTTTTCGGCTTCCTATCAGGACACCAAACTTAGGTTTCTGAAAGATTCCTCAGCCGTCCAACCCTCATTCAAAGCCTGGCACGAGAGCGAGAGCCCATTCGAGCGCCAACGTGTGCTCAATCCTGATCCTTGCGTCTATTCAATGAAGACCATCAGAAAACGTCTGGATGAGCGTTTTCCGGCCTTAAGAGGCATTCCTATCGCAGAGAGCTGGGCGGGCATGATTGAGTCAACGCCAGACGTGGTTCCTGTCCTGGATGAGGTGCCGGGTAACGCAGGGCTCTATGTTGCGACGGGCTTCAGCGGTCATGGATTTGGTATTGGACCAGG
Source organism: uncultured Alphaproteobacteria bacterium (assembly GCA_905480575.1). Classification (GTDB taxonomy): domain Bacteria; phylum Pseudomonadota; class Alphaproteobacteria; order UBA7985; family CAJQQZ01; genus CAJQQZ01. The sequence goes on along the minus strand of CAJQQZ010000178.1, from coordinate 2,853 downwards.
TGCAGGCCGTGTCATGGCCGATCTGATCCTAGGCAATGATGTTGGCCACAAAATGGAACGGTTCCGTTTCAATCGTTTTAGCGACGGCAGTCCATTGATCTTGGGACCGGCTCTCTAAGACCTCTTGCTAAACAAGGTTTTCCATATGGGCTTCACCTTTATTTTGCCCTTAGTATCGCTCACCACACCGACACACCGAAAGGCGAAGAATTGTATATAAGTAACCGTGATGATGATCGCGATGGCGGTGCATAATACTAGGTCAGCCACGTAGTGATTCATTAAAGCAATTCAGCTGAACGCGACGAAAGATGCGCCCAATACCAATGGTACCCTGAGCCATGGGAAGATTAGCCCCAGAACGATGGCGCTGGAAACCACAGTGCCCGTGTGTCCAGAGGGCATCGAGGTGAACCCAGCCGTGAAATCGAAAGGAAAGAAATCATACTCGTCAAAACCAGGCTTGTTTAGAGGCCGTGGGCGTTGAATCACTTGCTTGAGTAATTGAATAGCAATGCCCGTTGTCACGACTGGCGCAAACACCAGCAAGGCCATTTGCCATAGGTTTATCAAGAAGACTTTCCGGCGACGCATGAAGCGAGAGATCGGAAGCGCGGCAATGGTCAAGATAATCAACCCACTCGGCAGCAACTGCCATTCACTTTTCCCGAACCAAGACACCCATTTAAAGAACCGTATCCAGGGTTTGCTATGAATGTCCCAGATATAGTTCTGAACCGGCCCGTCTATGAAAGTCACAGTGACCGCTGTAAGCAGACAAGCAAATATCGACCAGAGCCAGAATGTCTTGCCTGTGAAAAAATAGCTGTTCGGAGCCAACGGCGACCGCTGATAGGACAAGGTCCAAAATTTTGACCAGTTCTCTGCGGTATGCCTGAACATCGTAACTCCGACCCTAAATAAGCTGCTGCTGTCAAATAGGTGCAAAACTAGATTTTGTCGAGGGAACTAAAGCGACTAAAGAAAGGCTGAGGTCAAAATGCAGACAAAAAAGGAGGAGCCAAACCTACGGTTTAAAGCTCCTCAAGAGATCGACTGGGAAGTGTCGATTCGTTTTCTCTACACCAAAACCAGTGCGCAAATAAACTGGATTCGACGAGAGTATAGAAATTTAGTCTGTGCTAATGGAATAGAATGCCCTCCTCGTTTCTACACGCCTAGGGTTGAACGGTGATCAACCGGACTAAGCAGCAAGATTCTTGAGAGCGATGATGGTGTCGCGATCTTCGAGGTCAGAACCAAAGATCAAAACGTTGCCTTCAGGATCTTCAATGCGAAAATCACGAACACCATAGTCGCGGTCGTAGAGGTTACCTACGCGACCGCCTTTAACAGTTTGCATTTGAACATAGAGAGCATCAACGTCCGTGACAGAGATATAGATGGCTGAGTTACCCTGGTGACCCGCCTTCTCCGCAATCTCCAACGTTACATCATCGCGCTTCAACACAGCATAACGTGGCTGTGGCCACAAAATCATAAGATCGAAACCAAGCTGTTCCTGGTAAAAAGAAAGAGTTGTCTTGAAATCAGAAACCCGAATGATTGCTTGTGCATCAGTGAATGCCATGAACTTACCCTCAAATGTCTAAATAAAATGCATCGTTTGAATATGTTCTCTTTATGTTCCTGTCGCGGGAACAAGTCAAGAACAAAATGCAAGGCTGAGAACTTTTGTTTAGTCAAGACTGACTCAAATTTGTGAGTATAGGAAACTATACATGGCTTAATTTGTATAGGGTGTTTGAATGCCTCCACACCAATTGGCCCCGACCTGAATCAACAGTGCGCGAGCGCAAAACTTCAAAAGTATTCACTGCTTCCTTAAATGATCATAACTAAGCTCAAGCAACCTTTGGTAATTATGCAATTAGTAGAATAATCTCTAACATGAAACAATACATACCAGTCGTTCTTTTCGTTTGCGTACACAATACTGCTCGAAGCCAAATGGCGGAAGGATTGCTCCGTCATTATGGGAGGAATAGAGAGGGCGAAAAAATTGTTGAAGTAATAAGCTGCGGAACGAAACCTGCTGAAAGAACAAATGAAATTGCGGTTTCCGTGATGAATGAAATACACGTTGACCTTGGAACCCCTAAGATACAGCGTAAAGAAATTGGCCCTGTCGACTACATTATTTCATTGTGTGAAATGGATGCTGGTGAATGTACTGTCGAATCACGGGACGACGCAGTCCATGTTAGTTGGCAGGTCGGAGATCCAGCACAAATTGGAGACCCGGCACAAACCTTTGCTGACGCTGAGGAAAAAAAGATCGAAGCGTTTCGGAAAACTCGCGACCGATTAGAGGAGCGAGTGAAAGGTTTCCTGAATTTGTTACTGAGCGACAGATGGGCAGAAATGGATAGAGAAGTTCGAACAAATGCATTGTTGGAGATCCATGCTCGGCAACTTACTTTTGAACTTCTCGATTCCCTTGAAACTGTTTCCGCCGACAAAAAACAAAGAAATGTTTCCACGATGACTTTAAAAGAGCTTGTCTTAGAATTGAATGTTTCAGAGCTTTGGAAAGTTGGCATGGCATTGGCAGGCCTCGTAACGGCAGCATTTGGCGCGGGGTGGTTTTTAGGAGCCCCTTAAGGACTCTATGTGAGTAGCCTAAAAGCCAGAACTGGACCGAGTTAAAGCTTAACTGATCTTTTTCTTACCGCAAAGATAAAAGAGGCGGCCATTATTTGAATTAGTTCCGACTTAATCTGACATAGTAGTCCTTCCAGCTAGCTGGAAGGACTACGTTCGGCTCTTGAAGGAGCCAGCCGTTTCCGGTTTTGATGTAGGTGCAAACCAAAAACATCAAACAAAGGAAAC
>CAJQQZ010000177.1 GCA_905480575.1 uncultured Alphaproteobacteria bacterium | reverse complement strand
TAGTTTCCTTTGTTTGATGTTTTTGGTTTGCACCTACATCAAAACCGGAAACGGCTGGCTCCTTCAAGAGCCGAACGTAGTCCTTCCAGCTAGCTGGAAGGACTACTATGTCAGATTAAGTCGGAACTAATTCAAATGATGTCAACTTCGTCAGTTGGACTGCCAATTACCCCAGCCCCTGTAATGATTCCATTAACGCCGACCACCAGATCAGGGACCAGAAGGATCCCTGCCGGTCCTACCTTGAGCTCTCCGTCGTTAATCGTAACTTCGTCATCAATGATAAGATCATGGGTCAAATCGACCAACCACCATTCACAACCAAATTGGCGGCGGTGATGTCTGTATTGATCTCTAACTCGCCATTTGTAAGAATGATATCGTTGTCGAAGTCCAAATTGGATGAAAAGTTCCACCGCCCCGTTGAATCTATCTCAAGCGACTCAAATTCGCGAATTGAGGAAGAGGCCGTGTTGATTTCCATCAAAGTGCCGCCGTTCCCGCCAAGGACGATCGTATCGATGTCTGCTCCGCCCAACACCAACCCAGTCCCCATTCCAAAGAGATCCGTCGTTTCCATAAGAAAGCGGTCGGCGCCGCCGTCGAGAGATACTCCGCCTTGCACAAATCCTGTGTTTACGAAAGTATCATCACCGTCGTTTAAATGAATACCTTCACCGGCCGATAAACCGTCCGATAGTTCCGTCGTCGGACTAGGTCGAATGATGCCTGCATTGATAAAGGTATCATCACCGCTGCCAAAACTGACATTTGCAGAAACTGTTCCGGTGCTTCCCGAACCAACACGGTTTGAAAATGTATGCCCGTTGTCGCTGAGTGCGACGTCGCCCGTTATCGACCCATAGTTCGTAATATCGCTTTGGATGACTAAAATCTGTTGGTCGACACCATTATCAAACCGACGAAAATTTAAGGTTCCTTCGTGAACAGTCACACCGCCTGTAAAGGTTGCTGAGCCCGGTGAAACCGTGTTGGGGTTTTGTTGTAACGTCCATGTGGCAGAGCCCCGTTTCTCAATTGCTTCAACATTTCCGATCGTGTTTACGTCACTCAAAAGGCCGTCGACGGTGCCTTCCAATATCAAGGTGTCAAGGCCTTCGCCGCCGTCAATAGCAAACTGGTTGAATCCACCAAGGCCATCTTCGCCTCTCACAATTGCCTGCGTTTGAGCGTTGGTTAGGGTTATCGTATCATTGCCTTTTCCTGCGAAAATCGACCCATTGATTGTTCGTTCGTTAATAATCATGTCATCGCCCTCGCCCGTCGTGACATTTCCCTCTACCAGCGCCGTATTTGAAAAACTATCCGCTCCATCTAAGCCGTCACCGTCCGTGCCGAGTACGATGGCTTCAATCGTTCCGCTGTTAGTAAACTGATCGGAGCCACTGCCCATTTCGATGAACTCCATGTCTCCGGAATTGGTAACAACGTCATCGCCGCTGCCGGTATCAAGATTGTCTAATCTATCGATATTAGTGACAGTGTCATTGCCGCCGCCCATCACAACATCCCCGGCTGTACCCTCATTTGTAAGAGTGTCGTCCCCTTCGCCTGTGTCAATCAAAGTGGTTCTGCTCAATTGGGCCGAATCATGGATCGTAACGCTGTCGTTTCCATCTAACAAATAGATCGAGGTTTGGCTGACATCTGCCGTTGATTCAAAAATCAACGTGTCCACCGACGTGTCTCTACCGTTCAGAACAAACAGTTCTCCATTATTCTCGAACTGATCGCGGAAAATAATGGTGTTCTGAGGAGCATCCAAGACAGTAAAGGGGTTTCCACCTGGCGGCTGTAAAACATCGTTGATGTTTTCGCTGTTACAGAGAACAATCGGTTGAGAATTTTCAGAAAGGTTTCGGCAAGTTGCCATTGCGGTGTTCGAAGTACCACTCAAAGTCAAAATGACTCCGAACGCGGTTCCGCCCAAAAGGTAGCGCATCATTGTAGACAATCCTAATCAAATAGATTTGGTAATAAAAATTAATTGTTTAAAAATAGAGTGTTACAATGCGCTTCTAATGTAACTTGTACAAAAGACCATCTATTCGAATCTGATGCAAATGCAAAATATCGACGGAGTCCCGAACAACACTCGATTCGACTGACCGACTCGGAATACCGGCTGAAAACCACCTATAATTGGGAGGGTGTGAATCCGTATTTTTCAGATTTTTCTAATGATGAAACTCTCTGGGAATGGCCATTTCGCGAATCTAATGGTTCAAATTTTGAGTTGAGGTGCTCCTGAGGCCATCTTTCATTTTTTCAAACACCTTCGTCGTCAATCAGCATCACGCAAAACCAGAATCTAGACAAATTTGGCGAAAAACCTTAAAGAGCAACCTCTTTGACGGTCAGCTCATGTTTTGCAAAAAAGCGCCCCAACCAACGAACTTACTTAGAGATCCGCCGACATGCCCGCATACAGTGTTTTTGCCCTTTATAAATTCTTCGACTTCGATGACTTCCAGGAATGGCAGAACAAACTCAAAACTCATTGCAAATCTTCCGGGATAAAAGGGACTATTCTCCTGTCCCCAGAAGGCATCAACGGCACGGTCGCTGGCCCAAGACAGTCTCTCGAAGATTTGGCCGCGCTGCTAAAGACCGATGATCGCATGGACGACCTGGTTATCAAGATGTCTGAAAGCCCTGAAATGCCGTTCTTACGCATGAAGGTGAAGCTTAAGAAAGAGGTCATTCCTATGGGCCGACCAACACCCAAGCCGTCTGAAGTCACTGGTACCTTCGTCAAGCCGGAAGACTGGAATGATCTTATCTCTGATCCCGATGTCATCCTTATCGACACTCGAAACGACTACGAAGTCCGTTTAGGAACGTTCAAAGGTGCTATCGATCCGAAAACTGAAAACTTTTCAGATTTTCCTGCATTCATCGAAAAACAAAAAGAACTGAAGCCCGAAACAAAAGTTGCGATGTTTTGCACCGGCGGTATACGTTGCGAAAAAGCGTCCGCTTACATGTTAGACGAAGGCTTTGAGGAAATCTTCCAGCTCAAGGGCGGCATTCTCAACTACCTGGAGACTGTCCCACAGGATAAAAGTCTGTGGGAAGGTGATTGTTTCATCTTTGATAATCGCGTTGCCCTTGATCACGATCTAGAGCCGACTGACCATGACCTGTGTTTCGGATGCCGCGAACCTGTAGCACCAGATGAAAAATCACATCCAAACTATGAAGCTGGTGTCTCCTGCATGCGATGTGCTGGATCCCATGATGAAAAGAAGCTTGCTAACTTGCGCCAACGGCAAATGCAGCTGGAACTAGCCAAATCTCGCAATGAACCCCATATCGGCGACGAAGCACGCGCTCTGCAAGAATGGAAAAAGAACAAATCACGCGCGGCCTAAAGAACTTCTTACTTCCCTTGCCCCCTCGCTTTATGGCACAAGTCAGGTAATTATATTAACCGAGAAGAAATTCTCAGAAACTAGGGTCTATCTTGCATCATAATTTTCGACCGGCGAAAACCTCGCCCGATGGTCGACCGATTTATGCAGCCCTCGACCTAGGGACTAATAATTGTCGGCTTATCATAGCTGAGAAGTCCTCCGGCAGACACAGTAAGAAGCTGACACCGTCTCAGCCCTACCGTGTTGTTGATGCCTTTTCGCGCATCGTCCGTCTAGGCGAAGGCTTGGCCAGTGCGGGACGCCTGTCTAATGAAGCAATGGACAGGACCATCGCTGCTTTGGCTATCTGTGCCCGCAAAATGGGCAAGCGCGGCGTGACACATCCTATGTGTATCACGACCGAGGCTTGTCGCCGTGCGGAAAACTGTGACGACTTCATCAAAATGGTTAGCAGTGAAACCGGCATTCGTTTGCGCATCATTTCTGGCGACGAAGAAGCGCGCCTTGGCTTAATCGGTTGTACATCCCTTCTTGATAAAAAGAAAAAGCACGCACTTATTTTTGACATAGGTGGCGGCAGCACAGAAATTTCCTGGCTCGGCCTAGGTGACAACGGGCAGTTCGAAATCCTAGCGACGCTATCCATTCCCTTTGGTGTCGTCACATTAACCGAACGATTTGGTGGTCAGTTCGACGAAACTTTAGATGATGGCGGCCACCTCAGTCGTTGCGCCTATCAAACCATTGTTGCGGAGGTTCTTGAACGCCTCTCAGAGTTCAATGCCGCGCATTCGATTCAAAGCGCCGTCGATGAAGGTACCGTTCAAATGATCGGCACTTCAGGAACGGTTACAACCCTGGTTGGCATTCATTTGCGGATGAAACGCTATGATCGTTCCCGTGTCGATGGCACCTATATGTCGTTCAATCAGATCGGCAATCTGACCAATCAACTCGGTAAACTGTCCAATTCAGCAAGGGCGGATAATGCCTGTATTGGCCGTCATCGCGCCGACCTTGTTATGCCAGGCTGTGCCATTCTTGAGGCCATTTGTGAACAGTGGCCGCTTGGTCAACTGAGGATTGCTGACCGAGGCCTTCGCGAAGGAATGCTTTTCCGCCTTATGAACAATCGTCGGTCGGAATCTAAATCTCAGAATTCAAAACCCAACAAGAACAAGCGGCGCCGTAATCGGTCACGCCGCAAACCTTCTGGAGCAGGCAATGCCGCCACGCAAGCCAGCCAATAAAGGCGGTAACAAAAATTCAAGCCGAGGACTAACCGTTCGCGTCAAATCGGCGAGAGGCAGAAAGATATCCTCAACAAAATGGTTATCCAGACAGCTGAACGACCCCTATGTGACTGCCGCTCAAAAACAAGGCTATCGCAGTCGTGCAGCCTTTAAGCTTACCGAAATCGACGACAAGTTCCGCTTTCTCAAGAAGACCAGCCGCGTGGTGGATTTAGGTTGCGCGCCTGGTGGTTGGCTACAGGTTGCTCTAGAGCGCTGCCCTAAAGGCCAAGTCGTCGGCATCGATTTGACAGAGATAGAACCCGTCCAAGGGGCCACGATCCTTGTTGGCGACGTGCGGGAACCCGGCAGCCTGGAAGAGGTCCGTGGGTACTTAGATAACGGCCAAGCCGATGTTGTGATATCAGATATGGCTGCTGCCTCAATCGGTCATTCAGCAACCGATCACGTGAGGGTCATGGCTCTCATTGAAATCGCTTTGGATTTTGCCGAAGAAGTGCTGACGGAAGGTGGCGCTTTTGCTGCTAAAGTTTTGCTCGGCGGCACAGAAAATCAGTTGCTAGTCCGTTTAAAGAGAAACTTTAAGACAGTTAAGCACGTTAAGCCCCCCGCTAGTCGGGCCGATTCAAGTGAGCAATATCTTGTCGCCACAGGCTTTAGGGGCCGCAGAGAAGCGTAATTTTTCTACCCGGGTCGGGCCATGCAAATAATGCATAGCGTCATTCAGTCTGAATCCGTTTACTCTTCTTGCTATCAGCAAACTTAGATGTATGATGCAGCGTCAATCCACACAGATGCAGAGTAGGATTTCTCTGCCAAATAGGTATTGACCAGCATGCAAATTCTCGAAGCCTTGACTTTTGACGACGTCCTTTTGGAACCAGGTGCCTCGAGCGTCTTGCCAGCACAAGCCGATACAAAAACACAGCTTACCAAAAACATCACACTGAACATCCCATTGCTGTCGTCTGCCATGGATACGGTAACGGAAAGCCGCATGGCGATTGCGATGGCCCAGGCAGGCGGCCTCGGCGTTCTTCATAAGAATTTCACGATCGCTGAGCAGGCCAACAAAGTCAGAAACGTTAAGAAATTTGAGTCGGGCATGGTCGTCGATCCTGTGACCATCAACCCAGATGCTACTCTGGCTGAAGTTCACAAATTGATGGCATTCCACAAGATCTCCGGCATTCCAGTCGTTGAAAACGGCGGCAGCAAACTGGTTGGTATTTTGACCAACCGCGACGTTCGTTTCGCAAACGACGAAAACCAAAAAGTTTACGAGCTGATGACGAGAGACGGATTGGTCACCGTCAAAGAATCCGTCGAACGTGAACAAGCCAAAGCGCTTCTTCACCAACATCGTATTGAGAAACTCCTCGTCGTTGACGGCTCTAACAATTGTGTTGGTTTGATCACCGTCAAGGATATGGAGAGAGCCGCTCTCTTCCCCGACGCAACAAAAGATGCCCAAGGTCGCTTATGTGTGGCTGCTGCTGTAGGTGTTGGAGAAGACGGTATAGCAAGGTCAGAAGCCCTCGCCGATGCTGGCGTTGACGTTCTCGTCGTGGATACTGCCCATGGTCATTCCCAGGGGGTCTTGCAACAGGTCACACACCTCAAGAAGGCCCACCCAGGCGTTGAGATAATTGCAGGAAACATCGCGACTAAAGACGGCGCGAAAGCTCTCATTGATGCCGGTGCAGACGCCCTGAAGGTCGGCATCGGCCCTGGTTCCATTTGTACGACAAGAATTGTTGCTGGTGTCGGTGTTCCTCAATTGACGGCCATCATCAATGCCGTTGAAGCTTGCCAAGACCAAGGCATCGCTGCCATCGCCGATGGTGGCATCAAATATTCTGGCGACATTGCAAAAGCCATCGCGGTGGGTGCAAGCTGTTGCATGATTGGCTCTCTTTTTGCTGGCACGGACGAGAGTCCTGGCGAAGTATTCCTCTACCAAGGCAGATCCTATAAAGCCTATCGCGGCATGGGATCATTGGGCGCCATGGCACGTGGGTCAGCTGATCGTTATTTCCAGGCTGAAGTATCCGATAACTTAAAGCTTGTTCCAGAGGGCATCGAGGGCCAAGTCCCTTATAAAGGTCCGGTCGGTGCTATCATTCATCAGCTCGTTGGCGGCCTCAAATCCTCTATGGGGTATACAGGCAATGCAACAATCGCCGACATGCAGCAGAATTGCCGTATGGTACGGATCACCAACGCAGGCTATCGTGAAAGCCATGTTCATGATGTTACTATTACGAGAGAAGCCCCGAACTACGGCAGTTCACGCAACTAATGGTTAACTTCCAACTTTCGATCCGAGAGGCGCAGTTGGAAGACGCAGCGGGCATTGCTGATGTCCATGTCGAAACCTGGCGTACGAGTTATGCTGGTCTTTTGCCTGAAAATTTGTTGATCCAAATGGATTCAGATGGACAGCGACGTTCTTGGGCCGGTTTGCTCAAACACCCCGAAGCCAATACCCGTGTGCTCGTGGCCGAAGTTGGAAACTTCACGTCAGCAGGCTCGCGGATCATTGGCTTCGGTTCCTGTGGGCCCGCACGCGAAGATTTTAGTGATCGTGGCGAAGTCTTCACCCTTTACATACTTCCTGACTGGCAAAACCGGGGAGTGGGAACGCACCTGCTTAAAACACTCCTAGGCTGTCTGACAGGTGATGGATATTCCCATGCTAAACTCTGGGTTCTGGGCGATAATCCATCCAGATTTTTCTATGAGAGCCAGGGTGGCATGCTCATTGACGAGCGTAGTCGCGCTTTGGGCGGAAAACGCATGCGCGAGATCGCCTACATCTGGCCACTGCGCCACGACACGCCGCACTTAACCAACATTCCATACGGGCAAGCCCAATCAAACGACGGTGAAAATGACTGACAAAATTCTTATTCTCGACTTTGGCTCTCAAGTCACGCAGCTAATCGCAAGGCGCGTCCGTGAAACTGGCGTTTACTGTGAAGTAATGCCGTTCAACAGCGATCCACAAAAACTTGTGGACTTCGGTGCTCAAGGCATCATCCTCTCCGGAGGGCCTGCTTCTGTTACTCACAGCGACACCCCAAGGGCGCCTGAGTTTGTTTGGTCTAGCGGCCTTCCAGTTCTCGGCATTTGTTATGGGCAGCAGACTATGTGCGCCCAACTTGGTGGAAAAGTAGAGAGCTCTGACCATCAAGAATTCGGTAGAGCGCAAGTCAGCGTCACTAAACAGTGCAGCCTTTTCGAAGAGCTTTGGTCAGAGGGACAATCTGCGGCTGTTTGGATGTCCCATGGTGACCGTGTCGCAGCTTTGCCTGAAGGTTTTGAGGTCGTTGCAAAGAGCGACGGTGCGCCCTTCGCCGCCATAGCAAACGAAGACAAGAAATACTTCGCCGTCCAATTCCACCCAGAGGTTGTTCATACCGTTGATGGTGCGAAACTGTTAAAGAATTTCGCCCGCAAGATCTGCGGTTGTTCTGGTGATTGGACAATGGCCGCGTTCAAAGAACAGGCCATTGCCGCCATTCGCAAACAAGTGGGTTCGAAGAAAGTTATTTGCGGCCTATCCGGAGGTGTCGATTCTTCGGTTGCTGCTGTGCTGATCCATGAAGCCGTGGGTGAGCAACTAACTTGTATCTTTGTCGACCATGGTTTGCTGAGATCGGGAGAAGCCGAACAAGTCGATTCCTTGTTCCGTCTTAGCTACAACATACCATTGGTGTCAGTTGATGCCTCAGACCTCTTCCTTGGAAAACTTGACGGTGTTGAAGATCCGGAAAAGAAGCGCAAGATCATTGGCTCTACATTCATTGATGTCTTTGATGAAGAGGCAAAGAAACTAGGCGGCGCTGATTTCCTCGCCCAAGGAACACTCTATCCAGATGTTATTGAATCAGTCTCTTTCACTGGCGGGCCTTCCGTCACCATCAAATCTCACCACAACGTCGGCGGCCTTCCTGCTCGCATGAAAATGGATTTGGTTGAGCCTCTACGAGAGCTCTTCAAAGATGAGGTCCGCGAGCTTGGGCTGGAGCTAGGCTTGCCGAAAAGCATGATAAGCCGCCATCCTTTCCCTGGCCCCGGCCTCGCCATTCGTATCCCAGGTGCCGTCAGCTCGGACAGATGTGACATCCTTAGAAAAGCCGATGCTATCTATCTGGAAGAGATTAAGAAAGCCGGACTCTATGATGAAATCTGGCAGGCTTTCGCGGTTCTACTGCCCGTTCGCACAGTCGGTGTCATGGGAGACGCAAGGACATATGATTACGTTTGCGCTCTCCGTGCAGTGACCTCGACTGACGGTATGACCGCCGACTCCTACCCCTTTGAACACGCTTTTGTTTCTCACGTTGCAACGAAAATCATCAACGAGGTTCGAGGGATAAACCGCGTCGTTTACGACGTCACCTCCAAGCCGCCCGGCACAATCGAATGGGAGTAGTTATTATGTAACATCGGCAAAAGTCCGGGGTATCAAGCAGTTTCTTTTTGTCGGATGAGGTTTGGTAAGTGTGGGATATTGGGTGCGCCGGGATGTGATAGTCGGTCTCCAAGATAGTCCCAGAAATTAATTCCCAGCTTGGCGCAT
>CAJQQZ010000176.1 GCA_905480575.1 uncultured Alphaproteobacteria bacterium | reverse complement strand
GCTGTCGAAACGCCTGATTCCTGTTCCTTGATCATCCCAATGATCTGTTCTTCTGTGAAACGTGATCGCTTCATATTCGTCTCCTGAATCTGTTAGACGAATTCTACCAGAAAACGGAGGAGTTTACGGGGCGCAGGTCATGGCCAAAGCCAATTTGCCAGCTTTCAATTTCACGATTGTCTCCTTTAAATATTACTGCGTTGTTCGTTAACGATCTCTTTCAATCGCGCGAGCGGTACCATGCCTGGGATCAGTTCGTCGCCGATCACGAAAGATGGCGTGCCTCTAAAGCCCAGGTTTTGGGTGAGCTTCATGGACAGGGCTATGTGTCGATCAATCTCGGAAGACTTCATGTCTATACGCAAACGGTCCATGTCGAGGCCGAGATTTGTACGCGCGGCTGTAACAGTTGCTTCGGTAGAGCGGCCAAGCTTCATGAGCGCGATGTGAACTTCCTCGTATCGTCCCTGTTTTCTGCTAGCCACGGCGGCGCGGGCGGCAAAGGTTGAACCCTCGCCCAGGATTGGCCACTCGCGATAAACAAGACGGACGTTTACAGTTGCCAGAGTTGTAATCAAAGAACTCCACAACCGTAATATCACCATCAGGGTTACCAAACACAGGCGCATTGGGGTCATTTTCCAGTTCATCCCGCAACCCGCCGAGCGCTGACTTGGCGGCATCTGGTCCTTTAGCTTCAGAAGCCGAAAACACGATGGTGTCACCGTCATTGCCTTGTGTGGCAGTAATCGTTTGTGCGTTAACCGAAGAAGCCAGGACAAGCGTGATAAAAGATGAAATTAACAATAGAACACGCATTTTATCCTCCCTGCTTTGATGCTTCAGTTCGTTGTCGTTGCTGGTCCTGAATATGTGCGGGCCAAGTTGACTTTATGAAACCAAGGACTGCCCAAATCTCATCATCGCTGAGCGTTTCCTCAAAGGCCGGCATACCAGAATTGAAATCCTCAATGCCGTTGAGTGCCATCAGTCCGACACCACCCAGTTTCGTGTAGTTGAAGAGCAACTGGTCATCGTGATGCCAGGTGTGGCCTGTCTCATCATGTGGCGGGGCTGGAAAAACACCATCTGCGCCTGGCCTTCGCCACTCTGACGTTTTGCCTTCCAGGTTAGCGCCATGACAGGACGCGCAGTTTTCGGCATAGAGTTCTTTCCCAACTTCAATTCTGGCCAAGTTCGCCTGTTCGATCCCCGGTGTGACCCCTGCCTCAGTCTTTGATTCCTTCAGCTCCACTGGCTCTTGCGGCCAAAGCATGTAACCAGCACCGGCTGCTATTAGGATAGCGGCAATTACCAAGGCTATCAGGCTAGTCTTCACGAAACCCTCACGAAGGTTTTCATGCCTGCCTTTTGATGAGAAAGCATATGGCAGTGGAAGAGCCAGCTGCCAGGGTTGGTGGCTTTAAAGGCGATCTCTCTAGTCTCGTTGCGATTGACCAAAAGGGTGTCTCTGAATGGTCCCAGGGAACCATCCGCCAAAACTTCCTGAAAGTGATGACCGTGCAGATGCATTGCATGGGGAAAAGCGGTTTGGTTGGTAATGGGAATGACGAGGTCCTCCCCAAGGTTCAATTCAGCCAGGGGTTCATCCGTGATATTAGCGACCCCATTGAAGGTCCATACCTGCCCGTTTCGAACAAGATCCCGTATTGAGAGTTCCTCGCCCTTGTAGATTCCAGCGCGCAAGCGTCCCATGGCACCGCCCTCCATCAACAAAGGCGCTCTCTTTGCCTTCATCAAGTCTCCGGGGCTTTCCACGTGATTGAGAGGTAGAGCCTTCATTTCATCGCGCTTTGCTCGACTGGCTTTTCCACTCACAGTGACTTCCGCCAGAACAATAGCAGAGCTTCTTTCATGGGAAACAATAGTGGCAAGACCACCGTCTTCTGTTGTGACGTCAGCGATGACATCAGCCCTTTGGGCAGGGCCAAGAACCAGGTGATCAAGTGGTATTGGCTCGACCAGTGGCATGCCATCCAGAGCAACCACTTTGCCTTCAAAGCCATGAAGGCCAATACTAAAAATTTTGTCCGTTGCGACATTGATAAACCGCAATCTGATCCTCTCGTTTTGTTTGACAGTCAAAGGTTCGCGCGCCAGGGTCATCGCGGTTAGATAGTTCCCCAGCCGCCCACCATGAGACAGAGAATGCATGGCATTAAAATCGCCGTGGATTTGCGCTTGTTCGGTAAATAACCAATCATCAAGAACGATGACCTCGTCCCTGTCCACATCTGGCAATTCATGCTCTTCAACAATGATAGGTCCATAGAGACCTCGCTCAACCTGCTCTAGCGAACGGTTGTGAGAGTGATACCAATAAGTGCCAGCATCCGGCGCGGTGAAGTGATAATCAAAGCTGCCTCCTGGCTTGACGACATCCTGTGTTACTCCTGGAACCCCGTCCATGGCATTATTGAGGCGAATGCCGTGCCAATGTACTGAAGAATCCTGAGGCAATCGATTGACGAACTCACGTTCAATCTTCTGCCCTTGCTTCACTTTGATGAGGGAACCGGGAATAGAGTCATTGAAGCACCAGACAGAGGTGGCGGGATAAGCCTCAGGCGCTATCTGATGACTGGATTCGCTGGCAATCAGTTGCTCAGCCGCATTGGCAAAAGCCAGTTTTGGGGCCAGGCCAAGAGCCGTCGCTCCAGCCATAAAAGATCTGCGAGAGAAGACCATACTCTATTCCTCTTTCATCAGATAGGTTGCGACGGCGGCCAAGTCCTCATCGGTCATGTGCTGCGTCGCTTCAGTAACAAATTCACCCATTAGGCTGCCGAATACGTCTCCGCTTGGCAGCATACCAAGCTTCAGTGCGAAGGCGAGGTCATCCTTGGTCCAGCCTTCCGCTTTGAGAGCCTCTGCCGTGATCGCCGGTGATTTTCCACCTTCAGGCAGTCCTGTTGCGCCTTCAAACTTGCGGGCCAGAATGCGAGCACCAGCAAAGTTCCTGGGCGTATGACAAGCCCCACAATGGGTGGCTCCTTCAACCAGATAACGGCCTCGGTTCCAGGCGTCTGATTTCCCCGCTACAGGATCTCTGGCTTCAGGCTCACTGCCGAACGCAGCGCGCCAGACCTTCAGGCCCGGGCGATAGCTGAACGGCAATGAGAGGTCGTTTTCCTTCGAAGGCTGTGCAACAGCAGGTACAGTTTTAAAGGCAGCCCAAAGATCAGCAATATCCTGGTCGGTAAAATTGGCATAGAAGGCGTATGGGAAAGCCGGATAGTATGGCTGCCCTTCAGGCGACACGCCCTGGCGGACCGCTTTATCAAAATCCTCGATGCTCCAGTTTCCCATGCCTTCAGCTTTGTCCATTGTTAGATTGGGCGAATAGAAAGTACCAAACTCCGTGAGAAAAGCGACACCACCAGCCAAAGGCTTGCCGCCTTCTTTGCTGTTGGTATGACAGCCGATGCAACCAGATATTCGGGCGAGATAGGCTCCTCGACCAGCATCCCCTTCAAGGGCGATTGTCTTGACCGGCTGACCAATGGGCCAAAAGTGAACCGCCGCCAAGACTACTGCCCCGGCAAATGCCGCGACAGTAGCTAGCTGTGCTAATCTCCTCATTTCTCAGTGCGAAACTTCGTGTGACAAGAGGAACAGGTTCCAGCAATCATCGGAAAGATCATGTTAGGTGACATTCCCGCCATCATTTCCATTGTCGGCATGTTACTATCGGACATCATTGAGCCGCTGCCCATCATAGAGCCGCTACCCATCATAGAGCTATTTCCCATCATAGAATCAGAGGCACCACTCAAGCCTTTGTCAGCTGAAGCAGCCAAACCTTGTGACAGTATTTGAAGCCTCATGGAAAGAGCCTCAAACTCTTCCCAATTGGTCCAGATTTCGTCTTTGGCTACGGAGACTTTTTGCTTTTTCTCGCCCTTGGGAAACAGCTTTGTCATGTTTTCACCGGAATGCTTTTCGATGGCAGCCGCTGCGGCTTTTATGGTGTCAGCGTCATAGTCTTTGACGCCCTTCACCATCATGGCAATGGACTTCATGGATTTACCCATAACCATCATGCCGTCCATGCGTTCTTTAACGATACCCATGGCACCTGAGTGAGCGAAAGCACCAAGTGCCAAACCAATTGACAGAGTAGCCGCCGAAGCGACCAGGAGTTTCTTCTTCATTATCCAATTCCTTTAGTAGAGTAGTAAAAGGGGAAATTGTTCCCCCTAAAAAAGGTCTACGAAAAGTGAATTGGCGGTCGATGAGGTGGAGAACAAGGTCTTGAAGAGATGGTTCCCCGACGTTCTGGCAAAGGGCCTATGACCGATTTTAAAGGTAACTTAGCTAAAGGTTCTGAAACCAGAACGCCAGATACCTGATGCAAGCAGCTATGCGCCACTTCTACTGGGTGGCAGCAAGATGATTCATCTGATGACACCTGACCGTGATCATGGTCGCTTACAGCCTGAGAGTGATGGTGATTGTCTTCTTGACTTTCCATAGGCAAGGCTTGTGCTGGGCCCGAAACGAGAGCCAACACAATAACCAGCTGAATTAGAAACCTGACAATCATGCTCATAATCGCAGTTTAACTCGCTTTCTCGTTCATTTGCAAATCACAGCCGCGTTGACTTGAGTCTGAGTGCATTACTCACGACAGACAAGGACGAGCCAGCCATAGCCGCAGCAGCGATCATAGGAGTCAGCAGCAAGCCAAAGAAAGGATAGAGGATACCTGCAGCAATCGGCAAACCCAATCCGTTGTAGGCAAAAGCAAAGAAGAGATTTTGCCTGATGTTGGACAGGGTCGCTTTAGCCAACTTCCTGGCCCTCACCAAACCTGTGATCTCACCTCCGACAAGTGTCAGCCCAGCTGCTTCAATGGCGACGTCGGTTCCGGTGCCCATGGCGACACCAACGTCAGCCTGCGCCAAAGCAGGGGCATCATTGATCCCATCGCCTGTCATGGCCACTACCTGTCCTGAATCCTGAAAGTCCTTCACGATTTGAGCCTTGTCTCCCGGCAAGACGTCGGCAAAGACCTGCTCGATACCAAGTTCTCGTGCAACGGCTTGAGCTGTCTTTTGGTTGTCGCCAGTTGCCATCACAATTTTGAGCCCCAAGCCTTTGAGTTCTTGGATTGCTTCAAAAGAGGTTTTCTTTATCGGATCAGCAACAACAAAATAACCAGCGTAGGAACCTTCAACAGCGGCGTAAACCACCCCCTTGCCGTCACTTTGAAGGGCCTCGGGATCGCGGGTTTCAGGTTTCAGATTTAGCTCCTTCATCAGAGCCAAGTTACCCACAGCCACTTCCCGGCCCTCAATTTGGCCTTTGAGTCCCTTCCCTGTGATCGATTGAAAATCGACAGCTTCGCCAAGTTTGAGCACGCGTTCGCCGGCTGCTTCGACAATTGCTTTTGCTAAGGGATGTTCTGAGTTCTTCTCCAAACTCGCAACAAGCTTCAAGAGCTCCTCTTCACCTTGACCACCCAGCGCAGCAACATCGATCAGTGCTGGTTTGCCCTCCGTCAACGTGCCGGTCTTGTCCAGGATGAGGCAATCGACCGCAGCAAAACGTTCGAGACTTTCTGCGTCATTGATCAAAACACCTGCTTTGGCCCCTCTGCCCGTGGCTGTCATAATGGACATGGGTGTCGCCAAACCAAGCGCACAGGGGCAGGCAATGACCAGGACTGTGACTGCCACCGCAAAAGCATAGCCTAAGGCAGGCTCAGGGCCCCAAATCGACCAAACCGTAAAGGCCAGAATTGCGACGAGAACGACCAAAGGCACAAACCAGGAAGCAACCTTGTCGATCAGATTTTGAATTGGCGCACGGCTGCGCTGCGCTGAAGCCACCATCTCAACAATCTTGGAAAGGGTGGTATTGGCACCCACTTCGCTGGCCTCAACAATCAAGGAGCCTGTGCCATTAATCGTAGCAGAAGCCAGTTTGTCTCCAGCCCTCTTTTCAACTGGCAATGGCTCGCCCGTCAGCATTGATTCGTCAAGGTGAGATTGGCCAGAGATAACAATGGCATCGACCGGCACGCGTTCACCTGGCAGCAGTCGCAGCTTATCACCAACATTTACGTCATCCACCGAAACTTCCGCCTCTGTGCCATCTGATTTGATCAATCTGGCCTTGTCAGGAGCAAGCTCCATTAAGGCCTTGATGGCATCATTGGTTCTTTCTCTGGCTCGGAGTTCCAAAATCTGCCCGAGCAAGACCAAAACCACAATTACTGCTGCAGATTCGAAATAGAGACCAACCGAACCGTCTGCTTTGCGGAAGTCATCTGGGAAAGCACCTGGCATCAAAACTGCAACCAGGGAGAAAAGAAAGGCGGCCATCACCCCAAGGGCAATCAAGGTGAACATGTTATAGTTCCGACTGGCCAGAGATTTGGCACCGCGAACCAAAAAGGGCCAACCGGACCAGAAAACAACCGGGATACAGAGCAAAAGCTCAAGCCACTGTGCCGTTGTTTTTGAGAAAAACCCAGAGAAAGACAGCCCAACCATGGGACCCATGGCCAAAGCCATTAAAGGAAGGGTGAACAAAACCCCGACCCAAAAGCGCTTTGTGAAATCAACGAGCTCTGGATTGGGGCCTGCGTTGACATCGGGCAGGCCCATTGGCTCCAGCGCCATCCCACAAATCGGACAATCGCCAGGGCCTTCCTGCTCGATTTCCGGGTCCATAGGACAGGTATAAATCGTACCCTCAGCAACGGGTTCTGGTTCGGGCAGTTCGCCAATAAAGAGCTCAGGGTCTTTGTCAAATTTGGTCTGGCAATGATCGGAGCAAAAATAGAACCTTTGTCCAACCAGCTTCGACATGTAGGCCGCCGTAGAACGCTCTACGGTCATCCCACAAACGGGGTCAACCGATGTCAAATAGGTCGCTGGCTCTGCAACGAATTTGTCGTGGCAGCCCTGATGGCAGAAGTGAATTGTCTTCCCATCGTGTTGGGTCTCGGGTTTCCCAGAATTGGGATCAACCGTCATGCCACAAACAGGATCTCGAGTGATTAGCTCATTCATCGCTTCTAATGATCTCGTCTTCCGGCCAAATCGTCGATAATCGGGCAATCGGGTTTGTCATCCCCGTGGCAATTTTGAGCCAACGCAGAAAGCGTTACCTTGAGTGTCCCCAGCTCTTTGATCTTCAAATCGATTTCCTTGATTTTGGCTTCAGCTACGGACTTCACATCTGAGCTGGCGCGATTGTCATCGTCATAAAGCGACAACAGCAAGCGGCATTCTTCAATGGTGAAACCCAGGCTGCGGGAGCGTTGTAGAAAGCGCAATCGATGAACGTCGCTCTCGTTATAGCTTCGATAACCACTTCCGTTGCGAGCAGGCTTAATCAGATCAATGTCTTCGTAATAGCGTATGGTTTTCACCGGTAGGTGAGACCGTTTAGAAGCTTCACTTATGTTCATCATGGCACTCTGACTCTTCGCGAATTTGCGCTTGAAGTGGCAATCTAGACCTTCCACTGACTGGAGGGTCAAGGATTTTATGAAAAGATAGCTTTAAGAGGCAACCATCATCCGGCAATGGCAAAAGGCCAGGCCTGTTAGTAGGGCTTTGTGTATGGAAAAAGAGCGGCGAAGCTTTTCACTCCGCCACACGAGTGCTTGGAAAATTAGTCCTGTTTGAATTCTTTGACCATTAATTTGCCATTCTCACGCTCAGCGATGAACTCAACTTCATCACCCTTCTCAAGGCCTTCCAGCATGGCTTCATCTGCCACCTTAAAAACCATGGTCATGGCTGGCATATCCAATTCCACCAACTCCTCATGAATGATGGTGACTTTCTTTTTCTTGGCATCAACTTTCTTGATTACGCCTTTCGTAAATGTGTCCGCAAAAGCGGGAACAGTTACAAAGCTCGCTGCCAAACAGACAAGTACAATTCTCAACAATCTCATCCAATTTCTCCTGTAGGAATGAGTTAAAAAGTGATCCACCCAAAAAACCCCGTCTAGTGGTCTCCAGATAGATCCGGAAAATTTCAGTGACTAGGAAGACTTCTGCTTCTTCGTGATTTGGGTTTTTGCGTTTGAGGATCTGGTAAAATCAGGCAACTCGCCTGTCCATTCGTACGCCTCTGTTCCTGGTGGATTTTCGTACCAACCAGGGTCCGAATAGTCGTCTGAATCCAGACCTTCACGCACCTTAACCACAGAGAACATACCGCCCATTTCCAGTGGCCCATGAGGGCCCCAACCTGCCATCATCGGAACAGTGTTGTCTGGCAGCTCCATCTGCATTTCACCCATGTCTGCCATTCCAGCGGTACCCATTGGCATGTATTCCGGCTGAAGTTTGCGAATTTTACGGGTTATGCCGGACTTGTCTACACCAATGAATGTCGGAACATCATGGCCCATAGCATTCATCGTATGGTGGGATTTGTGGCAGTGTATAGCCCAATCCCCTTCATGAATGGCATGGAAGTCAAAGGCCCTCATACCACCGACGGGGATGTCAATCGTCACTTCCGGCCAACGCGCTTCAGGTCTGACCCAACCACCGTCCGTGCAGCTGACTTCAAAGTCATAACCGTGCATATGGATAGGGTGATTGGTCATGGTCAGGTTACCGACTCTTATCCGGGCGTGATCGTTCTTTGAAATGACAATAGGGTCGATGTCCGGGAACAAACGGGAGTTCCAGCACCATAGATTAAAGTCAGTCATTGTCATGATCTTCGGAACATAGGAGCCGGGATCGATATCATAGGCGTTCAACATGAAGACAAAATCCCGGTCCACGCGCATGAATTCAGGATCTTTGGGATGGACAATGAACATGCCCATCATTCCCATCGCCATTTGAACCATTTCATCGGCATGAGGATGGTACATGAAGGTACCACTTTTGGTCATATCGAATTCATAGACAAAAGTTTTGCCCGGCGGAATGCCCGGATGACTAAGCCCACCAACACCGTCCATTCCCGACGGCAGGATAAATCCGTGCCAATGAATTGAGGTGTGCTCTGGCAATTTGTTGGTCACGAAAATTCGGACGCGGTCGCCTTCAACCGCCTCCAGAGTTGGCCCTGGTGATTGCCCATTGTAACCCCAGAGGTAACCAGTCATATCCTCGGACATCTCACGTTCAACCGGCTCGGCGATCAGGTGGAACTCCTTCACGCCGTTATTCATCCGATGTGGCAGCGACCAGCCGTTAACCGTTACAACAGGCTGATAGTCTGGCCCTGACGTTGGATAAACTGGGTCCTGCGTCGCCGCTGAGTCCATAAGAGGGGCTTCTGGCAGACCCATATTGGTTGTTTTCGTCCAGGCGTTGGCGGATACCATTGCGGCACCTACACCAGCCCCAGCACCCAAAAGCTGTCTTCTATTCATCATAGTCTCTTTCCTCCTCAATGCTCGGCACCGCCGCCAGCAACCATTTCAGTTCCGCCGCTCATTGCGGCACCACCAGCGCCACCGCCAAAGATGGCACCAGAGAGGCTGGCGTTAGCCAACCAGAAGTCTCGCTTTGAATTTGCGGCTTGAAGTATTGCGTTGGTCTTGGCACGATTGTCAGCCAACAGCTCAAAAGTGCTGGAGATCATGCCATTGTAAGTGAGCAATGCCTCTTCTTCGATCTGGATGCGAAGTGGAACGACGGCGTCACGGTAGTGGCGTGCAATTTCATAAGTTGCAAGATAGGCCGTTTGAGCCGACCTGGCTTCTGAGCGAATATTGATCGCCTTTTCCGCCAAAACGAGAGCGGCCTTCTTGTAAGCCAATTCCGCTTTGCGAAGCCTTGCTTGCCCCGAGTCAAAGATCGGAATGACAAATTCCAGTTCAACCTGGGGCGTGGTTGTCCACTTTTTCTCACCATCTTCCAATTCACGTTCTGCCTCGAAACCAGAGATGATTTCCAGATCGGTTACGTAGCGCGTTGCATGAGTAAGGCCGTAAGATTTTGCCATTGCATCCAGCTCCAACTTTGCAGCCTTCAAGTCGACCCTGTTTCTCAATGCTTCAGCTTCTATGCTGGGCTTCTGTCGAACATAATTCGGTAAAGAAGGAAGAAAGTCAGGGACAAAGTAATTCAGGTCAGAACCCCAGAGCCCCATCACACGTGTCAGTTCTTCTTTAGCCAGTCGGGCAGCAAGTCTCGCTTGAGCCCTCTGTCCACTGAGTTCTGCAAAAAAGACGTGCTCTCGCGCCTGAGCCCCCTTTGGAATGGCACCTGTCTCACCAAGCTTCAGTGCAAGTTCTGAGGAAGCATCTGCAGAGATTTGCGCCTTGTTGAGAAAATGAACTGTCTCGAAAGCAGCCACAGCGTTGATCCAGGCTGTCCTTGCCTCAGCTGCCACGCTCAAAGTTTCCTCAACAGCCCTTAGTTTGGCTTGCCGAAAGCGGTTATCAGCCAGTTCCATTCTCGAATTTCTTGTGGCGATCGCCAGAATGTTTGCAGCTATCATTCCTTCAATGGCCCTTATCGCTCCAATCTCAGGATGAGCGATGCCCAACAGGCCAATAGAGACTTTAGGGTTTTCCAGCATGGTCTGCTGCCAGGCATCTGCGGCGGACAGCCCAACATCGGCAAAAGCGACTTGCACACGCTTGTTATTCAGTAAGGCGACCTGAACGGCGGCATCAGCGGAAATAGTTCTGCCTTTGACAAGCGAACTAACCTTGGCCTGAAGAAACTCCGCGTCTTCTTTGTTACGAACCCAGACGGGCTGCTGACCTGTAATGGCCGCCGTCTGTGAGGAGACCTCGTTGAGCCCTCGGTCAGAAGTAGAGTGAGCCTCCATTTGTTTGACAAGTCCACAGCCGCCCAGAACAAGAGGAGAAATTGTTAGACCAACAGCGAAACTTCTTTTTAGAATTTTGGAGTAGGTCATCAGTGGGCCTCCTTTTTGGGAGACTGCTCTTCATTAAGTTTCTTCCATGACTTTGGCTCGACAGGTCGACGATCTTGCCAAGAGCCCAGGCCTGAATGATGGTGGACATTTTGTATGCCCGCTTCAGCGTTTGTGGGTGAATTTGCGGTTAAAAATTCTGGAGGTTGCTCCGTTATGCACCCTCCCAAGGTACCTGCCAAAAGGGCAGCGCCAAATAATTTCTTTTTCATTTCCCGAACCTAAAAACAATTTTTCTTTCGAATCCGAAGCAAAGTCGGACTCAGAGTCTTAATGAAAATTGAATTTTAAATTCGCGGTGGACGATTGAGGGCGTTGGGGTGGAAAGCCAGGAGCAATTGCTGTTCAGCGAATTGATGTTTTGCCTTTCCACCAAAGAAGCTGGTTGCCGAAGCTAAAGAAGGACAAAAGCCGGAATAGCAAAAGTTTTGACAGCAAGAACTTTGATTGTCAGCTTCATGGGTCAAACACGACATTTGTTCGGTGTCACTGAAGTGTGCTTTATGAGGATTTTCGGCTATTTCGGAAATGGCGTCCTGAGGTGCAGACGCCGACAAAGAATGTTTTGAATCTGTCAAATCTGACAACTCAGTTTGAGGCGCAGCATGGACGGTTGACACCAACGAGTGCAGAAGCATCGCGAGTATCACAGCTGACTTAACAATCGATTGTTTGAAACCGCCCTTAGTCAAATTCTGAAGCCCAAAAAAGTGTTCATTTTGGTTATTGCCGTGGTTGAAAATATCTAGAGACGCGAATTACACCTTCCCTCTGATGGAAACTCAAGTAAAAAATTTGTCAGAGGATTTTATTTCTAAAGCCGCTTGGCGCTTCATGCAGTCTAGTTTTGAGCCCCTGAATCCATCAACGCGGGATTCCCACCAGCAAAAGAGCCCCTTCTACGAAGTTGCTGCTAATACAATGGAAAAAAATCCATCATAGGTCTCAATGACGGACAATGTCTTCTGGCCCCTGCAGAGGCCAGAAGACATACCCAAAAATCAAACAAACTGGCCTACTTTTGCTCCGCCCCAATGGCAGACTTTTACTCCGCCGTTGACAAGAGCTGCTAGGTAAAAATGGATTTCGTGAACGTAGGTGTCTGCGTCGTAGGCTACGGGCGATCCGCAGGTGCCACAGAAGTGGCGACGCACGCCGGGGGATGATTCGTAGGTTTTGGTTTCTTCGCCCGTGAATCTGATTTTGTCACGGTCGACCCCCAAGAATGATGTCATGGGGGCTGATGTGTTGCGTCGGCAGGAATCGCAATGACAGTGTGCTGTCCAATTGGGTTTGCCTTCGAATTCGTAAGTGACGGCACCACAGAGGCACCTTCCTTTCGTCAAGTCTGACATCATTAAAACTCCATTAACCAATCATAAAGCGGTGCCAGTTTTTTGAACTCAGCGCTCACTTTGCTCGGTGTATCGTTTTCAAACGCACGACCACCGCCGTCAAAATCCAACCAACAGCTTAGGCCTTTGTGTTTGAGCCAATCTGCTCTTGGATGCTCTGAGTCATAAGGTTTGGGAACGCGTTTCAGATCGGGATCACCAAAGCGGACGCCCTTCTTTTGCAGCGCTTTAGCGAGTTCTTCCAAATCTTCGCCTGGTGCGCCATCGACGCGTCGGCGATAGGTCTCGAGTTTGTCTTTGCTAAAACCAAAAACCCCGACGCCCAGTGAAAGCTTTTCCAGACCCAACCCAAAAAACCAAGAGGGCGAGGCTTCATCCCTGCCCTCTGGCGTGAAGGAGATGTGGAGGTGACAGTTGTAGGGCGTTTTGTCTTTGGAGAAGCGAACATCTCGGTTGATGCGGTAGGTTTTGGACCGATGGGCCACACCGGTGAGGCTTTGCAATTGGTCGACCATCATATCGGAGAAAGCGGCGGCCGGTTTCTTGTAAACCAGCTCGTAGCGCTTCTTTTGAGATTGAAACCAATCACGGTTGTTGTTGGCATGAAGATCCGCCAAAAAGACCGCTAGGTCAGGATCAAAAGACCAGTCGCCCATCTTATCTTCCTATTTGGCTGGCAGAGATGAGGCAAAGGCGTGAGCGAAGTTCACCCACTCGACCAGTCTTTCCTGGCCACAGCCTTCATCAACGAAGAAGAATCCAGACATCTTGCGCCCGCCCATCTCCATGATTTCACCACCGAAGCGGGCTTTGGCTTCTTCCTGGTTTTCTTTGCCAACGCGGAACATGAAACGACCCTGCCCGTCCTTGGTTCGGTCCGCGCCTCCGATCATGTTGCCATCGACCATAAAGCAGATGCCGCCCATCATTTTCTTTTCAGATATGCCAGGCAGACCTTCAAGCAAGTCTCTGAAGCGTTGCGCCAATTCTTCGTCGTAGGCCATTATCAAGTCCTAGGATTGAGCTGTTATGCGTCAACCCTAGGACTAAACCCGAAAAACTGTCAAGAATGAGCGGCTTCTCTGGTCTTTAGAAGTTGCCTGCGATGCCGTCGTCGATCACTTTCTGGTTGGCAGGATAGTCCGCACACTGCTTCTTGCGTCCGGCTTCATCGAACCGTTGCTCCACCTGTGTATCACCACGGTCCATCCAACCTTGGATTTCCGCTTCCTGAGCTGGCGTCAAAGGCTGCGTCTTGCGAACAGACTCGATGTAGGCTTGCTCATATTGGCTGGTCCGTTTAGCGCCACACATTTTGTTGAAAGCTGAAATCACGCCGATTTCGACGGACTTAACAAAGATGCTTCTGTCCAGTCCGCCTTCGGATTTGCCACCACCACAAGCAGCTGTAGCAAGCAATGCTCCAGCAGAAACAGCCATCAAAATTTTGCGCATTCCAGTTCCTCTAAATCTACCAATGCTCCTTGGTCGGAGCCCAGTGTTTAACTTTAAAGGGAACGCCACACTTCTTCAACAGAACGTTTGGTGATATCCACAATTTTGTCAGCTTCAGCCTTGGTCAGGACAAGCGGTGGTGCAAAGCCCAGGATATCGCCGTGCGGCATAGCGCGAGCAATCATACCATTTTCTAAGCATTTAGCGGACACCGTAGGTCCAACTTTCTTAGCAGGATCAAAAGCGGTTTTGTTCGCCTTGTCTTCAACGAACTCTACCGCTGCCATAAGGCCGATTCCTCTCACTTCGCCGACCATCGGATGACCAGCAAGTGCGGTGCTCATGGCTTGGTTAAAGTAAGCACCGACGTCGCGAGAGTTGCCTGTCAGATCTTCCGCATCTACGATATCGAGATTGGCGTTCGCGGCTGCTGCACAAACCGGGTGCGCTGAGTAAGTCCAACCGTGACCAATCGGACCCATTTGATCCGTGCCTTGCTCGAGCACCTTCCAAACTCGCTCTCCAACCACAACGCCAGACAAAGGCAGATAGCCGGAGGAAACGCCCTTAGCGATCGTGATCAGATCAGGCTGAATCTCAAAAGTATGGCTGCCGAAATACTTGCCCGTACGGCCAAATGCCGTTACCACTTCGTCGGCAATCAGCAAAATATCGTATTTGTTGAGAACTTCTTGGATCGCTTTCCAATAGCCTTTTGGTGGCACAATGATACCACCGGTCCCTAGCACTGGCTCACCAATGAAGGCCGCCACAGTGTCTGGACCTTCGGCCAAGATCATGTCTTCGAGTTCCTCCGCACAACGCTTAGCGAATTCTTCTTCGCTCTCGCCTTCCTTGCCCTGACGGTAGTAGTGTGGGCAAGTGGTGTGCAGGACTTTGTCCAAAGGCAGATCAAAGGCATTGTGAAACACTGGCAGGCCAGTCAAGCTGCCAGTCATAAGACCCGAGCCATGATAGCCGCGATCGCGAGAAATGATCTTCTTCTTTTCCGGACGACCCAACACGTTGTTGTAGTACCAAACAAGCTTAATGTTGGTCTCGTTGGCGTCAGAGCCTGACATGCCATAGAAAACCTTGCTCATGCCCATGCCGGCTTTACGAACAATGCGCTCAGATAGCTTGATGATCTGCTCGTTGGAGTGGCCGACATAGGTGTGATAGTAGGCCAGCTCTTTAGCCTGCTCGTAGATCGCATCAGCTACTTCCTGGCGACCATACCCAATGTTCACACAGTACAGACCCGCAAAAGCATCCAAGCTCTTGTTGCCGTCTCTGTCCTGAATATAGATACCTTCACCACCTGTAATAATACGGTTCGGAAGTTCGCCACGCGCGTACTGACCCAAGTGTGTCGAGGCGTGAAAAACATTATCGCGATCGACCTGTTCAAGGTCGTTCAAACGGCTGGTATCCATAGTTTATAAGTCCTTGGCTATGCGCATGGCATCGAAGATGGCGGCATGCATATTTCGGCTGGCAACAGCATCTCCAATGCGGAAAAGCTGGTAGCCTTCGCCATGCATGGGTTGCGGCTGATTGTCAACAAGAGCTTGGTAGTCTGTGATGCCATCGTTGGACGAATCCGCAACAAGGTCTAGGTAAACCTCATCCAACGGCAAAGTGCCATGTTCAACGACCAGATGATCGACGGTTCTGGTCAGTTCTGGACCGGCAAATTCATTCGTAAATGTCACCTTCAACTGATTGCCGGCTTTCTCAACCGATTTGATCCTATGATCGGCCTGAACCTTCACACCGTGGGCGTAGAAGTGTTCCATATAGATCGGTGAGCTTAGTGTTCCCATTTCCATGGCTATGTGCCGATCCGGAGTCACAACCTCCACTTCGACGCCCTCTTTCCCGCTCAAAAAGTCAGCTGTTGAAGGCGCTTGGTGTTGGCCATTGTCATCGTAGATCAACACAGACCCGGAAAGTTCTTGCCCGCTGAGGACATCCCAAACAGAGATGGCGTTTTCGCCACCTGGCACATAATCCGTATCTGGAACGCCACCCGAGGCTATGAAGACGACGTCGGGTTCTTCCGCTTTCACCATTTCGGCTTCTGCATAGCTGTTCCAACGGATGTCGACGCCTAACTTTTGCAGCTGGAGTTCGTACCAATCAACCACACCGCCAATGTCCTTGCGCCAACCCGCTTTTCTAGCCAACGATATTTGGCCGCCGAGTGAAGAGTTGGCCTCAAAAAGCACAACGTCATGACCGCGCTCGGCTGATACCCTGGCGGCCTCCATACCTCCTGGTCCACCACCGACCACAACAATCTTCTTCTTTGTGCCATCTGACTTAGGCACTTCATGAGGGATCGTTGCTTCGCGCCCCGTGGCCACCTGATGGGCGCAGAGCGCCTCTCCGCCTTGGTAAATCCGATCCAAACAATAGCCGGCACCAACACAAGGTCTGATGTCTTCTTCGCGTTCTTCTTCCAGCTTTTTCACGAGGTAAGGATCTGCCATCTGAGCCCTCGTCATCCCGACAAGATCGAGAATGTTGTTCTCAACGGCATAACGGGCAGTCGCCAAATCGTTAATCCGACAAGCATGAATAAGCGGCGTGTTTAGCTCTTTGCCGAACAGCTCTACCATCCGCAACCAAGGCGCAAGCGGAGCCGCCATGCCTGGCATGTGGTAAGCTAGCTCATGATCGGTGCCAATATTACCGCCGTTGACTGTGAAATAGTCAACCAGACCGCTTTCTTCGATTATTTTCGCGGCCCGCACACATTCTTCAACTTGGTTACCGGCTGGGTTCTTCTCCTGTCCAGTAATTCGAATGCCTAGAATCTTATCATCACCGATCTGGCGACGCATTTCTTCCAAAGTTTCCAGGGTAAACCGAAGGCGGTTTTCAAATGATCCGCCGTAGCCATCTGTGCGATGGTTGGTTAGAGGCGAAAAGAACTGGTCCGGCAAATGGCCATGATGCAACAATTCGATACCATCGAGGTTCCCTTCCCTGGCCCGCCGTGCGCCATCGCCGTAGGCGCGGATGATCCGCTTGATATCATTCACGTCCATTTCTTTTGGAAACCCGCGGTGGGCTGGCTCCCGTACTCTTGATGGCGCCGGTACAGGCAACCAATCCGCCATTTGCCAAGTAGTCCTGCGCCCCATGTGGGAAACCTGACAAATCAAAGCACAGTCGTATTTGTGTATGCGTTCAGCAAACTGTTGGAAATAAGGGATAATTCTGTCGTGGCCAGCATAAATCTGCCCGAAAACAGACGGAGAGTCAGGTGCGACATTTGAAGATCCGCCGAACATAGTCATAGACAAACCGCCCTTCGCCTTTTCCTCATGATACCGTTGATAACGTTCACCTGGCATGGCGTCTTCAGTGACATAGGCTGGTGCATGCGGTGTCGAAACGATACGATTTTTGAG
Organism: uncultured Alphaproteobacteria bacterium; assembly: GCA_905480575.1. GTDB lineage: Bacteria > Pseudomonadota > Alphaproteobacteria > UBA7985 > CAJQQZ01 > CAJQQZ01. The sequence goes on along the minus strand of CAJQQZ010000176.1, from coordinate 15,748 downwards.
CGTAAGGTTTCTTAGTTTGAACGGCTGAAGCAAGGGGTCTTTTGTCGTCATAGTTTTAGCTCTCGAATGCTTTTCCAGTCCCTGCTTTAGTGACGAGGTCATAAGCATGGGTGGCGATAACAGTGTCTTGAACACCTGTGCCGGTCAGGTCACAGAGAGTGATCTCGTCGTCTGATTGACGGCCAGGCTCAGATCCGTCACAGAGTTGTCCAAGTTCAACAGCCGAATAATTCAATCCCGCTTCTGTGACGGTACGGAGCTCACCTTGCTTGATGCACTGAGCTAGAGAATCAACAACTAAACGATCAACTGAAGCTGTCACATCAGCTGCGATCTCTGTTTTGTAAGGTGCGTCAGAACCCATAGCCGTAATATGGAGACCAGGATGCAATCCTTCTTCTGTAATCAACGGAACCTTTGATGGCGTCGCCGCTACCAACACGTCTGAATGTAGAGCTGCCTCATCAGGAGTGTCTGCAACAGAAACATTGATGTTCAACTTCTCGCCCAACTCATCGGCACAGATTTTGGCGTTGTCTTTGTTGCGCCCCCAAACCGTCAGCGACTTAAATGGTCTCACCAAATGAAGTGCTTCGATCTGGTAGCGCGCTTGACCGCCAGTTCCTAAAACACCAGCCTTTTCAATGGCTTCCCTGGCCAAATGTTTCGCGGCGACGGCGCCAGCAGCGGCGGTCCTGATTTCGGTCAGATAGCCATTATCGAGGAGTACAGATCGTACGACACCAGTTTCAGACGAAAACAACACCATAAGCCCGTTCAAGCTAGGCAACCCTTTCTTCGGATTATCAAAGAACCCAGGACTTACCTTCATAGCAAAACAATCAAATCCCGGCACGTAAGCGGATTTGGCGTCCATCTCACCGTTAAACTCGGGAATTTCCATGTGCATAATCGGCGGCATTTGGACTTTACCTGAAGCCAGGGCAATGAACCCCTTCTCCACAACGTCAACGGATGTCATGTCCAGATGGACCAAGTCTCTTAACTCAGTTTCATTTACGATATGAATAGTTGGCACGATATATCTTCCTAGTTAAGTGTGACCGGCATCACAATGGGGCCACGAAATCCAAAACCTTTGAATATCACTTTGGCGGGGTCTGGCAATGCAAGATTTGGAAAACGATCAAACAAAAGCGGCAGCAAAATTTCGCCGACCATCCGTCGAGAGATATGAGTTCCCATACAGAAATGCGGACCATTGCCGAAGGCTTGATGAGACTTTTTCGGGCGAAAGATGTTGAACAAGTGCCCGTCCTCATAAACATCTTCATCATGATTGGCTGAGGCTTGACTGGTCATCACTGTATCGCCCTTAGGAATGAAGTAGCCACCTATTTCGGTGTCCTCCATAACGAGACGTGAACTCACCTGGATCGGCGCAACCCAACGCACAGCTTCTTCGAAAGCGGTGAGCCAAAGTGTAGAATCTTCTTTCGCAGCCTGTAACTGCTCTGGATTAGTGAGCAAGCCGTAAACCACGGTCATCAACGAATCTCGTGGCTCGTTCAAGCCCCCGCCGATGGCGATCTTAATGTTTGATCGAATGTGCTCTATTTCGATTGGGTCTACGGCGTTGACCATCACGGAAAGGGCGGATTGATTCGGCACCTGTTTGAAGGCCTGAGCAGCTTCATCGATGCAGGCGTTGATCTCTTTGTTCGCCTGATCACTAATGGTAAAAGGCTCTGCCTGCCAACCAAAATTTCCTGCACCGTTGATCAATGCCTGTGACCAGAATTGCATCTCCTCATCTGAGGCATTTTCTATGCCCAAGAGATGAGCCAAACATCGAGCAGCCACCGGTCCAGCTAAAGCCTCGAAGAAATCAACGGTTTCACCTCTGGGAAGACTCCCAACATATTGCTCTGCGATTTCCTGATATAACGGTCCCCAAACAGTCTTGATATTTTTCGCAGAAAATGCGGGCATCATGGCTTTTCGCAGTCGCATATGATCTTGGCCGTCACGCCGCATCAAAGTCTTTGCCTGAAAGGCCTTCTCCATCGGTGTGTTTGGATCGTCGGAACTGAACCGATCTGGATCATCCTTAACTGCTTTGGTGTGCTCGGCTTTCGTTAGTAACGTTCGTCCGAGCGCTTTCACTCGCAGTACCGGCGTATCTGCTCTGAAGGTCCGATAAAAAGGGTAAGGATTGTCCGTCAACTCTGCGATGGTGATCGACTCATTGACTGGTGCTAACGGTAAATTTGACATCTTGTACTCAACATGAAAATCTAGATGAGAGACTAACCTAGTTTGATCGTAAGGCAAGAAATGTCAGCCAAAAACCATTGGTCCCTGGACTACTTTGAAGTCATATCCATGGGCGGTGGCATTTCTTTGATACGCGAGAAACATATAGCGCCGTGGATGCGGTGCAACATTTGGCACATCAAGGGTCGTAATCAGGACTTGCTGGTTGATTCCGGCATGGGTGTCGTCCCTTTGAAACCAACCATTGCTGCACTGGCAGGAAGAGATGTGACTGCGATCTCCTCACATTGCCATTTCGACCATATGGGCGGTGCTTATGAGTTTGATTGTCACTTGGCACATGCAGCGGATGCAGAGGTTTATGCTGACCCTACGGGATACAACACGCTCTCTGACGACTTTGTGTCAGCCGAGGTTTTCACCTCCCTACCACACAATGACTGGGACTGGCGGAACTACCGAATCAAACCTGCACCCCTGACCGGTTATCTTGATGACGGCGATGTTTTGGATCTGGGAGACAGATCCTTCCATGTTCTTCATCTGCCGGGACACGCTCCCGGCGCGATTTCACTTTATGATCCAAAAGAGAAAACGCTCTTCAGTGGCGATGTCATCTATCAAGGCGGTTTGATAGATTTCGCTTATCACTCAAACACCGAAATCTACGAGCAATCACTGCGGCGACTTCGCGAACTCCCGGTCTCCGTTGTCCACGGCGGCCATGAAGGGTCCTTCTGTCAAGAACGTATGATTGAGATCATTGACGGTTTTTTGGTTGGCGGTCAAAGATTGCCACAAGACTGGGCAAACGCTACCTAACCAAGTTCGGACGATACCAAACCTTCTTACGAAGCTCAGGGGCAACATGCTTGTTTAAGCGCTTGTTCGCCAAACCAAACAGCCAAATAATTATTAATGTTCCGATAATGAAATAGACCGCAGCGATTGGGTAGGCCACGAACGGGTTAAAGGTATTTTCAGCGAAATATTGCCCGTAATAGACCGCGTCGCCTTTTTGTCGCCATGCCGGAAATGCCGAGGGGAAAACCAGAGCTGTTGAGTGGAACAGGAAAATCGCCTCATTGGTGTAGGAAGGCCAGGCCAAACGAAGGGTTGTCGGCCAAATAACTTTTGTGAACCTTTGGAACCCGTTGAAACCATAGGCGTGTGCTGCTTCAACGTCGCCATTAGGAACCGCGCGCAACGCTCCGTAAAAAATCTCGGCAGAATAGGCCGATGTATTTAGGAACAGAACGATCAAGGCGCCAAGCCAAGCTTTCGTCAACCAACGTGTTTCAGCCGTGACTGTGATGAAGATTAGATTGATGTCGACCGATAGCTTAGGCAACAAAACAAAGAGTTCATAGGCGAAAAAGAACTGCAAAAACAAAGGTGTGCCCCGGAAGAAGTACACGAATGTGGCAGATGGGATGCGAAGCGCCGGGTTTTTCGAGTTCTTTCCTAGGGCCAGAACCGTTGCGAAAAAGAATCCAGTGATAACTGCCAAAATAGCAAAATAGATATTCCAGAGCATTCCTGAACCGATAAGAACGACCTGATCGCAAAACTGAATATCCGTCTTCGGCAGCAGTCTAGAGCCAAAGCCCAAAGATCGAAGGCCATACTCATACCATGTATCAAGACACATCATACCCGGCCTCCTGTGGCCGCTTGGCCACCCATCGTTGCTTGCCCTTTAGAGACGATTTTCGTTAACCGATCAAAGCCAATTTGACTGATCCAGGTTAGCAGTAAGTAGAAGAAAAGCAGGCCCAAGAAATACCAAACTCTGATGTCGGGATGCGGGTATTGATAGACTTGTGTCTTCAAGCCACCCAGCTCTTTGGCCCAATAAACAATATCCTGAATGCCTAAGAGGAACAACAAGGGTGTTCCCTTTATCAAAACTTGCCAGAGATTTGACAAGCCTGGCAACGCATAGACCCACATTTGAGGCATGTGAACTCTGAAAAATATCTGTCGCTTTGACATGCCGTAAGCTTGTGCCGTTTCAAGCTGGTTCTTTGGAACAGCTTTCAACGCTCCATCGATAATGTTAGCTGCAAAGGCCCCGAAGACTATCGAAAATGCAGTGACCGCAAGAGCAAAGTTCCAAGTGTGATGGACCCATTGTTCTGCTTCTCCAAGAGGCATCTTGGCAGCGGTGCAAACAACAAAATCATTGCCCTGGTAAACGGCGTCGGTCCAATCAGAGCACTTAATCTTGTGACGAATCAGCTCAACCAACTGATCGAGAGCGATGGGAACAAACAAAAAGAAAATTAGTTCTGGTACGCCACGTACTGTCGACGTGTACAACCAACCCATAAATTGGAAAGGCAAAAAGACAGAGCGTTTGAGCCAAGCGCCGAAGAACCCCAACAACATGGTAAAAGGTGCTGTCAGCCCGATCAGCAGCAAAACCACCAACACTGACCAATACATCGATTGATGTTTAGGTGTTGTCAGATAACAGGCAATCCAACTGATGCCTTCGAGAGTTTTAGGATCAACGCAGAACTCAAACATATCTTTACTCAGTTAAAAAAGGGGCACCACGGAATGGCACCCCTTTCCAGAAATACAAAAAGCGTAATTCTTAGTAAGCGGAGTGAATGCTTGTTTCTTCAGGGAACCACTTTGCAAGCAAAGCGTTCAACGTTCCGTCCGCTTTGACAGAATCAATGGCAGCATTCATCTTGTCTTTCAACTCTGTGTCGCTTTCACGAATACCCATGCCAACGCCACCACCGATGAACGGACGTGGAGAGAGAAGAATGAGCTCGCCGCCGCTTTCAGCAGCGATAGGCGCGAGGTAAGAATAGTCAGCAAGAACAGCATCAGCTTCGCCGGACTTCACAGCAGCGATTGTCTCATCAGGTGTTGCAAACTCAACAAGTGTTGCAGAGCTCTTAGCGACAAAACCTGATTGAACAGTATTAACCTGAGCAGCAACGATGCCATCAATAGCGGAATCGTCAGTGCCAGCAACCGCCAAGTAAGCTGATGGATCAGCAGGTTTATATTCCTGTGTGAAATCAATGACTTCATCACGCTCAGCAGTGATAGACATACCGGCGATGATTGTGTCGTAGTTACCAGAAACGAGGTTTGGAATGATTGAGTCCCAATCGTTCTTCACCCAGGTGCACTCAAGACCCGCACGCTTACAAAGCTCATCACCAAGATCACGCTCAAAACCAACGATTTCACCGTTGTCATCAACGAAGTTGTATGGAGGGTAAGCGCCCTCAGTACCCATGCGAACTGTGTCAGCAAAAGCAACACCGGCAGACATCACAGCAATCGCTGCGCCAAGAATAAGTTTTTTCATTGTTGATCCTCCCGAATCATTTTTCGTTCAAGTGCCAAATTTATTCGGAAGCAGAGGCACTCAAGAATTGCTGCAACCGAGTTGATTTAGGAGAATCAAAAACTTCGGCCGGCGGCCCCTGTTCTTCAATCACTCCCTGATGGAGAAAGATTACGTGATTTGCTACCTCTCTGGCAAGAGACATGTCATGAGTTACCAACAACATTGTCCGTCCTTCACGTGCTAAACCGCGAATCACCTTCAAAACTTCAACTTCAAGCTCTGGATCAAGCGCCGATGTGGGTTCGTCGAACAACATGGCGGCGGGCTCCATTGCCAAAGCGCGTGCTATCGCAGCACGTTGTTGTTGTCCACCAGATAGCTGTGACGGATAAACATCTGCTTTGTCACCGATGCCAACTTTTTCAAGGAGACTACGCCCAAGCGCTTCTGCTTCTATTTTGGATTTTTTGAGTACTGTAACTGGTGCCTCTATTACGTTCTGCAAAACTGACATGTGTGACCAAAGATTAAACTGCTGAAAAACCATAGAAAGATTGGCCCGAACCTTGCGGACTTGATCCGCGTTCGCTGGTTCTCTTTCGCCGCCGCGGACTTTCCACTCCATGGCCTCGCCCTGGAACCGGATGTCACCTTTTTGCGGTACTTCCAAAAGGTTAGCGCAACGAAGAAAGGTGGATTTACCCGACCCAGAAGAACCAATCAGCGCGATCACGTCACCGGCTTTCGCTTCCAGAGAAACACCCTTTAAGACCTCAAGGTCGCCGAAACGCTTATGGATATCCACCATTGAAAGCACGCTGCCACCTTGGTTTGCCTGGTCTTCGATCGCCATAAATTCCCCTGTTCAAAGCTTTAAAGCCAATTTTTGTGCCTTATGACACTTAGTTCAAGCTGGCTAAATTCGGAGCAGCTTACAACGAGGGTTATGGCGCCGCAAGCGCTACTTGCGGGAGACCAATAGCGTTGAAAATTCCAAACGAAACGCGTGCAAGCTTTTAAATGCATTTTCTGTTAAACGACGCTTGACATCAAGCCTTATGCAGCCTATTTCGTGCGCGTCCTAACGGACCCAGCATATCTTGTTGTGGCGGGGTAGCTCAGCTGGTTAGAGCAGCGGAATCATAATCCGCGTGTCGGGGGTTCAAGTCCCTCTCCCGCTACCAACACACTCATAACTCATTGATATTTCTGAAAACCATTGGTTTTCAATGGCTCTCTCTTGAAAAGTGGTACACATCGGTGGTACACATTAGGCATGAACGACATGCCTAAACAACAGTATCTGAGTAAAGACAACAAGGGCTGGAAGCTACGTCGGCGTGTTCCCAAAGCTCTACAGACATTGGTTGGCAAAGAGAACTGGATAGAACGCATTTCTGGGGTCGATTACAGGACCGCATGTGAAAAGGCCAAAGTCTTTGGCGTTACGACCGATGCCGAGATCAAAAGGCTGGAAGGTCAGCGCAAGAGTTCACCCGCAGGTGCCAAGGCAAGCAATGCTGATGAACCCGGGTTCAAATTCAGGCTCACAGATCACGAGCTAAACCAGATCGCCATTGCTTACTTCCATGAACTGGAGCAACAAATCCAGAAAGGCGCTGGGTATAGGAAGGGCGTTACCGACGAAAATCGTCATGAAATTCTGGTGGAGCTTGCTGAGGACTTTGAGGAAGCTGATGCATTGGCCACAACCGATCAGGAAAAGCTGTACCGTCACCCAGACCAAGACATCGCGACAGCGTTTCATCTGGTCGCCTTGAAGCAGTTGATCAAGTATCACTTTCTATAACAAAAAGACTTCCAGCATACCTATAAGAGAAGAAGGCGAGGTAAGTTACGCCAGCATACAGGGTTAAAGGTGACAGCTGATCTACGCTCGAGCCCGTCGTTCCAGCAATTAGCTGATCGTCTGGCAGAAGCGAATGCTGAGATAGCTCGACGGCGCCTGGAAGCCGTCTCTGACAATCGACATCCTACACTTCAGAACCCATTATTTGCACCAGCGCTTGAACCGAATGTAGAGATTATGCCTCAGCGAAGTGTAAGAGTTGGGGAACTTGTTGATAAGTATCTCAAGCACAAAGAACCGGGCATAACGAAGTCACGCTTTGATCAACTGAAGACAGCCACACGTGCGTTGGAAGAAGAAGTAGGCAGGTCCATACCGCTCTCTGAAATTACGCGGGCACAGTGTCAGTCCATCGCTGATTTGTTCGTTGTCATTCCTCCTTGGGCAAAGCGTCACTATAAGCGTATGAGCTTGCAAAAGGCTTCTGAGGCCCACGCTAAAAAGAATGGTGAACCGGCACAACGCCATAAAGAAGCTGGCAAGAACCTATCCAAACTCAATGCAATTTTTGATTGGGCGGTGAAAGAAGAGTTTCTAGCTGGCAATCCATCTCGGCTAGTTACGATCAACAAGCCAGCAAGGCCCAAAAGTTATTCTGAGCAAGAGGAAGGCTATGAGCCGTTCACGACAAGTGAGCTGAAGGTAATTTTCAATCAACCTTTGTATACAGGCTGTCAGGACGACAGGCACGGCATAAATAAGGTTGGTCCCAATCGGCCAAGGCGTAGCCGCTTCTGGTTACCGCTTATCTCTGCTTTCTCAGGACTGCGGATGCAGGAGATATTGCAACTGGAAAAGCACGACATCAAGCAAACAGATGACGTCTACTACTTCGATGTCAATGATAAGGTTTATGGCAATGACTATGCTCCCGAAGGAGAATACATCAAGCGCCTAAAAGCCAAGAACTCTCTACGTAAGGTGCCGATCCACCCGGAATTGATCAAGATCGGCTTCCTGTCATATGTCGAGCAATCAGATCGGCAATGGCTCTTTCCAGATATGCCGCTTCAAAGTGCGTCCAAGATGTCAGATCAGTTTTCAAAGCGGTTCCGTGTCTTTATGAAGCCCACCGGCTTGTCTTTTCCAAGACGGAAAGTATTCCACAGCTTCCGCAATTCGTTCAACGATGCCTTACGTGCTGCTGATGTGGGTCTTGAGTATCGGGAACAGTTATTGGGTTGGGTGGACTACAAGAGGATGGATAGCCGTTATGGAAGCGGGCACCTCATTACAAAGCTATACGATAAGGTCGCCAGAGTTGAGTATGAGGGACTGGACTTGTCGCACTTGTATCGATTGTGAGCTAAATTCTGATTACACTAAGTCAACGTCTCCAAGTAAGTAAATCGTGCCATCGCGTTCTTGAGAAAATAGTGACCCAATGACAGAAAATAAAATACCTATCCGTTACGAATATCGTGCTGCGTATAACAGTTGGCGCAACATGAAGAATAGGATGAAGGCGACTGGCGGTTACTATGATCCAGCCTTTGAAGATTTTAGTTCTTTTTTGGAAATAATGGGGCCGCCACCTTCGCCCGAGCACACGCTCGACCGCATAAACAACGATCTAAATGAGTACACACCAGAGAACTGCCGCTGGGCAACAAAGAAGGCACAATCTGCCAATAGGCGAAATACGATCTTTCTTGAAGTTAATGATGTGAAACAATCGCTTGCCGCTTGGGCAGAAGACACCGGACAAAAACAAGACACATTGCGAAGTCGGCACCGAAAGGGCTGGAGTGACAAAGAGGTTGTATATGGTCGGCGGCTACTTAAAAAACCGATACTAGGCCAATCATCGACCGAGCTTTCCCCACAAGAAGTCAGAAAGTACAAAAATCTGAAGCCAGACCAGTGTCATGCAACTCTGAATTGGCCTTGGCTCTCCGAGCCAGATGCACAACATTTCGAAAAAGAGTATCTTAACCGTCGACAGTATCCCGAAACCCGCTATGACTATTTCGATACGACCTCCCAACAACAGCTCGAAGACTTGGAAGGGATAATATCCGACCTCAGCTCTTACAAAATCTGGATGATGAAGCCCGAAAACTACGACATGGATCAGGCTGAAGGTATTCAAGTAATTGGTGAGAAACACGGTGTTAAACCGGAAAACTTCAATCAAGTTGCCAATCAAAAACTTTCTTTGAAACGTAAGATCGAGAACTATCGCTCAAAGATGTTGATTTACAAAGAAATCCAAGGGCCATTTCACCATAAGGGTTATCCCAATTGATGAACCCCGGTGCAATTCACACGATTACCGCCTTTTTTGAAACCACTCCCCCAATGAGGCAACCCTGCCTCTAATGCTAGCATCGAGCCCTACAATGCAGCAAAGAGCAGTAGCGTAGATATGGATCAATCCAAACGAAGCGAGAAGGGGCAGTTTTGAGGTGCTGTAAATTTCGTATGTCGCCTTACACACCACCTGTGCAAATTGGTTGCGTCTCGAGGCAATAAAATCAATTGCTTAGCAATTTGAATGTCACGTTGATGTCGCCGGGAGAGGGTGACGCGACATTGGATTGAGATAGTCAAAACAAGTTAGCCATTTGACGAATGAGTTGTTGCAACTCGATCCCTACATGGTAATTTGATCGTAGAGCTGCACGAAACGGTGCGGCTCCGGGGCTTAGTAACCTCTCCGTTAGCGGTTGGCGTCAACCGTAATGTCACCTCCTCGCCTATCACATGTGGGACCATCGCGATGCAAATGGTCATATAGGAGCTGCTGCATGTATTGTCATTCCAGCATTCAATGAGGGTCAAACGCATCTTGACACATGGCAAGACCTTGCATGGTGGATAGACAACAACCTCCCCTACCATCGCCTCACGTTCTTCAAACACGACAATACCTTCAACATCGGCTGGCATGAGAAGCCGAGACAAGAGATTTATTCTTGGATTGAAAAACCACGTTGGGTGAAAAATAGTGATAGCTTAATCTAATTTCTTATCGTGAAAAGAAGCCATTAGCTCTTCTGTAGTTTGAAAATATTTTCAAACCATCGTGCGCTTACTTTATTTAACGGGACACTATTGAGTTAGGGGCGGAATGACATAGTTTGTTATATTGAGAGCAAGAATAGAGGTTCTAGCTCGAATTTATGGATTTGAACTACATATGAAACTGTGCCTAATACTTGGCGATCAATTAAGCCGATCTATCTCAAGCTTGGCAGAACTAGACCCTCAGCAAGACCATATCTTGATGTGTGAGGTTCGCGATGAGGCGACCTACGTTAAGCATCACAAAAAGAAGATAGCGCTCGTCTTTTCGGCAATGCGGCATTTTGCAAAAGAGCTTGCCGAAGACGGTTACAATATCGACTATGTCAAATATGACGATCCAAATAATACTGGATCGTTAGCTGGTGAAGTAACTCGTCTAGCATCTCAAAAAGCATTTTCAGAAATCGTTGTTACGGCACCCGGTGAATACAGACTGCAAGAGCAAATGGCCAGTTGGTCAGCAGCGCTCAATCTGCCTGTCACCATAAAAGAAGATAGCCGTTTTCTATGCTCACAAACAGAATTTGCAGCATGGGCAAAGGGGCGAAAACAACTGCGTATGGAATACTTCTATCGCGAAATGCGCCGCAAATATTCGGTTTTGATGAACTGTGGTGAGCCTATCGGTGGACAATGGAATTTTGATGCTGAAAATCGCAAACCGCCTGCCTCAGGTTTGGAAGTGCCGGACACCTATCGTGCTCAGCCAGATGACATTACTCAAGAGGTTTTAGCTCTTGTTGAGACACATTTTTCAGATCATTTTGGAGATCTTTTACCCTTCCATTTTACGGTCACGCGGAACCAAGCAAATGAAGCATTAGATCAATTCATTGTAAAACGACTAAGCCTATTTGGTGACTACCAAGACGCGATGATACAAAACGAGCCGTGGATGCATCACAGCCATCTCGGCTTCTATCTCAATTGTGGGCTGCTCACTCCGTTAGAGTGCATTGAGCGAGCGGAGAAGGCATATCATGAAGGTATCGCGCCTCTGAATGCGGTTGAAGGCTTCATCCGACAAATCCTTGGGTGGCGCGAATATGTGCGGGGTATTTATTGGCTGAAAATGCCTGACTACAAACAGGTAAATTTTCTCGAGGCAAAACGACCACTTCCTGAATTTTACTGGACTGCTGAAACACAGATGAACTGCATAAGGCAATGCGTTACTGAAACAAAACAAAATGCCTATGCCCACCATATTCAGCGATTGATGGTATTAGGGAATTTTGCTTTGATCGCTGGGCTTGATCCAGATGAGGTCAATAACTGGTATATGTTGGTCTATGCTGACGCCTATGAATGGGTCGAACTGCCTAATGTCTCGGGCATGGTCTTATTTGCAGATGGCGGATTGCTGGCCTCAAAGCCATACGCGGCGAGCGGTACTTATATCAATAAAATGTCCAACTACTGCGGCTCTTGCAAATATAAGGTGAGCGTCAAAAACGGACCCACTGCTTGTCCGTTCAACTACCTCTATTGGGATTTTATCGGGCGTAATGAAGGCAAGTTGCGAGGCAATCAACGTATGGGTTTTATGTATAAAAGTTTGGATCGGATGAGCGAAGAAAAGCGCCAAGCAATCCGTGATGATAGCCGTCGTTTTTTCAAGGCGATTGAAGCCGATGAAAAAGTCTGACTTGCCTTCCAAAACGTGCCGTACGTGTGATCGACCGTTCCTGTGGCGGAAGAAGTGGGTAAAGGTTTGGGATGAAGTGCTCTATTGCTCAGAACGTTGCCGAAGGCATCGTAGACCAAAGGCCGCCCACGAGAAGAAAGAGGTATAGAACTTATGAGCTCATCAGATCGATTATCTCATTTTTCTCTAAAGCAGGAGGCTGTGACGTTTGAGCCAAGCCGACATGCAGGACTGCAGCGGTTGGGGCAGTTTAAACCGCGCGCGGGCGCTCACTATGCCAATCAACGCAACTTTGATCTAGGTTCCGATAATCGGAGTACGGTTTCAGGCCTATCACCGTGGATTAAGCATAGGCTGGTTGATGAGAAAGAGGTTTTGGCTGAGGTATTCTCAGTGCACGATCTATCGGCTTCTATGAAGTTTGTACAAGAGGTTTTCTGGCGGGGCTATTTTAAGGGGTGGATGCAACAACGCCCCAGTGTTTGGCATTATTATAAAAGCAATCTTAAGTTGGCGTTTGAGGGCTTAGAGCGCGACCTATCACGCAAAGCCGATTATGTTGAAGCCACTAAAGGACGAACAGGTATTAGCTGCTTTGACCATTGGTGTAGCGAGCTTAAATCAACTGGGTATTTGCATAATCATGCACGGATGTGGTTCGCCTCCATTTGGATATTCACGTTGAGGCTACCTTGGGAGTTAGGGGCTGACTTTTTTCTTAATCATCTCATTGATGGGGATCCAGCTGCAAATACATTGAGCTGGCGCTGGGTTGGCGGATTGCATACCAAAGGTAAAACCTATTTGGCTTGCCCCTCAAATATTGCAAAATTCACTGAGGGTCGATTTGAACCCATAGGGCAACTATCAACCACAGCTGAACCCTTAACCGAGGAGGTTGATCACTCACTGGTGCCGTTAATGCCAGTGCAACCAATGCCAGAAGGTGACTTCTTGCTGTTGATCACACCTGAAGACTGCCAGCCTAATACCTTCATTGAAGCCCAGCCAGCTGGTGTGTTGGGTTTGCTCCCCGCATCTAATTCTCATCAAAGCGAAAAAGTTCAAGCTTTTGCGCAAGGTGCCGTAGCGGATGCACTTTCACGATTTGAACACCTAACGTCCCCAGCTACGGCCACGAACAATTGGGTTGAACATCTGGTTGAGGCAACCCGGCTTGCTGGGACAACCCAAATTGTGACTTCACTCGCAACGCTTGGCCCGGTGGCATCCCATTTGGATGCTGCAAAGGCAAGGCTTGCTGAGCACGGTATCAGCTTACATCAACATCAGCGAACTTATGATGGACTTGTTTGGCCCCACGCAACCAAGGGGTTCTTTAACCTCAAAAAGAAAATCCCAACCGTGTTGACCGATTTAGGTTTTGTCATGCAGTAGATTAGGCTTGTCTTCTCATTGATGTCCGCTATTTGTCAGGTATGGAAAAAGCTAACGAGTTACCACAAGCACATATTAGCGCGATCATTGAAATGGCGCTGTCCGATCATGTAAGTTTTGCTCAGATTTACTCTGAATATGGGATTACCGAAAAGCAAGTAAAGACGTTGATGAGAGACAGTTTGAAAACCGGTAGCTATAAGGCTTGGCGAAAAAGAGTGAGGAGCTTTGGTGACCGCCGTGAAAGCTACAAATAAATATGCTCCTATGACGCTCTTACACATAAATGAAATCTAATACGATGGGACAAACACCATCCATTGTTTGGTTCAAACGTGATCTGCGAGTGAATGATCACGCCCCCTTGTTTAAGGCGGCGACTTCCAGCGCTCCAATTATACCACTTTACATCGTTGAACCTGAATACTGGAAGCAACCTTTCGCCTCGCACCGCCATTGGCATTTCATTCATGACTGTCTGCATGACTTAGATAAAGAGTTGGCAGATCTCGGCCAACATCTCATTGTTAAGGTTGGTGAGGCGTGTGAAGTTATTCAATCATTACATCAAGACTTCCAGGTGGGTGAGATTTACACACATGAGGAAACTGGAAATCTACGGACTTATCAACGCGACATTGAGGTTGAGAAATTATGCGCTGCCTCTAACATCGAGCTTCATGAAGCCCCTTCAAATGGTATCGTACGAAGATTGCGCAGTCGGGATGATTGGTCGAAAATCCGCAATGCTAGGATGGCCGAAAAGATAATTCCAAAGCCTGAAAAGCTTATCCCATTTCCATTGTGTAAATCGGATAATATTCCGTCTAAAGACCACCGGATGTTTGGAGAGATTGCTATTGGAAAGGTACAAAAAGGTGGTCGTGAACAAGCTGTTTTAGATTTGCGGAGTTTTCTAACCAATAGAGCTCGAAAATACCTCTATCATCTCTCAGCACCTGATTTATCTGAGGTGCACTGCTCGCGGCTGTCTGCACACCTTGCGTGGGGTAGCCTCTCTGTCCGTGAGGTAACCCAGTCAATTAGTAAGCGTCGCGCACAATTGAGGTCGGAGGAGAGAAAAGGTTTTGGGCGCAACCTAACTGCCTTTAGCTCTCGCTTGGCTTGGCGTTGTCATTTCATTCAAAAGATTGAAGATCAACCCGAGATCGAGACACACTGCATGCATTCAGCGTTTGAAGGGCTGCGGCAGGATACTCATAATGAAAGATATTTTGTAGCTTGGAAGCATGGCCAAACCGGCTACCCTTTTGTCGATGCTTGTATGCGTAACCTTACGGCTGAGGGATGGATTACATTTCGTATGAGGGCAATGCTCGTTAGCTTTGCAAGTTATCAACTTTGGCTCGACTGGCGCGTAACCGGTAAGCACCTTGCGCGATTATTCACGGACTATGAACCGGGAATTCATTACAGCCAATTGCAAATGCAATCAGGGGTTACAGGTATTAATGCCATACGTGTCTACAATCCGATTAAACAGTCTAAAGAACATGACCCTACCGGAAAATTTATTCGAAAATGGGTGCCAGAGTTAAAGAACCTTCCAGATGCATACATTCATGAGCCCTGGACTTATGAGAGAACTCTGATTGATGAGACGAATTTTAAACTGGGCCGTGATTATCCAGCTCCAATTGTTGATCAAACCGCTTCAGCAAAAGTGGCAAAGGACACGATCAACAATATAAGAAAAAGTCAGGCGTTTTCGTCTACTGCAAATGCCGTTTTCCTAAAACTAGGAAGTCGCAAGTCGACCATGAAGCGTAAGCAACCTAAAGGCGAAAAAGGGCCGAATAGTGATGATGCGCAACTCACATTGCTTTAAACGCTGATCAAATTCACGTGCTGACTTTTATCTCTTAGTAGTCTGTTTAAAGTGTACAAAAACCATATGCGGCACTCCCAAAAATCATTTCTTCCTGCTCTCCATGCTTTCGGAAAACTTTTGTTTCGCAAACCAAGCCTTGGGCTTCATCATCAAAGAACTTAGTATTTTGGCGTCAACCACATTGCTTGATGAGACAAAATGTTGAGCTCATAACCGCTAGGTTCAATCTTGAATATCATGTTACTTTCAATATGAGCTGTCAACGGCGGAGTAAAAGTCTGCCATTGGGGCGGAGCAAAAGTAGGCCAGTTTGTTTGATTTTTGGGTATGTCTTCTGGCCTCTGCAGGGGCCAGAAGACATTGTCCGTCATTGAGACCTATGATGGGTGTTGT
>CAJQQZ010000175.1 GCA_905480575.1 uncultured Alphaproteobacteria bacterium | reverse complement strand
TGCGCCAAGCTGGGAATTAATTTCTGGGACTATCTTGGAGACCGACTATCACATCCCGGCGCACCCAATATCCCACACTTACCAAACCTCATCCGACAAAAAGAAACTGCTTGATACCCCGGACTTTTGCCGATGTTACGTCAGATCTTGTTAAGGGTATGAAATCTCAACCGAACGAACAGGAGTCGGTTGTTTCCGAACAAGAACAACTACCAGTTACTGAACAGCCAGAAAAAAAGACGACTGAAACGCTAGAGCCAGCAGAGCCACAAGACACACAAATTACAACCGGCACAACCAAACCGAACGAACAGTCGACAAAGGCACCGGTGCTGCCAAGTGACGTAACACCAACCTTGTTGCCTAAGAAAAAACCGGTTCCGCCAAAAGTGATAAAGCCCAAACAACCAGCTAAGAAGAAAGCCGCGCCTTCACGCCCAGCAGCACCAGCACAGCCGGTGCCCGTAGAAACGGAAACACCTGTCGCGCTGGAGCCAGAACAAACAACTAAGAAACCATTGAACAATGCACCACGCTCTGGGGATAGATAGACGCCTTCAAGAAAAAGTGTAGATGAGTCGAGACAAGACTCTGTTAAGCTCCCTTTGAGTCCTCGAAAAGGAGCTAAATACAGTGATTGGCTTGCCAAACTTGTTGCTGAAGCGGTTTTTCATAAGTCTGTTAACCCTGCTTCTGATCTCGATTGTTATCTTTTTCGCGGTTGAGTTACGGCCAGGAGACTATGCCGAAGCTTTTCTCATGCGTTGGGCCTTGCCGGAAACGGTTGCTCAATATCGCGAGATCCTCGGCCTGGATCAGCCCTCTTATGTGCGGTATTTTCAGTGGTTAGGCGGCGTTCTTGTTGGCGACTTCGGTCGGTCTTACGCAAATGACCAGCCGGTAATGGCATTGATATGGCCGAGATTCAAAGACACTTTGTTTTTAGCAAGCTATGCGGCAGTGGTCGCAATTCCTCTTTCTATTTTCTTAGGCTTTGTGACAGTCCTTTACCGGAATAGATTCCTGGATAGGGCGGTAAACACGGTAGCGTTGGTGGCCGTGTCATTGCCGGAGTTTTTCTTAGCCTACATTTTGATCTCTGTGCTGGCCGTCGGCTTTTTTGATGGAGACGGCTATATGTTAGGCGGACTTTTTCCGCCTATTGCAGTCGTCAATGAAGATCTAACTTTCTTACAGAGAATTCATGTGACGGCGCTGCCCGCAATGACTTTAGTGCTCGTCATATTGGCCCATACGATGCGCATGACCAGAGCCACCGTCATTGCAGTTTTATCGAGCCCCTACATCGAGATGGCTGAATTGAAAGGATTACGGCGTCGGAGAATAATTTGGAGGCATGCGTTCCCAAATGCTTTGGGCCCAATTTTTAACGTCATCGCGTTTAATCTCGCCTACCTAATCACTGGCGTTGTTATTGTAGAGGTCGTTTTTGTCTATCCTGGCTTAGGTTCATTGCTGGTTGATACAGTATCCATGCGGAATGTGCCTGTGGTCCAAGGGGCCTGTTTGATTTTTGCCGTTGTTTTTGTCGGTTTAAACTTCCTCGCTGACTTTTTGTCGATAGTGACGAACCCCAAGCTTCTCTATCCGATTGAAGGGAGGAAGGACTAAAAGGCAAGGAGGTAGGGGAGAGTTTCCTACTTTCGAAGCCATAAACAAGCCTGAATAGGCTGCCACATGTTCCAGGCGTTAAACAGAGCCCAGAAAAGAACAACTGGACGTCCGCCGTCAAAGATGGGTTCGTTGAAGGTTATCCAATAAAATAGCGCCCACAAGACTGCGCCTAAATTTGCAACGAAGAACAGGATATGAGGCCAGATCAGTCGCAAATGCATGCCAGAGCTTTTCTGCTTTGGGGTGACTTTGAATTTGATTTCTCTGCCGCGAATGACTGTCCAAAAAGCGGCGAGCTGAATAGAGAAGTCAGCCATCGCCCAGGCGCGGCTTTTGAACACGTTTTGCCCCCAGAAGCCTACGATGAACGCCACCTCGAGGATCAGGTAGTAAGGTAAGAAGTAAGTAAGCAGCTCACCAGCAGTGCGATTAATCGGTGAAAAACCAGTCAACAAGAAGATCGCTGGCACAGAAAGGAACACCAAATTCCAAAGGAATGAGAGGTAGAAAAAGAAGGTTGTGCCGTACATCAAACGCTGGGGAAGACTGAACCCTTTTTGGAATGGCGCCCCCTTATGCAGCAACAGGTCCATGCTTCCGCCCGCATACTTAAAGCGTTGGATCGTTCGCGTTAACATATCTTGCGGAGATTGCATTTCAGCGATTTTTTCATCAATTTGAACGGACTTCCAGCCACCAATTTTGTCAGCATGAAACCTCATAGACGTGTAGAGATCCTCCGACACATGATAATTGAAATAGGTTGGTCGACCCTCGTTGTCTTTCGTGACGAATGCGATGTCTTCTGCTCGACTGAGATTGTCCTCTAATGCCGCTCTGCGGTGAACAGAGGCGGCACCACAACAAAAGGCAGCGTTGTTCCGGTTTCGTGGACTCATAATGTTCACAAAAAAGATGTGCTGGTCCATTTGCAAGGGATCAGCGCCGAAGCGAAAACCACCCACAGAAGAGGGGAGTTTGGTAGCAATCGAAGCACCTAACTTGCCGAAGAATTTGGTGACGAGATCACCAAACCTATGGCCTTTTGCGGTGTCCGTGAACCAGTGTGGACATTGAACCCAAGCGATCTTTCTGTCCCGGAAATAACCAAGCGTCCGACTTAGAAAGTTGGGAGCCAGCTTTGTGTCGGCATCACAGATAACAAAAAAGTCAGCATTGGTTTGACGCAGAGCATTTTCCAAATTCCCAGCCTTAAAGCCTTCGTTTGTTTGTCGCGACAGATAATTCACGCCAAAGCGGTGGGCCAGATTACAGATCTCAGACCGATCACCATCGTCTAAAACCCAGATGTTTTTTTCAATCTCATAAGGGTAGTGAAGGGCATTTGCCGCCTCTAAAGTATCCGCTAAGATAGCAGGAGATTCATCGTAAGTGGTTATTAAGACGTCGACAGAAAGCGGCCGTTGTTCCGGGCTCTCCGACCAGGAACAATCTGACCAATCAACGGGAACGTTTGCGGGCTTTACCTTGGGTTTGTCCCAGAGGTTATAGAATAATAAGCAGACACCAATAAAGGCGAGGGTTTCTGCCATAACAACCGTCACGGCGAGAGCGTAGGTTTCTGTGTTGAGGGAAAAACTCCAGCGCCACCATAGATACCTCGCCCCAAGAATAAGCCCTGTTACAATCAGAACTTTCCAGGCGAAAGGAACCACCCCAGCCAGTGAGGCTTTGAGGCGTGATTCTTGGCCCAGGAGCAAGGGCAGGGGGTAGAGCTCGTCACCGACCAGTTCATGGACATTTGAAGAGATCTTGAGCTGCTCTCGAGAGGTTTTGGTGGTCTTGCTGTTCACGCTGGACTATAGCCTTTGAAAAAGGGCGAAAGCTTGGCGGCTAGATAGAGAATTTGAGGTGAAAGTACAATGACATCTGCGTTAGTTGGCAAAAGATACTACGCAATTGATGCTGCAAGGATCTTTTGTACGATTCTGATTGTGTTGATGCACTGTTCATCAAATTCAACAGGGCAACCATTTCCAGATGCCACGGTAGCGGAAAGATCAGGCGCTTTGTTCTTCAGGGCGATTTCTGAAGTGGCGAATTCAGAGCTGTTCTTCACCGTATCCATTTTTTTGATGGCAATGGTTTCGACGCTACGTCCTTCTCCATACTTCGCGCATGTCACAAAGTTGGGGAAACGCTTGTTGATCCCTTTTTTGATTTGGACGCTGATTTACCCATTCTTTACGCTCTATAAAGCCTCTGCTTTTGGCTATACTGACTATCAATGGACTCTACTTGAATCGTTCAGTTTTTGGGCAAAAGCAATTTTCTTAGGTGAGGGGAAGTATCATCTTCACTTTTTGCCAACCCTGTTCCTTCTGGCGCTATTTTTACCTCTTTATAAATCAGCAATTCGGTTCCCGATTTTGGGATTGATCCTGGCTCCAATGTTAGTCACTCATCACTATTTGGATGACTGGCTTTGGTCGACGTTTTGGGATCAAAAGGAAATCCTGCCCTATCTTCTGAGATTATCCAAGGTCTTGACCTACAGTGGCTATGGATTTGCTGCTTGCGCTATCCTGGGCTTGATGAACCGGGATTTGACCCAAGAACAATCCGGCGCCATTCTGAAGTTCGCACTCTTCGTTTTCGCTACATTCTTTATCGTTAAGCTCACCAACTTTTACCAGATCGCGGTGACGGGTGATTGGGGTGGACGTCCCGGCTTTAGCTATTATGCTCATTTCCTTAACCCAGCTCTTGGTTTCCTCATTCTCATGATGTTGGAAACACGTGTGAACTTTCGCGCTATGGCCAAAGTATCTGCTTATAATTATGGGGTGTATCTTACCCACCCGTTGTTCCTGGATGTTTTTGAAGTAATGAGCCGGAATTGGGATATGTTGCCGGCAATCGAGGTTATGGGACGCTTCACCTTCGCTTTGACTTGCTCGATTATTTTCACGCATCTGATGGGGCAGTCGTTGAAAACCGGCTGGATTGTGGGGTTTGATGTCAAGCATATCAAACCAAAACAACCAGTCACGGCGACCTAACGATCCTGTGAGTGAACTTTAATTGCTAATCTTAGTAAATTGGCTACTTTGACCGTAATAGATTTACTAAGAGGTAATTAGATGTCGGCTCTCAATCGTAGACAGGTTTTGGCGCTTTCCGCAGGGGCTCTCGCCGTGATGACGCCGGGTGTCGCTTTGGCCAAGAAACCAATTTACACAAGTTGGGGAAAGGCCATCCGTGGGTATGATCCTGTTGCTTATTTTAAGCAGGGCAAGCCAGTAACAGGCGATAAAAAGCATACTCATCAATACAAGGGCGCAACCTGGTATTTTTCCTCTGCTGAAAACAGAGATCTTTTTGCCTCAGCACCGGGTTCTTACGTCCCTCAGTATGGTGGTTATTGCGCTTACGCAGTGTCTCAAGGTTCGACCGCTAGCATCACGCCGCAAGCCTGGGATATCGTCAACGGGAAACTCTATCTGAACTATTCCAAGTCCATCCAAAGAAAATGGAAAAAAAAGCAAGCAAGCTACATTCGTTCAGCTGACCAAAAATGGCCAGGTGTTTTGAATTAGATCCTCCTCCTCTCACTTGCAGCTTTTAGGGGCAGTCTCAAGGGGCTGCTCCTTTTTTCTTGCGCTGTTGCCGGATCAGGTTAAGTTTTCCTGGAACAATTCGGGCAAGAGACATGTACCCCATTATTGCAATGTGGAGCCATCCGCGGTCGGTTTCTACGGCGATCGAACGAATCATGAGAGAACGGGGGGATTGTACCTGTTTCCATGAGCCCTTCATGTATGACTATTACATCAATCGTTCAGTCCGTGAGATGCCGGGCTTTAGGCCTGAACCAGACAAACCTCAAAGTTATGAGGCCGTCAAAGATTGTTTGTTAGAGGCGGCTGAAAACGGGCCTGTGTTCTTCAAGGACATGGGCTACTACGTTGTCCCACGCATTTTTGAAGACAAAGACTTTGCGATGCGGCTTACTTCAACCTTTCTCATCCGTGATCCAGTTAAGTCTATTCCCTCTTATTTCAAACTAGACCCAGAGTTGACTTCAGAAGAAATCGGGCTGGAGAAACAATGGCGTTTGTTTGATTGGGTGCATCAAGTGAGGGGCGACATACCTCTAGTTTTAGATGCGGACCTGGTTCAAAGAGACACCGAAGGAACAATGGCGGCTTATTGGAAAGCACTCGATCTTCCGTTTTTAGACCACGCTTTTCAATGGAGCGTAGCTGATATGCCGGATGATTGGAAACAGGTTGAAGCTTGGCATCAGAAAGCGAAGGCAAGTACGTCAATAAAACCAGTGGAAGACAATGCCAAGGTCAGAGAAAAGTTTGAACTTGCAGCCGCGAAAGAACCGAAGTTACATGAACTTCTGTCCTACCACAGACCATTTTATGAGAAACTTCGCACATTCGCCCTCGGTGCATAGTGTCGACAAAGGAGCGCTGCATGTCAGCTATCAAAACATCTGAAACAACGGGCTTGTCGGTTGATTGGTCCACGGAAGCCATCATTGCACGACGCAATCGTTACTATGCAGCGTCTCAAAGAGCCTTTGTACCTTTCGAAAAGCCGCTCATTTTTGAACGTGGAGAAGGACAATATTTGTGGGATGAACAAGGTAACCGCATGACGGACTTGCTTGCCATGAACCTTTGTATCTCTGTGGGGCATGCACATCCGTTGGTAAATGCCGCAGCGAGGGAACAAGCCGACGATCTGCAGCACTGCACGACGATGTTTTATCATCCGGTTCC
This sequence comes from uncultured Alphaproteobacteria bacterium, assembly GCA_905480575.1. Classification (GTDB taxonomy): domain Bacteria; phylum Pseudomonadota; class Alphaproteobacteria; order UBA7985; family CAJQQZ01; genus CAJQQZ01. The sequence goes on along the minus strand of CAJQQZ010000175.1, from coordinate 22,683 downwards.
GGCTCATCTTGCTGAGGAGCTAATCGCGACTATGCCCGCTGGCGAGGAATGGGTGGTCCATTTCACAAACTCCGGCTCTGAAGCCATTGACCTGGCGCTGATGATGGCGCGCAGCCACACAGGCAATCATGATTTTATTGCCTTGAGAAACTCTTATCACGGTCCGACTTATGGGGCCCAGTCTCTAACAGGCATCAAGTCCTTTCGTCATGACGTGGGATTGTTGAGTGGGGTGCATTTTGCGGCTGATCCGAACCAGTATCGCGGTGTTTACGGCGAGGGTATTGATCCTTATTTGGATGATGTAGAAAACACGATCTCCTATTCGACGACCGGCAACTTAGCGGGCATGATTATCGAACCAGTTCAGGGCTATGGCGGCATAATCGAAATGCCAAAAGGCTACATGAAGGGTGCTTTCGAGCGTGTGCGGGCTGCTGGCGGACTAGCCGTCGTTGACGAAGTGCAATCGGGATTCGCTAGGACGGGCGACAATTTTTGGGCCTTCCAAGAGCATGACGTCGTTCCAGATATCGTCGTCATGGCCAAAGGCATCGGTAATGGCTATCCGCTCGGCGCTGTTGTCGCCAAGCGCCATGTAGCTGAGGCAATGGACGGTAAGTTCCTGTTTCACACATATGGCTCTAACCCGATTTCTTGTGCGGCTGGCCGTGCGGTTTTGAAAGTAATCAAGGACGAGAAACTGCAGGAGAATGCTAAGTCTGTGGGCGCCGATCTGCTGTTGGGGCTCAAGCAACTGCAAAACAAATATAAAGTCATTGGCGATGTCAGAGGCAAGGGCCTGATGATGGCCGTCGAACTGGTCAAAGATCAGCGCACGAAAGAGCCCGATCCTGACGCGACGGCGGCCGTGTTTGAAGTCACAAGGGATCACGGTATTGTCGTCTCAAAGTCGGGGACTTTCCGCAACGTTTTGCGCATGGTGCCACCTCTTTGTTTATCTCATGACGATGTTGATCAAGTCGTGACGGCTTTTGATAAATGCTTTGCAACGCTTTAGCTTAATCTAACGGTAACACTAGGCATTCCTGGAGAAAATCATGCCTTACAGCAACGTTGATATTATTGACGATGGACAGGCTTTGTCATTGGATGGAACAAGGTTTCATGCCGTTTGGTTGCGTGATAACGCTTTGGACCCAGACACAAGGTCGTCAGGGAATGGGCAGCGTCTGATTACTCTTTCGGACATCCCGCAAGACATTGGCATTGCTAAAGCGGAGTTGTCAGGTGATGCTTTGGATGTAACCTTTTCGCCTGAACAGAAGGTGGTCTCATACCCCGTTGGATGGCTTGAAGCACATGCCTATGATCAGAAGGACAACAAAGAACCTGGATGGCTGAGTGATGAGATAGAGACTTGGGACAGTGTGCTTGAAACAGCAGTGCCGGTCGCAGATTTCTCGCAGGCAAAGCAAGACCGTGAAATTCTGGGCACTTGGCTGCGAGCTGTCAAGAGATATGGTTTCGCGAAACTTTCTGGCGGACCTGTTGAGTCGGGCTCTTTGCTGGAGGTCGCTAAGTTGTTCGGTTTTGTACGGGAAACCAACTACGGCCCTTGGTTTGAGGTCAGGACGGAAGTTAACCCAACCAATTTAGCTTACACAGGCTTGGGACTTCAGGCCCATACAGATAACCCTTACAGAGATCCCGTTCCGACACTTCAAATTCTCTATTGTTTGGAAAACTCTGCGGAGGGTGGTGAATCCCAAGTGGTTGATGCCTTTAAAGCAGCTGAGAAACTAAGAGACACCAATGCGGATGGTTTCCGACTGCTGAGTTCCTATTGTGCACGATTTGAATACGGCGGCATGGGCGACACTTTGCTGAGCAGCCGCAGACCTATGATTGAGCTCGCACCTGACGGCGAGCTCATCGGTGTGCGCTTCAACAATCGTTCTGCCGCGCCTATCGTCGATGTTCCCTATGATGAAATGGCGGCTTACTATGCTGCTTATCGACAGTTTGCTGAGATCATCGATGATCCAGACATGGCCGTTTCCTTCAAATTGGAACCCGGTGAGTCATTCATTGTCGACAACACACGTGTGTTGCACGCAAGAAAGGGTTACTCCGGTGAGGGCTCTCGTTGGCTACAGGGCTGTTACGCCGACAAAGACGGCCTCTATTCGACGTTGTCGGTGATTGAGCGTGACATGAAGGTAGCGGCACAATGAGTAAACCCGATTTCAATAAGTTAGATCGAACTAATATTGTCGCCTTCATCGAAGATATCTTTGAGCGGAGAGGGGCTGAATCCTATCTTGGTGAGCAAGTCACTATGTCTCAACATATGCTGCAGGGCGCACAACTGGCTGAACAAGCCGGTGCAAGTGATGAACTGATAGCAGCAGCCTTGTTGCATGACATCGGCCACTACACCAGTGAGTTTCCGGCCAATGCAGCCGATGATGGCATCGACAACAATCACGAGGATGCAGGTGCAGCCGTGTTAGATCCTTTCTTTCCGAAACTTGTTGCCGATTGCTGTCGCTATCACGTTGCCGCCAAACGCTATCTTTGCGCGACCGACGAAGAATATTTCGGACAGTTGTCTGAAGCTTCTGTCTTGTCGCTGGGTTTACAAGGTGGCCCAATGAGCGACGATGAGGTCCGGGAGTTCGAGAATAACCCGCATCTAAAAGAAATCGTCCAGGTTCGCGTTTGGGATGACCAAGGGAAGGATCCAGAAGTCACTACACCGCCTTTCCAATATTACGCACCTATGTTAGAGCGGGCCGTCGCTAACCAATAGGTAATCCCATGTCTCAAGACGTTGTAAACATGACTCGCGAACAAGCGGAGTCAATGATCACTGCTGCCTTTGTAAATTCAAAGGTTTCTGAAGCCAGTGCTAAGTCTGTTGCCGCCGCCCTTGTTTCTGCGGAAATAGACGGTCAAAAAGGTCATGGCTTTTCCAGAGTGAGCTCCTATGCAGCGCAGTCAACGTCAGGCAAGGTCGACGGTTTCGCCGTGCCAGAAGTTTCGCAGGATCGACCGGCGTTCATAAAGGTCGATGCCAAGAACGGATTTGCTTACCCGGCGGTTGAGCTTGCAATCGAGAAGCTGACAGAAGTCACCAAAGCAAACGGGATCGCGGGCGCTGCCATTTCGAATTCCCATCATTGCGGCCAGCTGAGCAGGCATGTGGAGAAGTTGGCAGAAAGCGGTTTGATGGCGATCATGGTCGCCAATACACCGAAAGCGATGGCTCCTTGGGGTGGTTCGGCGCCTTTGTTTGGGACTAACCCAATTGCTTTTGGCGTACCACGAGGCGGTGAAGCGCCTCTCGTCATTGACCTTTCTTTGTCGAAAGTTGCGCGCGGTAAAATCATGGCAGCGAATAAGTCAGGCGAGGCTATTCCTGAAGGCTGGGCTTTGGACGCAGATGGTAATGACACCACAGATCCGAAAGCAGCACTCGGCGGTTCTATGATACCCATGGGTGATGCAAAAGGGGCTGCACTTGCTTTGCTGGTTGAGATTTTGGCAGCCACGGTCACTGGTTCCAATTATAGTTTCGAGGCCAGTTCCTTCTTTGATGGCGAAGGTGAGCCACCTTCGGTTGGGCAATTCATCTTGGCGATTGATACAGGTGCCACGCATGATCTTTTTGCTAACAGGCTTGAGGCTTTGCTTGGTGAAATGCTGGCTCAAAATGGTACCAGATTGCCAGGGCAAAAACGTCTCAATGGGCGTGAGATCTGTGAAGAGCAAGGATTGAACGTGCCCAAAGCGACGATTGATGAATTCAAAGCGCTCGCAGGTTGATATAGAAATCTTATGAGCAAAACCTTGGTAATCATTGGCGGTGGTCCAGCTGGATTAATGGCGGCAGAAGTCGCAATTGATGCCGGGCTGTCCGTTTCGGTCTATGAGCAGATGCCGTCTCTTGGACGAAAATTCTTGATGGCGGGCCGTGGTGGCTTGAACCTTAGTCATTCCATGGCCTCTGAACCTTTCATGGCTCAGTACGGTGAGTCTGGCAATTGGTTGCGGCCAATGATTGAGGCCTTCAATCCACATGCTCTTAAGACGTGGAGCGAGGGGTTAGGCCAGCCAGTCTTCATCGGTAGTTCGGGCCGTATCTTCCCTGAATCCTTTAAAACGTCGCCGTTGTTACGCGCTTGGCTCCGTCGGCTAGACGAAAAAGGCGTGAGCTTTCATCTGAAGCATCGCTGGTTGGGTTGGAATGAGCAAGGCCAACTCAAGTTTGATCATGAAGGTAGGGATGTTGTCGTACAGACGGATGCAACCGTCCTTGCGCTTGGTGGTGGTAGCTGGGCGAAGTTGGGTTCAAACGGGTTGTGGCAGGAAATTTTACAAACCAATGGCGTGATGGTCGATCCCCTGGAACCTTCCAATATGGGGTTTCATGTCTTTTGGTCTGAGGTGCTCAAGGAGCGCTTTGCCGGACAGCCCATTAAGAACGTGGATTTAAAGTTCGAAGACCAGCATTCGCGGGGCGACCTTATGATTACAGCGGAGGGCATAGAAGGCGGCGCTGTTTATGCCTTGTCTGGAACAATCAGAGACTCTCTCGTCGAGAATAAGCCGGTCGAATTGCTCGTCGACTTGCGGCCAGATTTGGATGCTGAAAGTCTACAGGCCAAATTCGAAAAGCTAAAGAAGTCGCTTTCACTTTCTAACAAGCTCAGGCGAATTGGCCTTTCCCCGCCTGCGATAGCACTTCTGAGGGAGCAGGCTCTTGCCAGCTTGTCGGTTGGACAGTTGATGGCGTTGATCAAAGCGGTGCCACTCAAGATCACTGCTTCCCAACCGATTGACCGAGCCATCTCTTCGGCGGGTGGCGTTCGGCTTGATGAGGTTGACGAAAATCTCATGCTTAAGACTGTGCCAAGCGTCTTCGTAGCCGGAGAGATGCTGGATTGGGAAGCGCCTACTGGGGGCTTCTTGCTGCAGGCTTGCTTTGCGACCGGCAGAAAAGCGGGCGAGGGTGTAGTTATCTTCCTCGCCTAAGGCTTTCTTTCTTTAGTCCTTACCGTCGGCAGCTAAGGCTTCGACCAACTGTTCTAGAAACCGAGCAGAGGCTACCGGTAAGGTTCGGCTCTTCAGAAAGCCTACAAAAAGAAAACCTGATGGAAGATCTCTCTCATCGATGGCTATTGATTGCAGGTCTTGTTTGTCGCTCCGAGAGACAGAATTTAATGCCAGTTCAACAGCGACATGATCTTGGTCCGAAACGAGAGAGTGAAAACTCCAAGGACTGTCTGCTTCGATAGCGGGCTTAATATTGATACCTTGTTTAAGAGCGGCCGCCTTGACCATTTGGTTTACGGCAGAGTGCTTCGGCGGCAGCAACAAGGGGTAGTCTGCCAGTTCGTAAAGCCTAACCGGCTTTGTACCAATCAACGAGTGCGAAGAGCCAGCGAGAGCCCGAAAAGGCTGTTTGACGGAAAAGGCTATTTGAAAATCCGCGATCTTCTTCGGTTCGAAAAGCAGCGCTATGTCAACATGATATCCAAGAAGTGCGTCGGTTGCTTTCTGTCTTGAGCATAGGCGGACATCGAAGGTTACCGCAGGAAAATTTGCCCGGTAGGTTGCTACTTGATCACTTAAGAAAGGGCCGGATGCCTCATGGCTGACGGCTATAGACACGCGACCAAGCCGCATGCCGGAAAGGTCAGCGATCCTTGATTGAACCCGGTCCATTTCCGAAATCTGCTCTCGAACATGTTGCAGGAATATTTCCCCGGCTGTGCTCGGCCTCACCCCTTCAGGCAGGCGCTCAAACAAAGGAACGCCCAGTTCCTCTTCGATTGAAAGCAACCGCCTGTTCAGAGCAGAGGGTGTGATGGCCAGGACCTCGGAAGCTTTTCGAATAGACCCCGCTTCGGCAATGGCAAGAAGATAGTTGTACGGCATTAAGTAGCGCATCGAAAATCTCATGTGGTGCATTTTTTGCAACGGTGTGCATAAAAAATAGCTCTATTCGGCAACACAAGTCAAGTCTATCCAAGGATGGAAATATGAATTTCCAACGAGAGACAAGACAAAATCATGAAGATCGTCACTGCAATTATAAAACCTTTCAAGCTTGATGAGGTGAGAGAAGCACTAACCGCTCTTGGCGTCGACGGCATCACTGCAACGGATGTTAAAGGCTATGGCAGACAAAAGGGCCAAACTGAAATTTACCGCGGCGCCGAGTACGAAACACACTTCCTTCCAAAGGTGAAAATTGAGATTGCTGTCGACGCAAAGAAAGCGCCTCAGGTGGTCGAGGAGATCGCTGCCGTCGCCAAAACAGGGAAGATCGGTGATGGCAAAATCTTTGTCCTCAATCTCGAAGAGGCCATGCGCATTCGCACCGGTGAAACCGGTCTCGACGCTCTGTGATAACTGCAATCAATCAAGGAATTAGGAACAGAAGATGTTCACTACCAGTACCAAATTTAATCTCGCTATAGCCGCAGGAGCGGGGTCGTTCTTCGCGTTACTCCCCGCCGGTGCCATTGCTCAAGAACTGACGCTTGAATCGCTGAGGTCTGAAACTGCTTTTGTCTTCAACACTCTGCTATTCTTGGTCGGTGGGTTCCTCGTCATGTTTATGGCTGCTGGATTTGCAATGCTAGAGGCCGGATTAGTCAGATCGAAAAACGTTTCGATGCAGTGTCTAAAGAACATAGCGCTCTACTCGATTTCTGGCATCATGTTCTGGATCTTTGGGTATTCATTGATGTACAGCGGAGTTGACGGTGGCTTCATCGGATCATGGTTGCCCTACAGCTGGCCAACAGCTGGCGCGATCAACGAAGGCGACTATTCTGTTGGTTCTGACTGGTTCTTCCAGATGGTTTTTTGTGCCGCAACAGCCTCAATCGTGTCTGGCGCGGTGGCCGAACGGATAAAACTGCTGCCCTTTTTGATCTTTGTTGCGATCCTTACCGGTGTGATCTATCCGATTTCGGGGTCTTGGAAGTGGGGCGCAGGCTGGTTAGATGGTCTTGGTTTCTTGGACTTTGCCGGCTCTACTATTGTCCACTCTGTTGGTGGTTGGGCGGCTTTGACCGGAGCGATCATTCTCGGGGCCAGGAAGGGTAAATACGGCCCAGACGGGCGCGTAAACCCAATGCCCGGTTCTTCAATTCCTTTAGCAACCCTGGGTACATTCATTCTATGGCTCGGTTGGTTCGGTTTCAACGGCGGTTCACAGCTTGCTTTTGGTGACAATACCAATGCGTCTGACGTGTCCCGCATCTTTATCAACACTAATTTCGCCGCTGCTGGTGGCGTGATTGCGGCGATCCTAATCATGGCTGTGATTTACAAGAAGGTTGATGTGACGCTGGCACTCAACGGTGCACTCGCTGGTCTGGTGTCCATTACTGCCGAACCTCTCACACCCGGCCCTTTAACAGCCATTTTAATCGGCTCTGTTGGAGGTGTGATCGTTGTTTTCGCCGTACCATTTTTGGACAAACTGAAGATTGACGACGTTGTCGGCGCTATTCCGGTGCACCTGTTGGCCGGGATCTGGGGAACCTTGGCTGTTGTGCTTACAAACGGTGATGCCAGCCTGATGACGCAGGTAATCGGAATTCTCGCTTATGGCGCTTTCGCTGCGACCGCGAGTGGCGCTCTCTGGTTCATTCTGAAAATGACCATTGGCATCCGGGTTTCAGCGGAAGACGAATATGACGGCCTCGATAAAGCCGAGGTCGGCGTCGAGGCATACCCTGAGTTTACTTAGCGGCGACATCCGCTAGCCTCCCCAACTGGGTGCAAGTCGATTGGCTTGCACCCTTTTTTGTTAGAGCTTTTGAAAGATGAAGTAACGAGCGACATCGCCGTAACCGACAAAGAACTCGCCTTTTGTTATGTCAATCTGCTTCATTTCACCTTTGTCAGCCAACGCAGCGAATTTGTCTTCGAACCCCAATCTTGACCAAATGTCCTGGTGAATGGAACAGCCAAAATACCCGCCCGGTTTCAACAGCCTTGCAAGCTCAAAAATCGGCTCAGAGCCGACATGACCGAGCGTGAAAGTACCGGAAGAGATCAGCGCGTCATAACTCTCTGAAGGAAGATCGATGGGTTTAGTGATGTCGCCTTCAATCAGGTTCCGATAGATGCCTCTGGCTTTTGCTCTCTCCAGCATAGCAACTGTGATGTCGACACCGTCGAAAGTTTTGAACCCAGCGGACTTCAAGTAATGACTGGTGAGGCCTGTGCCACAGCCGACATCCAGTATCTCTGCCTCTTTGTTTGAGACGAAAGGCGCTAGCTTCTCTGCCATGACACGAGGCGCTATGTAACCCAAACGCTTTTCCATTTGCTCATCATAGTCATCTGCCCAAACATCATAGAAAGTCATCGCGTCGTGGAGGTCTGAAAGAGAGTAGGCTTGGTCAAGAAAGAGCTCTGTCTTCGCTGGATCGTAGTTTTTCATTGTCATCAGAATTTATTCCTCGTCGGATGTCGTTAATCGCTCGCTAATCATACGACCGCCGTCGCCTTGTTGAACTGTGTTCTCGTAAATCGATTTCATAGTCGCCGCTAAACGAACGTCGAGCTGCTCATCCTCCAACAGTTTCTGAATATAACTCAAATCTTTCAACGTATTATCATTGGTGAAAACATAGCCTTTGTTGTCTCCTTCCAATGCATTGCCGATGATCCGGTGCATGGCAGAGGAGTTCCCTGATCCCAGTTGGGCCAATTCGTAGAGTTTTCTCCAATCCACGCCTAAAGATCTGGCGTGATTGAAAGTTTCAACAACCAAAGTCGCTGTGCCGAGCGCCAGGAAATTGGAGACTAGTTTTGTCTTGGCAGCCATGCCGATAGAGCCGAAATGCTCGACCTGCTTGCAACAGGCAGAGAGAAGCTCTTTCGCCTCAAGAAAATCTTGCTCATCACAGGCTACAATGGCGCCCAAAACACCGTTGGCTGCTTGTGTCACACCGCCTGTGATCGGTGCCTCGACGTAACGGCCTCCTGCCACCATAACCTTGGCAGCCAGCCGAATGGGTGCCTCAGGTTCGTTTGTTGTCGTGTCAATGACCAGTGCCTTTTCTTTAAGGAAAGGGCCAATTTGATCAATCACTTCTTCCGCAATCATGCTGTTTGTTACGCATATGAAAACGGCAACCTTGCCGGTGATTAACTCCTTGTAAGACGTCGCTTCTTCCGCGCCTCTGGATATGAGGTCTTCTATGGGGGCTCTGTTCTTATGTGCAATAACAGCAACCTTGTGACCTGCTGATAGCAAGTTGCAGGCCATGCCATGGCCCATTATGCCAGCTCCGATAAAGGCGATATCCATTTACTACCTCGTGATTTTGAAAACAGAGCCATCTCTAAGCCCAACGATGAAACCAAGGTTTCGACCTTCCCCTTCGACAGCGATGGCTTTGTCGATAGAGGCGGGCAAATGGATCTGAGTTATCTCCTCTGCGGAGCCCGACGCAAAGGTCAGAAGTCTAAGGGCGCCGCGGTTGTTTGACGGCACGGCCAAGTCTGGCACGCCATCACCATCAACATCGGCAACAGCTGACAAGCGCTGTTCTATGCTGCCGATTGCGTGGTTTGAAAAGCCATAGAGTTGAGCGACTTTTGTCATTCGCTGCCCGTCATAGCGATAGAGGAAAAGAGTGCCGCCGATGTGTGGGGTTTCGACGAACGCAATTTCTTTCGACGACCTACCAAAGAAGTTTGCAATACCCGCGATGTTTAGCCAGCGGTATGATCGGCCGATAAAGGGTGTTGTTGCTTTCTCGACCAATTGGTCATTTCTCAGGCCGAAAATAGCCACAGACCCGCCGTCGTTAATAGAAGAGCGAAGCGTGATAACCTCAACAGTACCGTCCCTGTCTAGATCAACTAACCTTGGCGTTAGATCTTCAAATACTTGGTCTTCTGGCAAGGTGACGGAGTAGGTTCGCCCTCCTTGGCCAACAACATTCAACACGCCAGCTTCGATACTGTCACCGAGAATGCCATGACCGTAACGCCGAGTTGGCCCGGAATACCATGCGCTCTTGATATCGCCGACTGCCTGTCGCACAGCTACTCTTCCATCTGGCAAACCACCTGGGCTTCGCTGTCTGGAATCAACAACAATTTCTATTGGAAAGCTAGTTGCAGATATTTTCTCTGCTTTCCATTCATCGGCTGCCTGCGAGCTGCCGATCGAGATCGAGAAAAATAGTGCGGTGGTAAGGAGACGGCGCATTGAGCTGTTCGCTTTTATTGGTTGTTTCTGGAGCCTAAAATCTTATGCTCATAAAATCCATTACTTTGGTTGCCAGGGCTGGCAAGTCACCGTAACATTCACGTTCAATTGAAGGGATTCGACGTCATGGCACTCACTGATACCGATAAGAAATTTCTCCGTGTCGCTTATGAAGAAGCGTTGGCAGGTTTTGAAGAAGGCGGTTGTCCGATTGGATCAGTTTTGGCACGAGGCGATGAACTTGTGTCTCAAGGTCGAAATCAACGCGTGCAAGGCGGTGATCCGATCGCACATGGCGAGATGGATGCATTGCGCAAGGCTGGGCGGCAGCGGACCTACAAAGATACTACGCTTTATACCTCACTTAGTCCCTGCATGATGTGTACCGGCACGATTATCCAATTTGGCATTCCTCGTGTGGTTGTCGGTGAGAATCAAACCTTTGGCGGCAACGAAGATTTCTTGCGGTCTCGTGGCGTGGAGGTTGAGGTTGTTGACGATGCCGACTGCATCGCCTTGATGACCAGATTTATCGAAGAAAAGCCAGAGCTTTGGGCAGAAGATATTGCCGAAGATTAAGATACTTCTGAACCTGACTTGGAACTGTTAGTTTGTCTCTATGATTATCAATTTTGGATCCATCAACGTCGATCACGTTTACCGGGTTACGGCAATGCCGAAACCAGGCGAAACGCTGGCGGCGAAGTCCTGCGATCGCTTTCTAGGTGGCAAGGGGGTTAACCAGTCCATTGCAGCGCACAAATCAGGGGCCGAGGTCAAACATGTTGGTGCAGTGGGACCGGATGGCGACTGGGTTCTAGAGCAGATCAAAAGCCACGGTGTAGAGCTATCTGACATCAAAGAAGTAGCCGAGCCAACTGGCCATGCTGTGATCTTAGTTGATGATGAGGGAGAAAACCAGATCGTCATTTTCAGTGGCGCGAACCTAGAGCTGACCTTCGAACAGGTTGATGCGGTTTTAGCAAAAGGTGACCCCACCAAAGATTGGGTCCTGTTACAGAATGAAACCAACCTCACAGCTGAGATTGGCATAAAGGCGAAAGTCAAAGGCTACAAAGTTGCATATGCCGCTGCTCCTTTTTCGGCAGATGCAGCCTGGGAGATGATTGGCACGGTTGATCTGTTGGCCGTCAATGAGGGTGAAGAAAAGCAACTGGCTGAACATTTGGGCGCTGAACTCAACGACGCGGTTGTACCGATGGTTCTTGTGACCAAAGGAGCAAATGGTGCGGAACTTCGCGCTCATGGCAAGGTCTTTACTCACGCAGCTTTCAATGTCTCCGCTAGTGACACGACGGGCGCAGGCGATACGTTTCTTGGGGCATTCCTAGCTTCTTATGCACTAAACGGAAGCGGTGAAGAGGCGCTTGCCTTCGCTGCCGCCTCTAGTGCTATTCAGGTGACGAGGCCTGGTGCCGCTGATGCTATTCCGTCAAAAGAAGAAGTAGAAGCCTTCTTAAAAGAAAGAGAACTCTAAACCATGGCAACGAAGGTTATCATTGATACGGATCCCGGCGTCGACGACGCGATGGCCGTTTTGTTTGCTTGTCTCCATCCGGAGATAGAGCTGATAGGACTGACATCGATATTCGGTAACGTTACAACTAACATCGCGACCAGAAACGCTCGTGTTTTGCTTGAACTTGCGGGTTCTGATGTACCCGTTGCGGGAGGAGCTCAAAAACCTATCGTTCAAGCTTCAAAAGAGGTTGCTTGGGAAGTTCATGGCCATGACGGTTTTGGCACTTTGCCGCCGATAGAACCGAAGACACTGCCACATAGACTGAGTGCTGCCGAATTCATTTGTGCAGAAGTGAATAAGCACCCTGGTGAAGTTGTCCTTTGTCCTGTTGGTCCTTTAACGAACATTGCGTTGGCTCTGGAATTGGATCCAACGATCACAGAGAAAGTGAAGTCTGTGACCGTGATGGGTGGTTCGCTGGCTGAGGGAGGCAATGTCACCTCCTATGCCGAGGCCAACATCTGGCAGGACCCTGAAGCGGCAGACAAAGTATTCGCTGCGTACTGGGATGTGACAATGGTTGGGTTAGACGTTACACACCAAGTCAAGTGCACGCCGGACGAATTCACAGGATTGGCCGAGGCGTCACCAAAACTCGGTGGCTTCTTGAACAAGATCTCACAGTTCTATTTTGACTTCCATATCGAAGCGAATGGCTTCCGCGGATGTTACATGCACGACCCGGCAGCCGTAATCTCGATCATCCGTCCAGAGTTCTTCGGCACGGAGCCCAAGGCCTTGACCGTTGTGAACGATGGCGAACGGGTTGGGGAAACGGTTGTTGCTAACGATAATCGCCCTGACATCGCTGTTTGTCTGAAGGTTGATGAAGAAGCTGTCAGATCTCTATTTCTTGAGACGATCAAGTCAGGTTCCTAAGGAAAGAAATATCATGACTGAATTTAACGTTCTAGCGATTGACCCTAATGAAGTAGATGCATCGAAACAGTTTGTTAGGTCTCTTAAAGAAACGGGCTTTGCTATCCTGAAGAATCATCCGATCACGCCAGGAGAGATTGATGCCATGTATGGTGTATGGGCGGATTTCTTTGCTGACGACAGCAAAACAGATTTTGCACCAAAAGATGGCGCTCAGAACGGATATTTCGGGTTCAAATCGGAAAACGCGAAGGGGGCTCAACATAAAGATCTGAAGGAGTTCTTTCACGTCTACCAAAACGCTTCGGTGCCGCCATCAGTTGAGGAAGTTACACGATCGTTTCATTCAAAAATGCTGGATATGGGTCGATTGTTGCTGTCTTGGCTTGATCAGGAGAGCCCAAAAGAAGTGAAAGATGGTCTGTCTGAAGCGTTAACCTCGATGATTGATGGCAGTGAAGCGAATTTGCTGCGCATCATTCACTACCCGCCACTCGACGAATCGGTCGAGGCTGGCGAGGTGCGAGCGGCAGCCCATGAAGACATAAATTTGATCACTTTGTTGGTGACTGGAAGCGAACCAGGGCTTCAGGCTCAAGATATTGAAGGCAACTGGCATGACGTTCCATGCCAGGCGGGATATATCACTGTCAATTCTGGTGACATGCTTGCCAAAGCCACCAAAGGCCACTACCGTTCGACACCTCACAGGGTGATTAACCCACCCAAGCAGGAGAACCGTTCGCGCTACTCAATGCCCTTGTTTGTGCATCCGAGACCAGAAGTTAAATTGGATGAGCAAACCGCCGGGGAGTTTCTTGACGAGCGACTGCGTGAAATTGGATTGAAGTAAAATTTGCACCAAGAAGGTGCCCTACAAGGAGAGGAAGTTATGAAGTCTTTAGTGAAATTTTTTGCAGCCGCCACAGCGATGGCCGTTGCTACAGTGGCTCAGGCCGCTGATTTCAAGCCAGCTGTCATCTATGATATGGGCGGTAAATTCGATAAGTCCTTCAACGAAGGTGTTTACAACGGCATCAAGCGTTTCACTGATGAAACGGGTGTTGAAGTGATGGAATTTGAAGTCACGAACGAAACACAGCGTGAGCAAGCGATGCAGCGAATGGTTCAGCGCGGCGCAACCGTCGTCTTGGGCGTAGGCTTTGCTCAAGCTGACGCGATAAGCAAGGTGGCTTCTGAGAACCCAGACAAGTTATTCTCTATCATCGACGTGAACTGGCTCGATCATCCAAACCTACGCCAATATGCCTTTAAAGAGCACGAAGGTTCTTACTTGGTCGGTATCGCCGCTGCGATGGCGTCCAAGACTGGCACTGTTGGCTTCGTCGGCGGCATGGACATTCCTTTGATCCGCGCCTTTGCTTGTGGTTATGTTCAGGGCGCTAAGTCAGCGAACGCCGACGTAAATGTTATTCAAAATATGACAGGCACAACCCCGTCAGCTTGGAATGATCCAGCTAAAGGTGGTGAGTTGACACGGGCTCAAATCGACCGTGGCGCAGACGTTGTATACCAGGCCGCTGGTGGTACAGGCGTTGGTGTGATCTCTGCAGCGGCTGATGCTGGTAAGATGTCAATTGGTGTTGATTCTAACCAGAATCATATGGCTCCAGGCTCTGTTTTGACTTCTATGTTGAAGCGCGTTGATGTTGCGGCTTACCAAACAATGAAAGACGCAATGAGCGGTGATTTCGAGACTGGCGTTCGCAACCTCGGTCTTGCAGAAGAAGGTGTTGGTTGGGCTTTGGATGAGCACAACGCGGCGCTTATCACCGATGAAATGAAAGCAGCTATGGACGCCGCAAGTGCTGCAATTGTTGCTGGTGAAGTTTCTGTTCACGACTATCGCAGTGACAACAACTGCCCAATGTAGGGCGGGTGTTGAGATAGCTTTTGATGACTGAAAGCTTAAGCGGGGAGAATCAGGCGACTGGTTCTCCCTTAGCACTTCAACTGAAATCTGTCTCTAAATCCTTCGGATTGGTTCGCGCTAACCGCGACGTCGACCTGTCCGTTGAGGCGGGGACGATACACGGCATCATTGGTGAAAATGGTGCTGGCAAATCAACGTTGATGAACATCCTCTACGGCCTGCATCGCGCCGATAGCGGAGAGATGTGGATTGATGGTGAACTAACGGCCATACGATCCTCTGCCGACGCGATCGGCCATGGAATTGGAATGGTCCACCAGCATTTTATGTTGGTACCGAACTTCTCTGTAATTGAGAACGTTATGTTGGGCAGTGAGGGCGGGTCTTTGCTCAAAGAAGGACGTACAGCCACGCTGAAAGTTCTTGATGATCTCGGTCAGAATTACGGCATGACAGTCGACCCTGAAGCCATAGTCAGTGAGCTTTCGGTCGGTTTGCAACAGCGTGTGGAAATCATCAAAGCTCTCAAAGGTGGAGCGAGGGTTCTAATCTTGGATGAGCCGACAGGTGTTTTAACACCCAACGAGGCTCAACAACTGTTCGAAATTCTCAAGGTATTACGCGATGACGGTGTCACAATTCTGCTGATTACGCACAAGCTGGCTGAAATCATGGCGATAACAGACGCTGTTTCGATTATGCGTAACGGTGAAATGGTTGGTCATCGAAAGACAAGAGAAACCAACCCACAAGAGCTCGCTGAACTCATGGTTGGGCGCCAAGTCTTACTCAATGTTGATCGAGGAGTAGCAAATCCAGCAGAGCCGTTGCTTGCGGTAGAAGATTTGTCGCTGACCTCCTCAGGCGGTCAAGAGTTGCTAAAGAAAATGAGCTTCGAAGTCCGTGCCGGTGAAATCCTCGGCGTTGCCGGCGTTGCGGGCAATGGCCAAAGCGAATTGCTGGAGATCCTGGCTGGTATGCAGCAAGCAACATCTGGATCAATTCAAGTGCTCGGGCAGACGATTACCGCGAAAGACCCTAAAGATCCAAAGTCAGTACGCGCGATGGGTGTGGGCCATATTCCAGAAGACCGTCACCATCACGGTTTGGTTCTAGAGTTCGAAGCTCAGGAGAACATTGTTCTGGGACAACACGATGGCGCGTTGGCTGGGCAAGGCAAATTTTTGGACAACCGAGCTATCACCGCACACTGTCGTACCTTAATGGATACCTATGACATCCGCCCAACAAACCCTAATCTCAAAGCCAAGAATTTTTCCGGCGGCAATCAGCAGAAAATCGTGATTGCTCGAGAAATGAACGCTAACCCCAAAGTCTTGATCGTTGGACAGCCAACTAGAGGTGTTGATATCGGCGCTATCGAATTCATTCACAAGCAGCTAATCGCGCTTCGTGACGCTGGCTGTGCCATCTTACTTGTCTCGGTGGAGCTCGACGAGATCATGGGGCTTTCTGACCGCATCATGGTGATGAACGCTGGAAAGCAGGTTGGCATTCTGGACCGCGAGGAGGCCAACGAGCAGAAACTGGGCCTCATGATGGCGGGCCTTTCTTCGGATCAAGCCGCATGAGCGCTGTAACACCGCCATTGCCCAGATGGGCTGATGTCTTCCTTCTGCCGATCATCAACCTATCGATTGCACTGATCATTTGCGGCGTCATCATCTTCGCTATTGGTGAAAACCCTTGGACGGCGCTGATTGTGATGTTGAAAGGCGCTTTCGTTTTTCCTGGCAGTCTTGGTTACACGCTTTATTACACCACTAATTTCATCTTCACGGGCTTGGCAGTGGCCGTCGCCTTCCACGCCATGATGTTCAACATTGGCGGGGAAGGGCAGGCTTATGTTGGCGGACTTGGCGCTGGACTGGTCGCGGTATTCTTGGCACCATCGTTACCGCTTCTCATTGCGCTACCTCTGGCGATCATGATGGCGGCTCTGTTTGGTGCCTTTTGGGGGCTTGTTCCTGGCTATTTGCAGGCCAAACGCGGCAGCCACATCGTTATCACAACAATCATGTTCAACTTCATCGCAGCTTCTCTGATGGTCTGGCTGTTGTCCGGTCCACTGATGGCGCCCGGGCAGATGTCTTCACAGACCGTCAGAATTGCAGAATCGGCAGAGATGGCCAAGATAGCTTCTTTGTTGGGTTACGTAGGTTTCAAAGTCGCAAGCTCTCCGCTCAACCTTTCTTTTGTGTTGGCTATCATTGCGCTCTTTGTTTTCTGGGTTCTAATTTGGAAAACAAAGCTCGGTTATGAGATCCGCGCGGTTGGACAGAACCCTGAAGCGGCTCACTATGCTGGCATCAATGTATCTCGTATCATCATCATCACCCTTGCTATCTCGGGTGGGATCGCAGGTCTCATGTCAGTAAATGAAATTCTGGGTGTCCAACACAAAGTCATTCTCAATTTCACGGCTGGGTTTGGTTTTACTGGGATCGCCGTTTCTCTCATGGGACGAAACCATCCCATTGGGATCTTCTTAGCTTCGCTTTTGTTTGGCGCTCTTTACCAAGGTGGGGCGGAATTGGATTTCGAATTTAGAACGATCACCCGAGAAGTGGTCCTTCTCATCCAAGGTCTGATTATCCTCTTCTGTGGTGCTTTGGTCCATATGCTAAATCCGCCAATGGCACGTCTGTTGGCTAGGCTGATCAAGCCCAAGGAGTTGGATCATGTCTGAGTTCGCGCTTCAGCTGCTTTATACTTTTGACGGCACAATCCGTTTAGCAACACCGCTTATTCTTTGCGCCATGGCCGGGATTTTTTCAGAGCGATCTGGCGTGATTGACATCTCGCTTGAAGGGAAGCTGTTAACGGGTGCTTTCGTGGCAGCTGCTGTCGCGCATACTACGGGATCACCATGGTTAGGCGTAGGGGGAGCAATCCTGGCATCTGTGTGCATGTCCATGATCCATGGTTTTGCTTGCATCACCCATCGCGGCAATCAGGTGGTCAGCGGGCTGGCGATCAACATCCTGGCCTCTGGTTTAACTGTAACCATTGGCATTGCTTTGTTCCGCCAGGGTGGGCAAACGCCGCTGCTGGCAAAAGGCGAACGTTTTGGGCCGACCGAATGGTGGCTTGTTGATCTGTTCAACCACGTTCCGATCTTGGGCACAATCTACAGAGAGTTGATATCCGGGCATAACATGCTGGTGTACCTTGCGCTGTTCCTAGTCCCAGTTTCTGCTTTCATTCTTTATAAGACGCGTTTTGGATTGAGGCTGAGGGCTGTTGGTGAAGTACCTGCTGCGGTCGATAGTGCAGGCGTATCTGTTATTTGGCTTCGCTATAGAGCTTTGATCTTGGCGGGTCTGTTGTGTGGTATCGCTGGCGCTTATCTTTCAACGGCACAGGGCGCCGGTTTCGTGCGCGAGATGTCAGCAGGGAAGGGTTACATTGCTCTGGCCGCTGTGATCTTTGGCAAATGGCGTCCAGTTCCGGCTCTACTCGCTTGTTTATTGTTTGGTTTTCTTGAGTCCGCTTCTTCTCGGTTGGAAGGCGTGCCTTTGCCGCTCATTGGTGAAGTGCCAACCCAGCTTATGCTTGCTCTGCCTTACATCATGACGGTGCTTCTATTGGCTGGGTTCATTGGCAAAGCCAATCCACCAAAAGCGATTGGCGAGCCCTACATCAAGTAGGCGTTAGTCTTCGTTCGCTCGAGCAGCTGTGCTTTCATCAAGAAATTCCCTGATCGCGCGTAAAAGAGGGTGGCTGGATGTGTGTTTCTCGCCATAGGTCAGATTGAATTCATAGTCGAAATCAGGAGGATTAGCACCCTGGTTGTGCTGCATGATTGTCTCTAGCTTATCGAGGCCTTTAATCATCTTCGCTTCAGGAGAGCTGGCATTTTCATACTCGTCCCAAAGATCTAGGAACTCTCGTTGTCGTTCTGCAGGAAGAGGCGACAAAAGCGTTTCCAGATCGCGGCGTTCATCATCGGATTTGGAAAGTTTGGGGTCTTGATCGACGGCTGGAATGTCACCAGAGATCGCCTCCCCTAGATCGTGAAGGACTGAGATTTTTAGAAGCTTTTCAACATCGAGTTCAGGGAATTCACCTTTGAAAACGAGGACCCATAAACAAAGCCGCCAGGTATGCTCAGCCGTGCTTTCTTGCCGGCCTTCGGTAGTATGAGCAGAACGGAGCGTATCCTTCAATTGCCCCGCGTTTTTAAGGAACGCGAGATATGCGGATAGAGTTTTAGGGTCCATTGTTAAATGCAACAACTAAGCGAAGAGGGCTTTAGCTCCCAAGATTTCTTAATTTGTTGATCGGAACCTTTAGGTAATGGTTACCGTCGTCCTCAGTCGGTGGCAGTTGACCTGCGCGCATGTTGACTTGGATTGATGGGATGATCAACTTGGGCATGGACAGCTGTGCATCGCGCGTGGTACGGAACTCAACGAATTCCTCCTCCGATTTGCCGCCGCCCACATGAATATTCTTTTCTAGCTCCTCAGCCACCGTTGTCTCCCAACAAAAGACATCGCGGCCGGGAGCCTTGTAGTCATGGCAAAGATAGAGTTTGGTCTCGGCTGGCAAGCTCAAGATTTTCTGAATTGATTTGTAGAGCGCTCGCGCGTCTCCGCCGGGGAAGTCGGCTCTAGCTGTTCCGAAATCAGGCATGAACAAGGTATCGCCGATAAAAGCCGTGTCGCCGATGTGATAAGTCAAACAGGCCGGGGTGTGACCTGGTGTGTGGAAAACTTCAACTTCCATGCCTCCAATCGAGAAGTTCGCACCATCATCAAAGAGTTGGTCGAATTGACTGCCGTCCATTTCAAAATCGGTGCCCGCGTTAAATACCTTGCCAAAGACTTTTTGAACTTCATCGATGCGGGAACCGATGCCAATTTTTGCACCGGTCTTGTCGGCCAAATAAGGGGCAGCGGAAAGGTGGTCCGCATGGACGTGGGTTTCCAAGACCCATTCGACTTTCAGATCTCTCGAGGCGACTTTTGCTAAAAGCATATCAGCGAACTCAGTGGAGATCGTGCCCGAAGCAATTTCGAAATCCAACACGGAATCGACGATAGCGCAAGATTGAGAATGCGGATCTTTGACTATGTAGCAAACGGCGTTGGTGGCTTCATCGAAAAAGCCTTCAACATCTGGTGTCCAGTTCTTAAGCATAGTCAGCGCATCCTTTTCGTATATACAGTAGTCTGAATATATGACGGATCGTTGAGTTCGCAAGAGCTACGCTAACCGTCATTTGTCATTTGAGACAGCTTGCCACAGGTTCATTGTTTAGTCATTAGTTAACAATCTTCTTACGCGTTGAGTTTAGCGAACTAATAATGAAACAAGAGAAATGATTTCTAAATACAAGCCTGTTCTGGCTCCCAAAAGGATTCAGAAAACGAATGGGGAGATGATAGCGGCTGCTGATGCCTTCCACAAGGCGATGGTGGATCGCCGCACGATTCGTGATTACAAAGATGATCCCGTCGCCGCCGATGTGATCAAACAATGTATTAAAACCGCAGGGATGGCTCCCAGTGGTGCCAATCATCAACCATGGCATTTTGTTGCTATTTCAAACCCCGATTTAAAGCGCCAGATTAGAGAGGCCGCCGAAAAGGAAGAAGAGCAATTCTATGCAGGTGGAGCAGGGGACGAATGGATCTCCGCTCTGGAACCAATTGGCACCGGCCCGTCAAAACCTCACCTGACGACCGCGCCTTGGTTGATAGTGGTTTTTGCTGAACGCTATGGTGTCAGAGAAGACGGTAGCCATTACAAAAACTACTACGTTCCTGAATCCGTTGGTATCGCGACGGGGATGCTATTAACGGCTTTACACATGGCGGGACTTTCAACGTTGACACACACACCAAACCCAATGGCTTTCTTGACAGAAATCTGTGGGCAGCCCAGGTCAAACAAACCAACAATGATTATAACTGTCGGGCATCAAGCGGATTCGGCGGAGATCCCTGAAATCGCGCTTAAGAAGAAGCCACTTGAGGGTGTCTTGACTTTAATGGAATGAAAAGCGTGCGCTTTGTATGAAAAACTAAATAAAATTTTACATTAGTTGGTTGAACAATATAGTTGCTTCAGTGAAATGGAAATGAACTTGCTGGAGTAAACCTTGAAATTTTTTCTTCAAATCCTAGGCACAGTTTTTGTGAGCATTCTAATGTCATTGGCCTCAATGAGCTCTTCGTTTGCGCATAGTGGTGGTCTGAATGAAGACGGTTGTCACAACAATCGTAAGATTGAGCAGTATCATTGTCACCAGGGCAGTAGTGCCAAGAAGAAAAATTCCGACAGTAAAACCAGTACTACAAAGAAAAAGACCAAGCCTAAAAAGACGGTTCCAGACGAAGGCTCTTCTCCTCAAGTCAAGCAAGTAGAAAGGCTTCTAAAGAAATCCGGTTACACTCCGGGTAAGGTTGACGGGGTGAGTGATGCTGTTCTCACGAAAGCGATCAAGAAGTTCCAAACTGACAATAAATTGAAAGTAACGGGCAAGGTTTCTAATCGCCTCATCACTTCGATTGAGAAGCGGCTGGATAAAGACAAGCCAGCCAAGAAGA
Source organism: uncultured Alphaproteobacteria bacterium (assembly GCA_905480575.1). Lineage (GTDB taxonomy): Bacteria > Pseudomonadota > Alphaproteobacteria > UBA7985 > CAJQQZ01 > CAJQQZ01. The sequence continues at coordinate 1,573 of CAJQQZ010000175.1, read as the reverse complement.
CTAGTTCAAAGTCATCCTCCCCCGCTAAGTCCGATGCCAAGCCATCAGCGGACGTGAAGAAAATCGAGACGCTTTTGAAGCAGCTTGGCTACAGCCCTGGACGTGTTGACGGGGTTGAAAATGCCACTGTGACCAAAGCGATCAAGAAGTTCCAAAAGGACTTCAAGCTCAAGGAAACGGGCAAAACAAGCAAAACCCTGATCAAATCTTTGGAAAAGAGAGTTAAGGAACAAGGAAGCTCCGGCTCTAGCTCAACCAGCAAGACAAAGAAGAAGACTTCAGAGGCTAAGCCAAAAGCCGATGCAACTGTGAAGAAGGTCGAAACTTTGCTGAAGAAACTCGGGTACAATCCTGGACGGGTTGATGGCGTTGAAAACGCAACTCTAACCACGGCCATTAAGAAGTTTCAAAAAGATAACAAATTGAAAGTTACCGGCAAAGTCAGCAAACGCCTCGTCACTTCCTTGGAAAAACGGGCAAAGTAGACAGCGTTTACTTGGACGTACTACGGTAGACACCGTCCCAATCATCGGGGAGACCGTTAGTGTTGAGTAAATCCAAACGTTCTTGATAAAGATCGTAGAGTTTCGCAAGTGGATGGATAGTCTTAGCCAACTCCCGTGATCTATCGAGAGCTTTTTGCGCCCTGTCAATTTCTCCGATTCTATAGAGAGAAATCAGTTCTTGGTGTTCTAACTTGAATGCCTTGAACTGAGCCGTTTCCCCTAGCGCTTTATCGCCGATAATCGTGAAGATATTCAAGGGTTCGCTGCGACCGACAACAGCAACTGAATCAATTTCAATAACAGCAAAAGCTTCTTGGTTGGGCAACGAAGCCTCGGTGACTAGATTGTCCAAACCGTAGAACTTAGTTTGGCCTTCGACCCGGGACGCGACATTGACTGAATCGCCAATGGCGGAATAGCTGAATCGTTGATGAGAGCCCAGATTTCCAACACAGCAAGGGCCGGTGTTTAGGCCAATGCCAATGTTGATGGGCTTAGGGGCCACCATGTTTAGTTCAACTAGCCCCTTCCTCATGTCTAACAAGCTCTGGCACCCAAGCTCGCGGTGATTGTCTTGACCAATGGGTGCATTCCAAAATGCCATAATCGCATCACCCATGTACTTGTCGATTGTTGCACCATTTTTGAGCAAGACCGTGGTCATTGGAGTCAGGAAGTCATTGAGCAGCGTCGTTAACTGAGTTGGATCCATGCCTTCGGACAGAGACGTAAAGCCTCTGATGTCACAAAAAAGGACGGTTAGTTCTCTTTCCTGTCCCCCAAGCACTAACTCTTCAGGGTTGGACGCCAGTTTCTCCACCATCGTGGGTGCCAAATAGAGCCCGAATGCGTTTCTAACAAACCGCCCCTCTTTTTCTGTGATCAAGAAATGCGCAGCCGACCCTGCCAAATAGGTTGTTAGGATCGTGAAACTCACCAAAATGGGACTGAGCAAAATTAGGTACTCGGCAAACAAATGCCAATAGACAGCGATAGAAAGTGCCACCAAAGTCGCGGCAAGTAGAGCAGACCAAATGGCACTTAAGCGCGGCAATCCTAACAACAAG
>CAJQQZ010000174.1 GCA_905480575.1 uncultured Alphaproteobacteria bacterium | reverse complement strand
GTTGCGGAAGAACGCCATTTGAGACAATGATAGAGGGCAAAGAAATCTGGAAGGCCAAGTTCATAAACTGAATTTGATCCGACAGACACCGCATCAAAATCCGGAAACTGTCAGATCAGGTCTGAACTTCTACAGTTAATAACATCGTTGCCACTATTCCTGATGAACATCAAAGACATCAGGTTTCCAGCTTTATTCTCCCTTTGGTTTTCGCTTCGTATGAACGGTTCGAAGAACTAATGAACATGTACCCTTTGGGAGATGGTGTTTATTCCCAGAATCTAGCAGCGGATAGAGGAATAAAACTGTTACTGCGCGCAGAACGGTATCAGCAAGCGATAGAACTCTATTACAAACATCAGTTCGGCTATCATATCGGAGAAATGTTAGATCCATTAGCAGCAGGGCTTTGGCAAGCTAAGAGGCTAGACCTATTGTATAAAGTTCTGGATGATGAATATGTCAGAGCAGATGAGTACCGGTACACTGGAGCTTACATTCGTTGCATGGAAGGCGGGGCGTCAGGCGGATTGCCAGCGGGCGAAGAGATTTGCAGGAAAAAGAAGAAGAAGAGCTATCGTCATCGAGCTTTGGAATTGTTTGATTCAAATGCTTACGTCAATTGTATGTTCATCAAAGACAAAAAAACTAAAGATTTATGTTTGGATGAATTAGAACGTAGGTACAGGGCCTCAGGTAAAGAACTGACTGAAGAGCAACTAGTTGAAGACATGTATTCCTATAGTGCTGTTTTGGTGGTCTTGCGCTATTGGGGCATGATGGGTGACCCGCGTCCGGACTTAATACCGAGCCAAACGTTTGTGAACTCGGATTTCAAGGACGTTAGAGCTATAGCTGGCGTTATTGCCGGTTTGCTTCTGATAGAGGAACGGGAAGCGGCGATGAACTTACTCGATAAAGCGATTGAAGCGAAGCTTGAAAGCTTAAAGGAGAAGAAAACTGGGATTGCTGGTGCTCTTTCAAACATCAGCAACAATGCTGGGGCTGATTTTGAACAGTGGGCCACCTATGCATTTTTTGACGCTGTAAAGCAATTGAACGATGCGGATGGTTTAGGTGAAGTGATTACTGATTCTCCAAAAGAGGTAGTGGATTATTTTGCTTTGGAGAATGCGAGGTTGAAATTACTGATTGAGGAAGATCGAAGCCAAGAGGTCTTGAGTTTTCTAAAAAGAATACCACGCTCTAGTAAATCACATCCAGGTAGCATTACACCAAGCTCCTTGTTGAGACTCGCTTCTTTGGCTACTATGAAGAAGAATGATGAGTTGGCAACTGATCTATATAAATTGTCGGAACAAGCATATTGTGAATTGCCATTAGACGACAAAGAAACATCAAATCTGCATTATTTGAAAAAGCACTTGGTCTTCAGAGGCGTGAGAGATGGCCTGCTGCCGAGTTGGGCCAGCCATGATTTGCGACACTAGTTCGTTTCTTTATTAGACGCTCTTCTGACTCTGTGATAGTCCGATTTTATAGACAAGGAGAACAATTGTGAGCAATCAACATAATGACCAAGAGTTGGCTGTAACCGCCGTTCCAAGGCGTGATCCATCACAAGTCATGCGGTTAGCGCGAATAGGTTCATTTCATCAAACGCGTTTGTCCTTTATGCGTAATCTTTTGCGTCGGTTGAAAAGTGAAAACTGGGAGTTTAGTAAGCCCGTTTGGCGCGTGGATGATATCGGTGTTGGTGTTGCTGTTTTCCTGGCTAAAGGCCCTGAACGTACCTATTCGCTCGTTGCTTTTGCCAATGACCTTGATCCTGGCAAGCGTTCTGATCGCGTGATCGCCGAAGAATGGGACGCAACTTTCACCCTCTTTGACGGTGTGCCAACCGAAGAGGATATTGAGCGCTTATCAAAGAACGTGCCTTTGCAGGAAGCCGGGCGAATCTCAGAAAAAGAGATCTCGCTTTCGCGCGCTAATCGTTCGGTTCGGTTGTTTGAATACGTTAGAGATTGCCTTGCTGAAGGTAAGCAGCCTGACGCCGAAAAACTAGATGCAGTTGGCTACTTAATGCGAACCACGGCCGTTTATGGCTCAGCTAAGTTCGGCGCTATTGACCGTTTCCAAATCGAAGATAGACCGGAATTCAATGCTCCGTTTCAGGCGGAGTTGCTCTCTGTATTTATGACGCGCTGGTTCACGATTGAAATTGTCGAACACCTCGCTCGGGTTAAAGGCGGGGATAAGTTTAAGCCTCTGGATTCCGCCATTAAAAGGCGTCTTGGCGTAGGGAATTCTACTGGTTTGGGGATGGCACCATTCCTGATGAATCATCCAGCATTGCTGAATAATTGGATCATGTGCCGCGAAGAGGCGCTTGCACGAGTTCGCTCGATTGAGACGACCAATGACGTGCGAGTTACCAAGTTTAAATCTGTTCTGACCCGCTCAATAGCTGACGCAACCAAGTGGAACACAACCCACGAAGGTCAAGCGGTGCGTGTTGTGGAGTTTCAGGAAGATCTTCAGAATTTACAAAACAAGATAGATGGTTTTGACTTTTCTCAATCGGCTCCTTGGGACCAGTTTTATCGTTGGTCAGAAAGTAACCTCACACTGGAAGGACAAGAGTTTGTTGTAACATTACTCATCGAACCGCACGGCGACCTGGTGGACGGTTTGACGGAATGTATGGCTGCTGACGAGTGGCGGTTTTTCCGCATTGATGGAACAGTGTCGCTTGGTGCGTTCAAAGAGTTTTACGATGCCAACTACCAATGGGTTTCGATAGCAGACTATTCCACAAAAGACGCAACTGCGCGTTTTTGGTATGCCTCTGAAGAGAAGTTAGAGCCTCGAGTTGGTGAGCGACATGAAGAAGAAGGCGCTGAACGAGAGCATCCATTGGCAACTGGCCGGGATCTCGCGGCGATGCGAACTGATTTGTCGAGTTTTAGGGATGATCAGAAATTGGCTGAGTTTCTCCTAAAACACCCAGAGCATCGGCACGTTGTTCGCCGGGTACAAATCAACCAAGTCCATCCTTATTCTGAGGTTCAGGACAATTTGATTGATGCATCAATGATGCCCATTGATTTACTGCGCTGCAAGTTGTCCTTCTTTGGAGCAACAAAGTTTGATCCCCGTTCTGATCGTTGGGTTCGAATAACCATGTTCCAGAACGCACCTTATCCGAATGAACTGGATCAGGGCGATTTTGATGACTGGGTCTACCCAACTTTGGAAGGTATCTAAATCATGCGTGTTTCAATTGGTGAGGTTCAATCAACTGTTTTGAAAGCCACACGTGGCTCCTACATGTCTTGGGGTATGGCTGAAGAAGCAGGTCGAGCAGTGGCTTGGTTGGAAACACGGCAATTGCCGGCATCCGAAGCAGCAGCTGCTTTAGTCGAGGAAAACGATTCAATACCGATGGCCAGGCTTTCTCCTGTTGACCCTACGGCGTCCTCTATCAAAGGCGAAGGGCGCCTTTGTCCCGTTTTGACAGGCGCGGCTTTGAGCGATGCTAATCCAACAAGCGCTCTAGAAATCTTGGCGGTCGCTCATCCATTGTTATTGGTTTCGTTTGTCGCTCAGATAGGAGAAGGGCAGAGCAAAGACTTCAGAGTTTCTTGGGCGGAGGTTGAAATTGTATGTGGTGTGAACGGCCTTACCGTTAAGGGGGAGCGTTCGGCTTTGCTGAAGAAACATGCTTCGGCTGTTAAGATTAAGTACAGCTCTGACAAAGCCTCTGCCATAGAAGAACGACAACTAAGAGCAGAAGTTAACGACAACGCTTGGGAGTTGTTGGAACGCTATGCCCATAGAACCTATGTTCCTGCTTCAGAGGCCTCACGCCTCGCTGGCGCCGGTGCAGGGTTAACAGATAACGACTAAAGACGCGATATGATTAGATTGTAGGGTCTTCTCTAAAATTTCACTAAGTCCTAAGCAACAAGAATGATTGAGGTTTCCCCGGCGCCCTCTCTCAATGCTTGAATCTCGGCGAGGTCAGGGTCTTCACGTCAAGCGATTGCAGACTCTCTGTCTGGGAAAGTCAAAATCACAGCGAAGTCAGGCTTTTCTGGATTGCCTTCAAGAACGGTGGCGTCCCGAGCTACAGCAGCAACGGCCCCACCCTGTTTCTTAAGGGCTTCGCCAGCCCGTTCGCAGTAGGCATCGAATGACGCTTGATTGGTGAGATTGATCGTTACATATGCGTAGACCATGAAATTCTCCTAGTGATCAGTTCAGCTTAGGAACAAAAGTCTCGTTCTTCAAGCAGCCAATCTCGGAAATCTTGCACTTCTTGGCGTAGGTACTCTGAATAAGGTGTTACGATGTGGTATGCGTAAGAGGTTTTAACTTCTTCCGCTAAAGGGCGGACAAGACTACCGTCGATGATCCTATCGTCGACAAAATAACTCCACCCCAAGGCGACTCCCATGCCTTGAGCTGCGGCTTCTAAGATTGAAGGGTATGAATTGCATATAAGCGCGGACTGATTTTTACCCAGCGGCAACCCTTGTTCAGTGAACCAAATCGTCCAATTCATCCAACTCCAATGCTCGTATTCTAGCTCGATAAGACGCGCGCCCAGCATATCGTCGATTGTGCTGATAGGATTTTCTTTTAGGTACTCCGGTGAACAGACGGGAAACACGGTTTCCTGAAACAGAGGCTCTGAGAGGACACCTGTCCACTGGCCATCACCATGTGTGATGCCGATATCAATGTCGTCTGCAAAAGCGGCTTCCTGGACGTCGGAAGCTATGAGCCGGATTTGAATGTGAGGGTTACGCTCATGGAACCGATGAATTCTTGGAGACAGCCACAATGAGGCCGTGGTGACATCAGTAGCGACGGTCAACTTGTTCTGCTCGGCAGCCCCTCGAACTTTGTTGGTCGCAGAAAGCAGGTGGACAAGGGCCAAAGATACGGAGTTGTGGTAGACTTTACCTGCCTCGGTTAAGCGCACAGATTTGTGGGCTCGTTCAAACAACAAAAGGTCAAGATGCTGTTCCAAGTTCCTGATCTGTTGACTGACCGCGGATTGCGTAATGTTGAGTTCAACTGCAGCTTTCGTGAATGAGTTCAGCCGTGCCGCAGCCTCAAACGCTAGAAGGTAATCCAACTGCGGTAATTGTTTTCGCAACTCTTTCATAAGCTGACCTAATCCAAAAGCCTTAAGAACTCTTGTTTGTCACACCTAAAGATTAATGGCATTAATGCAAGAACAACAGTTGATCAAAGGAGCGTTCGACGATGAACATGCAATCAAGGCCTTCAGTTCTAAGAATGGAACCGGGTGATGCACCTTTTCACCGCAATCCGGCAAAGTCACACACTTTGCCTGCGCGTGCTTATTTCGACCCAGCAATCTGGGAAGCCGAGAAAGACGCCATATTTGGGCGTTCGTGGTGGTGTGTTGGCCACGTGTCGCGCTTTAAGGAGCCTGGAAAATTTGTGACGGTAGAAGTTGCGGATGAATCATTGTTCGTCGTTCGCGATCGCAAGAATGAACTGAGAGCTTTCTACAACGTTTGTACGCACAGAGGGCACCAGTTGCTGAAAGACGACGGTAAAACTAACCTGATTGTTTGTCCTTACCATGCCTGGGCCTTTGATCTGAACGGCCAGTTGAAGAAAGCACGCAATACGGCAGAGATGATTGACTTCGAGCTCTGTGATTTCGATTTGAAGCCAGTGCGTGTGGAGCTGTTTGCGGGGTTTGTGTTCGTCAATCTGGATGCTGACGCCGACCCTCTTGCCGATCAAGCTCCGGGTTTGGAGGAAGAAATCCGTTACTACTGTCCTCAGATTGACACGTTGGAGTTTGCGCAGAGAGACACCTTTGATGTGAGATCCAATTGGAAGATCATGATCGACAACTTCCTTGAGTGCTATCACTGTCACACTGCGCACAAGGACTTCGTTGATTTGGTCGATATGGACTCTTATCGAACCAAGGTTCACACGATCTATTCCAGCCAGTTGTCGGATGCACCGAAGAACACGAACTCCAAGGCATATACCTTCAAGAAAGGCGAGGTTGATTTTGGCTACGCGGGTTGGTTCTTGTGGCCGAACCTGTCAATCTGGGTTTATCCAGGGGAACCGAATATCTCCACTCTACAGATGTTGCCAGCTGGTCCAGAGCGTTGCATTGAATATCAAGACTGGTATGTGCCAGGCGGTAAGGCAAGCCCTCAACTGCAAGACGCAATGGACTATCAAAAGGACGTGCTGCAACCGGAAGACATCGGCCTTTGTGTCTCTGTGCAAAAAGGCCTGCGCTCGAAGTCCTATAACCAGGGCCGCTTTGTTATCGACAAAGGATTAACAGAACTCAGCGAACACGCCGTTCACCACTTTCAGCGGATGGTCATGGAATCCCTCGGTGGAGAAATTGAAGAGTAAAGAGGCTGATCAGACCACTCTGGTTGTCATCTCCGCCCTGAGCGGGGATCTTTGCTAGCAACCCTTCATTTGGTTTAGTATCACGGCAATCCCGAAACAATGCCCCCTGATATTTTGGTTGCGCAAAAACTCTGGGGTGACAGAGTGGGTTCTGAATAATTTGACGGAGAATTGCGTTTTGAAACCACTCCTCACCGAAGAACATATCCAAGCGTTCCACCGCGACGGCTTTGTCATCGTGGACAATGTTCTGGATGCAGCAACCATAGAGGCCGCGAGAGATCGCTTTCCTTTGCTGTTTCGAGGCGAGTTTGAAACAGGCATCCAACCCGACGAGTGGAATTGGCGGGAAGGGCGAGACAGCCCCGATCTAACCCGTCAGATCTGCAACGGTTGGAAAGCGGATAGTCTGATTGCCTCCATTGTGCTTCGCCCGGACATCGGTGAAGCCTGCGCTAAGCTCCGTGGCTGGCCAGGAGCGCGGATCAATCAGGATAATGTGATTTGGAAACCACCAGGCACCAAGGCTTTGGGTTTTCACCAGGACGATGCCTATCAAAACTGGATCGTTCCCAACGAGATGATGACCTGTTGGATCACATTGGATGATACGTCAGCCGACCAAGGCACGATAGAATACGTCAGAGGCTCTCATCTATGGCAATTGTCCGGCCCAATTGAACGGTTTCACGCACCCGACGATCCTTTGTCCGACATGAAACAAGCAGCTGAGTCAGCTGGAGTGCCTAACCCAGAGATCGTACCAATAGAAGTACCAGCAGGGTCAGCGGTCTTTCACCACGGCAAAACCTGGCACGGCTCCCGCTCCAACAAAGGCATCGGCCACCGCCGCTCTGTTATCAGCCACTGCATGTCGTCTGAAGCAAGGCACCACGAAACCAACCGTCATCCGGTTTACAGTCGATACAAGCGTCCGGGTAGTTTGGAACTGGATGAGGCGTTTTTTCCTGTGTTCGCAACATCAAACTATATCGAGGGAAAATCAATAAGGTAGATGTATCATAATCCAGATTGGATAGCGTCAGGGTCTCCAGATATGCTCCTCTCGTGTATTAATGAGCTAATTCTATCTCTGGCGTCTTTGAATGAATGAAGCTGTATACTGAAATACCCATCGAAAGGAGAACTTAAATCCAAGAGCGTCATAAAAATGAACATATGTACAGATGAAAGCATGAATACGTAAAGGTGATTTACGCCAAACTGATTACTCCCGTTGGCAAACAACGGCAAAAGCAAGCAAATGGACATCACCAACATTGAGCCAAGAATGTAAGGAGGCATAGCAGTATCCATACAAACTCTTCTTTTGGATCTAATGGATACCAGCAATGATAGGTTTTTCATTATTTCTTCCAATGCGATCCGATCATTTTCATCGCCGGGTTTTACCGTGATGTTTTTGGTTTCGCTAACGCATACGTCAATTAAGTCGTCGCTTTTTTTAAGCTGTAGAAGTTCAGACCTGATCTGACAGTTTCCGGATTTTGATGCGGTGTCTGTCGGATCAAATTCAGTTTATGAACTTGGCCTTCCAGATTTCTTTGCCCTCTATCATTGTCTCAAATGGCGTTCTTCCGCAACA
>CAJQQZ010000173.1 GCA_905480575.1 uncultured Alphaproteobacteria bacterium | reverse complement strand
ATGTTGCGGAAGAACGCCATTTGAGACAATGATAGAGGGCAAAGAAATCTGGAAGGCCAAGTTCATAAACTGAATTTGATCCGACAGACACCGCATCAAAATCCGGAAACTGTCAGATCAGGTCTGAACTTCTACAAATGAATTTGATCCGACAGACACCGCATCAAAATCCGGAAACTGTCAGATCAGGTCTGAACTTCTACAGCTAAAGTACGAAACAAGAAATACTTCTATGGCAACACTTTCGTGAATGGCCACAACTTTGATTATCACGCGAGAGGGATGCAAATTCTCATTGGACGGCTGATCGTTCTAGCCTTGATTATCGTTCTGAATGTTTCGCAATTTATCCACATTGGTCTTTATCTGGTGGCACTTCTTGGGTTTCTGGCAGTTTTACCGTTTTTGGTTACAAGAAGCCTTCGGTTCAATGCCCGAATGTCCAGTTATCGGAATGTTCGTTTGGATTTCGTTGGCAGGGTTAGCCAAGCAATCTGGCCAGTGATTGTTTTGCCTATTCTTGTCGTCTTGTCGCTTTACACAACAACCCCTTTTTTAGAGAGAGCTTTTAAACGCTTTGTCGCGAACAATCATCGATATGGCGGCAAAGCTTTTCATTTTGATGTCAAAATTGGGAAACTCTATAAACCGTTCTTGATAGTCGCCGGTTTGACGATTGTTGCTTTCATCATAATTGGATTCTTATTAACATCTATTGCTCAAGTTTTTGCGAGGGCACTTGTTGAAAACAATCCATTTTCTATTGGGTTCATCATTACTATTGCTGCGATCTACGTGGTTGCCTTTTTGATTTTCATCCCGCTTGCTGTTGTTTATGGCGCGATGGTTAGAAATATTTATTTCAGCAACACTGTTTTTGATGGGCAACACCAATTTGCATCGACTCTGCGTCCATTTAAACTGTTAGGGATAGCGCTCACAAACATGGTTGCGATTTTGCTGACCTTTGGTTTGATGATCCCCTGGGCGAGAGTCCGGTGGGCACGCTACTTGGCTTCCTGTACGGCTGTAGTGGCTAACGGTGATCTCGAGGAGTTTCATCACGAACTTCAATCATCGGAGGGTGTTGTATCCGCTGAATATCTTGACGGTGGTGGCTTTGACGTTGGCATCGGCGTGTAAGCAGTTCAGGCTAGTTCATGGATAAGGGCTGTATCGGTCGACGCTTTGCCGCCCATTCCACTGTGTTCGAAGAATGCAGATTGGTTTCGGACGGGGAAAGACTTGAAATTTATTCTTTCGAGAATGAATTGACCTATTCTTGTTCCAAAGCTGCAATTACCATTGACCCCAAATTAGGGTCGATAGACCGTAAAATCACTCTGGCTGATCATTCCATCTTTGAAACGAGCGACAGCGATTTTGTCGATTCCCTAGACTCAAAAGGCGCTTTTTGGCAGCGTATCGCTAGGCTTGAGAGCTTTGGCCCTCATTTGATAGTTTTAGCTATTGCCTGTGTGGTGGGTGTTTTTGCCGTCTATCGATATGGTCTCCCTTTGTTGGTCAATGCGGCAATAGCTATGACGCCCGTCGAAGCAATCGAGTTTATGGATTCCGGTACACTGCGTTCTCTCGACAGTCTGGTGACGTCGCAATCGAAATTGGCACCGGATAGAAAAGATGAACTGCAAGGCCTGTTCACGATTTTGGTAAGTGCTCAAAACAGAGCGGGAGAAGGCTCAGATAAGAAACGTTATCAACTGTTGTTCCGGAACAGCCCTCGCATCGGCCCGAACGCTTTTGCACTTCCCGGAGGCACAATTGTTATGACGGATCAACTGGTGAAAAGGTTTCCTGACAATGAGTTGCTAGCCGGTGTTTTAGCGCATGAATTGGGGCATGTGGCCCACCAACATAGCTTGAAGCAGCTTTACAGAGCTCTCGGTATGGCAGGGTTAGTCGCGTTGATCGCGGGAGATTCTGGCCCAATATTGGAAGATCTAATACTTGAGGGAAATGCATTCCTTTTACTCTCCTTTTCTCGTCAACATGAGGTGGAGGCCGACGCCCATTCGGTGAAGTTGATGCGCGATTCCGACATGAATCCGGCAGGTATTATCAAATTCTTTGAAGCCATTGAGAAGAAATATGGAGGGTCAACCATGCCCTCCTGGATGTCTACTCACCCCGCAACGGAAGATCGAATAAACGCCATAAAAAAGCTGCTAGAGGCGCAATAGAATTCGGGAATTGTCTCTGGAGTTAAGAAAACTGTTGTCATTGCAACTAAATTTACTTAACGTGTTCACTAATTAGGGAGCGTGTTGGGATGGCGAAAGCCTTGTTGCTGGATTTCGGTTCAGTTATTTCCAAGTCTCTTTTCGAGACTTTGCCAGATATTGAGAGTGCCTACAGCTTGGCTGAGGGTTCGTTGGCATGGCATGGCCCCTTCGCTCCTGAGGAAGATCAACTCTGGTCTGATATGCAAGCCGGCAACCTCAGTGAACGTGAATACTACTACACGCGTTCTGCCGAACTCTCAGCATTGGTCGGCAAAGAACAAAAAATCATCGATATCATACAGCAAAGCAGAGGCAGTGGTCCTTCTGAGCGTTTTGTTCGCCCTGAGGCTAGAGCAGCGGTTTCTTCTGCAAAAGCAGCTGGATGTGGCGTTTCCATACTTTCGAACGAACTAGAGCTCTTCTACGGAGCAGAAGCTATGGTAGGCATCTCTTTGCTGGGTGAAATGGATCACATCATCGATGCGACACACACCAAGATTTTGAAACCCGATTCCAGGGCTTACCAAATGGCAGAGGAAGCATTGGATCTTCCCAAGGCCGACATCGTCTTTGTTGATGATCAAATGAAAAACATCAAAGGCGGAGAAGATTATGGCCTTACTTGTGTCTTTTTCGACGTTCTAAATCCGATCGATTCCTATAATCAGGCTCTGGCGCATTTGGGCGCTGAGCCAATTTCTTAAGAGGTTCAGATGAACGAAAGCTCCAAGATCAATTTTCTTCACGCTAACAATGGCAAACACACCTTCCACCCAATGGGGCATCCCGCCGAGCTGGAGCAGAACCCAGCGCGTATCATTGACAAAGCAGAGGGCGTTTATGTTTTCAATGAAAAGGGTGAAAAGGTCGTCGATGCTGTCGGTGGGCTGTGGAACGTTAATCTTGGTTATTCGAATGAAAGGGTAAAGAAAGCGATTACAGATCAGTTGGATCGCCTGCCTTACTACTCAAACTTCAAAGGCACGACCAACCCACCCACAATCGAATTGGGCGAACGTCTGGTCTCTTTGATGAAGCCAGAGGGCATGGTTAAGGCATTCTTTACCTCAGGCGGATCGGACTCAATTGAGTCTGCGTTGAAGATCGCGCGTCAGTATTGGAAAATGCTGGGTCAAAAAGACCGCTACAAGTTCCTGTCGTTCAAGAAGGGCTATCACGGCACCCATTTTGGCGGAGCTTCTGTCAATGGGGGAGAGCGGTTTCATCGTAGTTATGAGCCTCTGCTGCCGGGCTGTTTTCACATGCCTTACCCCGCGCCGTACAGAAACCCATTTGGGATTGATGACGAGGAGCAATTGGTCCAGACATGCCTCAAATTGATTGAAGAAGAAATCCAGTTCCAAAGCCCCGACACGATTGCTGCTTTTATTGCAGAACCTGTTTTGGGCGCTGGCGGCGTTTATGTCCCAACACATTCATTGTGGCAGGGGCTCAGGGCCCTTTGTGACAAGTACGAAATTCTCCTAATTGCTGATGAAGTTGTGACGGGTTTTGGACGCACTGGCGAATGGTTTGGCAGCCGGTATCATGGCGTTGCTCCTGATATCATGTGCTTGGCCAAAGCAATTACTTCTGGCTACTTCCCTTTTGGTGCCGCAATGGTGAACGAGCGCATCAACGACGCCTACATGACAAACACTGATCCTTTTGGCGGTTTGTTCCATGGCTATACTTACACAGGTCACCCTGTTGGTTGTGCCGCAGCGCTAGCAACACTTGATGAGACTTATGAAGCCAATCTTGCGGGCAACGCGAAGGAAGTCGGAAGCTATTTGATCAGCAGGCTGAAAGGGTTACAGGATAAGTACGAGATGATTGGTGAGGTTCGTGGCGTAGGGCTGATGATGTCGTTGGATCTGGTTTCTGACAGATCAACAAAAGCGCCCGCAGCGAAAGAGCTTATGGGACCATTGGCCGACCATGCTTGGGAAGCTGGCGTTATGATCCGTGTTTCGGGTAACGTGATCATTATGTCACCGCCGTTGGTTTTGACTAAAGAAGAGGCTGACAAGATCGCTGACGGTTTGGACTACGCATTCGGGAAAATCAGTTAGAAGTTGGATCGTGAATAAGCAAAGCAAAATTCAACTGGAACAAGATGACTTTCGATTGGAGGGCTTCGTGCCTTTTCAATTGGCGGTCGTCGCTAACCGTTTGAATTTAGCTTTGCTGAAAATAGTTAATCGCGAGCACGATCTTAGAACCAAAGAGTGGCGAATGTTGACAACATTGGAACGCTTTCAACCTTGCTCCGCCCTCAAGATAGCACAAATGACTGCCATGGATCCTGCCAGAGTAAGTCGCGCGCAAACAAAACTCGTGAAGCTTGGTTTGGTAGATGCCGTCACAGATACCGTTGACCGCCGTCGTGTTGTCTTATCTCTGACTGAGGAAGGGCAGGGGTTGATTGATGAATTAACACCGGAAGCTCTTGAAACCGAAGACTGGTTGTTGGAAACTCTCGACAAACGAGAACAAGCGGATTTCAAAGTACTGATGTCTAAACTGTTCAACGCGACGGGGAAGGAGAAACGCGATGCCTGACAAATTCCGATCTTCGATTAACTGTTCTTCATTTACTTCTGGTTCGAATGACCAAAGCTTCAACTCTGGAACGTCCGATGCAATCGTAAAGAGTTTGATCACGCCAGATAAGAAATTCTCAGGCACTGACTTCTTCAAATTCAAACGTCAACATGGCGACTTGGTCGTCTCTCTTGTATTCTTTCTCATTGTTTTGGTTCTTCTGTATTTCTTCAATACGGAGTCGGGTTTTGAGGACCGCAAGCTGCCACAAAAACGGTTTGGCAAGATACTAAAGCAAGGTTGGGTCACGCCGGCTATTGCAATGTTCTTCTTGACTATTGCCGTCAGCATAAACCTTTGGATTTCTTACAAAAATGCGGTCAACTCCAAACGACTGCATCTGCCCAAACGCTTAACCAAAGAGTTGTTGCACTGGTTTAAGGCTCTGGAGTTTGTCGGTTACTTCATGCTTTACACATTTGGGATTTCGTTCTTTGGCTACTTGTTGTCGACTATCTTACTCGCCGTTGGCTTAACCTATCGACTTGGCTACAGATCGCTGAAATGGATAGGAATTTCTTTCACAACAGCGGTCGTGATCGTTCTGATCTTCCGAACTTTCTTGAAGATCAAAACCCCCATTTATGTCACCCTCTATGAAATGCTCCCGCCAACAGCGGAAGCTTTCATGAAAACACATTTTTAGGAAGCCGGATTGTGGAAGCATTGATGACAGGTCTGGCCGCTCTCTGGGATATCCAGGTGTTGGTAGCTTTATTGATTGGTTCAATTGGCGGCGTTCTGATTGGTGCTGTTCCCGGCATTGGTCCGGCTATTGCCATTGCAATCCTTTTGCCAGCAACTTTGTTCTTGCCCCAGATCGTCGGATTGGTGCTCCTGCTAGGGGTTTACGGTTCCTCTATGTACGGTGGTGCGATTCCGGCCATCTTGATTAACACACCGGGAACGCCGGTTAACGCACTAACAACGTACGACGGCTATTCGATGACCCGAAATGGCGAGGCCAACCGTGCCTTGTCTCTAGCTTATTCAGCTTCGTTCTTTGGCGGTACTTTCTCTATTCTGATAGCGATTTTTTGCCTGATCGTTCTAGGGCCTTACCTAAAAGACTTCGGGGCCTTGTTTGGTAACCGTGACATTTTGATGGCTGCCGTTTTTGGCTCTGTGCTGTTGGTCTTTGCGCACCGCCAGAACATGATATTGGCGATCTTGCTCTACTTCGTTGGGTTTATGATCACGTTAGTAGGGCGTCAAACCACAAAAAAGATTGACCGCTTCACCTTTGATCAAGAATGGCTTTACAGCGGTCTCAACCTGATTGTTGTGATCATTGGTATATTTGCGATTAGTCAGGCGCTCTATCTACTTAGGGGCAAAGACTCTGCAGCACCGGAAATCAAAATGTCGGGTGGCCTGTTCCAGGGTTTGTTTGAGTTAAAGAAATTCCCCGGGGTTGCGACAGCTTCGGCTTGTTATGGCACGCTTATGGGCATTATTCCTGGTGTCGGTGAGTTCGTTGCGCAGTTCTTCTCTTATGCTACGGCACGTTCAATCTCGAAAGACCCAGACCGCTTTGGTCATGGCGCCCCCGACGGTTTGATTGCCTCTGAGACATCCAACAATGCTGTGCCTGCTGCAGCCATGATCCCATTGTTAGCTCTTGGAGTGCCTGGTGAAGCGTTGACCGCCATGATGCTGACCGTGTTTTACTCGAAAGCAATCAAGCCAGGGCCGGACATTTTTGAGCTGAACCCAGATTTCCTTTATTCGGTTTTCATTGCGCTGTTGATCATCAATATCTTCGTTGTAATCTTCTTACTTTTCACAACCAAGTATCTGACGAAAGTGATCTATGTACCCAATCGGTTTTTGGGGGCTTTCATCCTGATCCTGGCTTTCATCGGTGTTTACTCTATCCGTAATTCCACGATCGATTGCGCGGTCGCTTGCGTCTTTGGTTTTCTGGGCTTCATCATGCGCCGCTTAAATTGGCCGCTTGTCCCGATAGTTCTGGGCATGGTCTTAGGGGATATTATCGTCAAAAAATTAACTGCCGGTGCCAGCCGGGTGAAAACACCGTGGGACTTGATTGATCGTCCAGTATCGGGTGGGCTTTTCGCTCTGATTTGCTTGATCTTGATTGTTGGCATAGGTTCTATAATCTGGGAACGAAGGAAGCGTGCCAATCGCTGACTGTTCTCGCAAATGTTCGGGGCGACCCGAATAAACCAGCGGCAGCTTACGCCGCACAATAGGGAGAAGCTCATGAAGAGCCTTTTTAAAGCCGCTGCAGCGGCAGTACTAGCGCTGGGTCTATCGACTTCAGCTTTTGCACAATATCCGTCAGGTCCAGTTCAGTTTATTGTTCCTTGGCCTCCAGGAGACTTTGAAGATCTTTTGACACGCATGATTGCGAAAGACATGTCCGAAGCCACAGGCGTTGACGCAGCAGTTGTTAACAAGCCAGGTGGTGGCGACGGTCCTTTCCCAGGTGCGTTGGAAGTTCTAAATGCGCCAGCTGATGGTTCAACAATCGGTTCCTTCGTCATTGGTGTTCCAATCGTGGGCCCATTGATCGATATCGGTATCGAGGAAGACTCATTTGAGCCTGTTGGCATCTTCTTGACATACCCGTTCATCTTGGCTGCTAAGGGCGATGTTCCTTACAACAACCTTGCAGAATTAGCGGCTCACGCTCAAGATAATGACGTTGTTCTCGGTCACTTCGGTGCTGGTCTTGCGCCAACAAAAGCAACATTCGCTGCTGCAAAGAAGCTCGGTTTCGAATTTGCTGACGATTCAGCGTTCGACAACATCGACTGTAACACGCTCTCCTCAGGTGATGCCGACGTTGTGAACACAACTCTCGCATTGGTTGAGCCTTGTTTGGGCGATATCACAGTGCTCGCGAACATCGGTGATGATCGCATTGCGAAGCTTCCAAATGTTGCCACTTTAGCAGAGCAAGTTCCTGGGATCACTATCGGTCTTTGGAACGGTCTTTTCGTGAAAAAGGGCACGCCACAAGCGGTTAAAGACAAGATTGCTGAGATCGCAAAAGCAACTGTTCTTGGTGACGAAGCTCAAGCTATCGCGGCTAGCTCTGGTGCAGGCATCTATTGGAAAGATGCAGCAGAGTCAGAAGCTCAGATTGCAGCTGACCGCGCCAACTTCATGGCCATCAACAAGATGTTGGCTGAGTAATCAACTTAGCTGATTGAATGGAAAGGGCTGCCAATTGGCGGCCCTTTCTCCTCTTGTTTCCTGTGCCTGTCCAATTCCTTAAAGAGAACGCAAATGACCAACCCTGAGAAATTGGCTAGTCTACAGAAACTAGCGGAAAAGACAGACTTAAATGACCGTGCGCTCAATGATTTTCTCGCGGAGAAAGCAAAGCGAGAAGGCGGGCGGAAGCTGCCTTACGCCGGTGTTTCAACCTTTTTGAAAGCACCCCAAAAAACAATTGACGACAAACCTGATATTGGATTGTTTGGTGTTCCATTCGATCTGGCCGTCACTAACAGGCCAGGAACCAGATTTGGTCCCCAACAAGTTCGTCAACTTTCCGTCATGGCCGCAGGACCGAAGAACCATGCAACGGGCATTGTGCCCGCGATGTTGTTGGATTATGCCGACTGTGGCGACGTGCCATTTGAGTCGGTTTACGATCTCGATGCCGCGACCAAAGAGATCGAAGCCTTTTACCATAAGGTAATCGATCAGAACATCATGCCACTATCCGTAGGCGGAGATCATTCGATTTCTTATCCAATTCTAAAAGCAGTCGGCCGTGATCGCCCCGTTTGTTTGATCCATATTGATGCTCACGCAGATACAGGGGGATCGTTCAACGGTTCTCGTTTCCACCATGGTGGGCCATTTAGAAACGCAGCTTTAGCCGGGGTCATCGATCCTGAGAAAACGATCCAGATTGGCATTCGTGGGCGCGCAGAACCTCACTGGGATTTCTCTTATGACAGTGGCATGCGGGTTATCCACATCGAAGAATTCTATGAGATGGGGATTGATGCCGTCATCGCCGAAGCGCGAGACTTGGTTGGAGACCTACCAACTTACATTTCGTTTGACGTAGACTCAATCGACCCTGCTTTCACGCCTGGCACCGGAACACCTGAGGTCGGTGGTTTCATACCAAGAGAAGTACAAGCAATGATCCGCGGTTTCCAAGGGCTAAACTTTGTCGGCGCTGATGTCGTGGAGGTTTCACCACCCTACGATCAATCAGGAAACACTGCCCTCGTCGCATCAACAATGCTGTGGGAACTTCTTTGCATCCTCGCTCATTCTCTGCACAGCAGGAAAGAGTGATGAGCGTTTTGAAACATTAAGTAAACACTGAACGAACAAGAGCTTTAGGGAGCCATCATGTCCAACGAACGTATCCGTCCACTTTTCACAGACCTTTATGCTTTGCCGCGTGGCAAGTATGTGCCTCGGTCAGTCGCCGACGGCGGCAAGATTGGTTTTTGCCGCGCTGTTTATGGTGTGCCACTCGATAGGGATATTGTGCCAGCGCCGGGTGCAGGCTTTTTTGAAGGGTTGCCGGATATGGACCTCATGTTGGATGGCGACTACCGTGATAGCTGGCAAGCGGGCACGCTGATCGCTCTTGGTGACCTTCATGCTAACGGTGAGCCTTTTGGGCTTTGCGGTCGATCACTGTTGAAACGTTCTGTGGCTGAGTGGCAAGCTCACGGGTACACGCCCAAAGTTGGCATCGAATTAGAGGCCTATGTTTTTGAGCAGGACGAGGATGGCGTTTGGAAACCTTACGCAACGCCTGGCGCTTTTGTTTATGGCACTGGTCCTGCAAACGACCCTTACGGTCTGATGGATCTCCTTTGGGAAACCGCCATGACATGCGGCTTACTTGTTGAGTCAATTAACGGCGAGTATGATTCAGGCCAGTTTGAGTTGACGCTTCAGTTCGGGGATGCTGTTGAGGCCGTCGACAATGTTTTCCTATTCCGCACGATGGCAAAAGAAGTCGCGGCTTCGCTTGGTTTGATACTGACCTTCATGCCAAAACCGATCCCAGAGCGCGGCGGCAGCGGTTTGCACGTCAACTTTTCGCTCGTCGATAAGAACGGTGGAAATGCCATTGCGCCAGAAGGAGAGCTGTCAGATGTAGCGACGGCTTGTGTGGCTGGATTGATGGAACATCACGAGGCGCTTTGTGGTTGGTTGGCAAACACAATGAACTCTTATGACCGTCTCCAGCCCGCTTCTATGGCTGGTTACTGGGCCAATTGGGCTGACGACCATCGCATGGTGACGCTTAGATCTTCAACGGGTTCGGCTAAGTCAGCGCGCCTGGAACATCGCACAGCGGATTGTGCAGGTAATCCCTATATCCAAGTGGCTGCTGTCCTTCAGGCTGCGAAACTGGGACTGGAAAACGGGTACAAAGCACCCGCTGCAGAGAAAGAAGATGCTATCGAAAACGTGTCGACCGATCGCCACGCGCCTGCGTCTCTTGTCAGAGCAATGGACGCGGTTGAGAAAGACACGGCGCTTGGCAAAGCTATAGGGGAGTTGTTAACGGATAACCTGCTGTTCATGAAACGCGATGAAGTTGATCGTTTGTCTGACAAGTCCCAAGACGAGGTCCGTGATTACTACCTCCCTTTCATTTAGGATTTGATTGTGGATCAAAGCAAGATTGATGAGTTGAGGCAGCTGGAAATAGCACCTCAAAACCATTTCATTGATGGCCAATGGCAAACGCCTCGCGAAGAACTTGAAGTAACCTCTCCCATTGATGGGAAATCGATCACAACGATCGGCCGGGCTGATACTGACGAGGTTAATCAAGCGGTCGCCGCCGCGCGGCGCGCCTTTGACGATGGCCGTTGGTCTCGAATGTCTCCAGCCGGGCGTAAGAAGATCATGCACAGAATTGCTGACTTGATCGAGGCTCATGCTCTTGAGTTGGCTGTGCTTGGGGTCAGGGACAATGGCACTGAAATCGGCATGGCTATCAAGGCAGAGCCAGGATCAGCGGCAGGGACTTTCCGTTTTTATGCCGAGGCCGTTGACAAGATCTATGGCGAGATTGCACCGACAGCCGATAGCAATTTGGGTTTGATTCAGAAAGAACCCATCGGTGTTGTTGGGGCCATTATCCCTTGGAACTTCCCGTTGATGATTGGCGCTTGGAAGTTGGCTCCTGCTTTGGCGGCCGGTAATTCAATCGTTTTGAAGCCGGCTGAGGTGGCGTCACTGTCTTGGTTGAAACTGACAGAGCTCTGTGCGGAGGCTGGTCTGCCAGACGGTGTCCTCAATGTTGTTACAGGCAAGGGAACCGTTGCTGGTGAAGCGATGGGCTTGCATCCTGAAATCGATGTGTTGGTGTTTACGGGGTCTGGTTTCGTGGGGCGCAAGTTGCTGGAGTATTCAGCGCGTTCAAACCTGAAACGCGTCTATTTAGAACTTGGAGGCAAGTCCCCCAACATCGTCTTTGACGATGCGAAGAATGTTGAGGCAGCGGCCATTGGTGCAGTGAACGGAATCTTCCGTAACTCTGGCCAAGTCTGTGTGGCGGGCTCTCGAATACTGGTTCAACGCTCGATCAAAGATCAATTTCTGGAAGCCTTTGTTAAGCACTCTGAGGCGCTGAAGGTGGGGGACCCTCTGGATCTCGCCAACGATGTGGGCGCGGTTACGAGTACAACTCAACTCGCCCAAAATTTAGCGCATGTCGACAAGGCAAAAATCGAAGGCGCCTCGTTGTTGTCGGGCGGCAATCAGATCAACCAGTCCAGCGGCGGCAATTATATGGAACCCACGGTTTTCGCTGATGTGAAAGCTTCCATGTCTTTAGCGCAGGAAGAGGTCTTTGGTCCTGTTGCGGCGATCTTGGATTTTGACGATGAGGCCGAAGCCATTAGACTGGCGAATGATAGTGTTTATGGTTTGGCAGCAGGTGTCTGGACAGCTGACCTAAGCCGCGCTCATCGTATGATAAGATCCATCCGCTCAGGTGTGGTTCATGTGAATTGCTATGGTGGTCCGGATGTTACTGTACCGCTCACTGGCTTTAAGCAATCAGGCAATGGTTCTGACAAATCGCTTCATGCCATGGATAAATACACTGATCTGAAAACGGCCTGGATACAGCTTTAAGGGAAACAATCATGTCCGAGAAAACCATCCTTGTAATTGGAACCTACGACACCAAAGATGAAGAACTGCACTATATGTGTGATTGCATTCGATCTCAGGGCGGCTCTGTTTTGTCTATGGATGTTTCGGTTTTGGGTGATCCTTCGTCACCGACCGATATCTCCAAGCATGAGGTTACTGCTGCTACAGGCAAGACGATTCAAGACGCTATTGATTCAGGCGATGAAAACCACGCCATGCAAATCATGGCAGCAGGGGCTGCCAAGTTAACGGCTCAGCTTTACGCCGATAGAAAAATCGATGGGATGGTCGGTCTTGGTGGAACAATGGGTACAGACTTGGTTCTGGATTGCTGTCAGGCTTTGCCGATGGGCGTGCCTAAGTATGTCGTCTCAACGGTATCATTTTCCCAATTATCCCCGCGGACCGTCTGTCGCCAGATATCCAGATGATCCTCTGGGCTGGTGGGTTGTACGGTTTGAACTCTGTCTGTAAATCTTCTCTCAGCCAAGCTGCCGGAGCGGTCTTAGGTGCCGCCAAAGCTGTAGAAGCGCCGGTCAGAGACAGGCCAGTGGTTGGAATGACGAGCCTAGGCTCTTCTTGCTTGCGTTACATGAAACATTTGAAAGAACCTCTCGAGGCGCGTGGTTTCGAGGTCGCCGTCTTCCATGCAACGGGCATGGGTGGCATGGCGTTCGAGGCCTTGGCGAGAGAAGGTTACTTCGCTGTCGCACTCGATCTTGCTTTGCCAGAGCTGGGCAACTTGATGGTTGGTTCAGTGATCAATTCAGGCGAGGACCGTTTGACCAACGCTGGTGCTCAAGGCATTCCGCAAATTGTATCTGTCGGCTGTTCAGACTTGATCGATTTTGCAGGTTGGCAAGAAATTCCAGCAGCTTATGCAGATCGTCCCTTTCATGCCCACAACCGCTTGATCAAATCGTCAGGCCTATCTGGTGATGAACGCCGGGCTTTGGTGCGTGATATTTCCGAGAGGCTTGATGGCGCAAAAGGACCTGTGCATTTTGTGATGCCCACGCAAGGAATTGAGGAATGGGACAAAGAAGGAGAACCAGCCTACGACCCGGAAGCACAAGCAGACATGTTGGACGAAGTTCGCAAATCCATCAATGTGCCGCTGAGCGAAGTCGATTGCCACATCAACGATCTGGGGTTTACGGATAAGGTCCTTGAAATATTGGACGGTTGGATCTCGGATGGCACGGTAAAGGTCTAGACCATGGATAGCCGCTACTCCGTTCTATTTGAACCAGTTATTATTGGACCTGTCACGGCACCCAACCGTTTCTACGCCGTACCACACGCCACTGGCCATGGACACTCACAGCCCAATGGCTCAATCGCTTTACGAGAGATGAAAGCAGAAGGTGGTTGGGGTGTGGTCTCTATGCAGATTACAGAGATCGGGCCAGACTCAGATTTTGCCAACCACCCAATGGATCGGCTCTGGAGTGACCATGATTTTCCTCAACACGCCAAGCAAGTTGAACGGATTAAACAATATGGAGCGCTCAGCGCTATTGAGCTAGGTCACGGTGGACTGCGCGCTCGGAACCTGACAACTGGCCAGCCTGTAATCGGACCGTCAGATCTTCCGGTCTTAAGGCTCGAAGTACCGGCCCAAGGTCGTGCCATGGACAAGAGCGACATCAAGTCGTTTCGCGAACAACACAAGAGAGCGGCTTTGCATGCCAAGCAAGCGGGCTATGACATCCTTTATGTTTACGCGGCTCATGATCTCTCCATTCTGTCTCACTTCCTGTCTAAGCGAACAAACCAACGCAGCGATGAATACGGGGGCAGTCTAGAAAATCGCGTTCGACTTCTCAAAGAGGTTTTGACAGACATGAAAGAAGTCGCTGGTGATCAGTGTGCAGTTGCACTTCGATTTGCCGTCCATGAAACCTCTTATCCGCAAGCAATGAGATATGACGGCGAAGGCCGCGAAGTCGTTGAGATGTTGGCTGAGTTACCGGATCTCTGGGACGTAAACATCGCCGGTTGGCCCTCTGATTCTCAAACGTCGAGGTTCTCGGAAGAAGGCTATCAGTTGGAGTTTACTTCCTTCGTCAAGCAAGTGACGTCTAAGCCGGTGGTCGGAGTAGGGCGGTTTACTTCCGTCGATAAAATGGTCTCTCTGATTAAATCTGGAACTCTAGATCTTATTGGTGCTGCGAGACCTTCAATTGCCGATCCTTTCCTCCCGACGAAAATCAAGGAGGGACGGATTGAGGACATTCGTGAATGCATTGGCTGTAACGTGTGTGTTTCTTGTGATGCTTACGGCATCCCTCTTCGCTGCACTCAAAACCCGACTATCGCTGAAGAATGGCGCCGTGGCTGGCACCCTGAGAAAATCGATAAAGTAGCAGGAAAGTCTGTGCTTGTTGTTGGCGGCGGGCCAGCTGGGATGGAAGCAGCGCTAACGTTGGCTAAGTCTGGGCATAGTGTGACGTTGGCGGAAGCTGACAAAGAGTTGGGCGGCAGGATCAATAAAGAGAGCGCCTTACCTGGAATGTCGGCCTGGGCTCGTGTGCGCCATTACCGCGAGTTCCAGCTACAGCAGATGGGTAATGTTGAAATCTTCACCGGGCAGGCGTTAACTGCTGAAGAGATCGCCGAATTTGGATCAGATCACGTGTTTTTGGCCACCGGTTCTAAATGGCGCAATGATATGGTTGGCAGTAATCAGTTGAGTCCGATCGCAGCGCCTGCGTCGGTTCGAGTTCTCACACCTGATGATATTACGGGCGTAGCCAAATTCTCAGGAAATGTTGTGGTTTACGACGATGAACACAACTATATGGGCAGCTTGATGGCTGAGGTGGCAGCAAAGCAAGGGTGCAAGGTTACCTTTGTAACACCCCACAATATGGTGGCGGCATGGACTGACTTTACCTTGGAACAAGGTAAAATCGTAAACAGGTTGTCCTCTATGGAAGTCGATTGGCACGTCAATCTGGAGTTTGAAGCATTCGAAGGTGGGCATGCACACTTTGCCTGCGCTTATACAGGTGAGCGGAAAAGTTCGATTGCCTTTGATAGTTTTATTTTTGTGGGTGCTCGTCTGCCGTATAATCGATTGGTCGATCAACTGAAAACCTTGGTGTCTGAAGACAAAGTTTCTGTTATCGGCGATGCGCTTGTGCCGGGCCTCATCCAGGCTGCCGTCTATTCTGGTCATAAAGCGGCAAGAATGTTTAACGGCGAACCTTTGTCAGGTGTGGAGTTCAGACGGGATCAAATAGAGCTGCTCGTTTGATGGATGAGTTTGACGCATTCACTTGTCGAGAGATCGGGACCTACGTATATGCTCTGATCGACCCGCGTACAAAAAAACCATTCTACTTAGGTAAAGGAACGGGCAACCGCGTCTTTGCACATGTAAACGAAGCCCAGGACTTAGATCGGATAACAGACAAACTCGATCTTATAAGAGAGATCAAAGATGAGGGCTGCGCGGTTGAACACATTATTTTACGACATGGCCTTGACGAAAGAACAGCCTTGATCGTTGAGTCTAGTTTGCTGGACTTTGCTGACTATTTCAATCTGAACTTGACCAACTTGGTTTTGGGCCACCACGCCTCCACATATGGAGTGATGACGGTAGAGGAATTGAGCCGAAAATATTCCGCCCCACCGCTGGAGTGCTTAGGCGAGGATTGTGTGATGATTAATATAAATAAGCGGTACAATGAAACGAAAGGCAGCTCGTCATTGTACGAGATCACCAAAGAATATTGGGCGATGTCGAACCCAAGTGAAAGAATAAAGTATGTACTCGCAGAATTTAAGTCATTCATCGTTGAAGTTTTTGAGGTAACCGAATGGTATACGGTTGATACGGGCAAAAGGTTGAGGTGGGGGTTCAACGGGTCTGTCGCCCCAGATGAAATTCGCAATTTGTATTTTAATCGCAAGATTTTCAAGAAACGTGGAACAGCCAACCCAATATCTTACAAATTACAGAAATTGGAACGTCCGATAGAAATGGATTCAATGGATGAGACCAGCAGGAAGAGCTGAAACAGACTCCCTATATTTTGATTATCCTTTTTTCAATCCTCCCACTGGAAAGGTTCGACTTGAGCTAACGATTCCAACTCCGGTCGCTATCGTAGGGGCCGGGCCAATCGGAATGGTCGCGGCGCTGACCCTAGCGAAAGAAGGGGTGCGCTCAGTTTTGCTGGACAACAAGTCGACCTTCAACGATGGCAGTCGAGCGATTTGTGTCTCACGGTCGAGTTTCTCTATTCTTGAGAGGATCAGCGCAATTGCACCCTTCCTTGAAAAGTCGCTGGGATGGACAACTGGGCGGACCTTTTATAGGGGGCAGAAGATCCTTGAGTTTCAGATGCCTGACAGCCCGAATGCAAAATACCGTCCGATGTACAACTTACAACAGCAGTACATTGAACAGTTCCTTTGGGAAGCAGTTGCTGAGAATGAGTTGATTGAAACACGCTGGCAAAGTGAAGTTACGGCAGTAGAAGACGAGGGGGAAGGTGCTCTTCTGACTGTCACAGACCCCATTGAAACCTATCAGTTCAAAGCACGGTGGATACTTGCTGCCGACGGTGCACGCAGCTCTGTGCGCCAAATGCGCGGTTTACGGCTTCGCGGTGATAACTATGAAGGTCGCTACGTCATTGCTGACGTTCAGATGGACCATGACTATCCAACTATTCGACGAGCCCTGTTTGATCCGGATTGCCGACGTGGCGGGACAATCCTCATCCATAAACAGCCCGACAATATTTGGCGCATCGACTATCAGTTACGCGATGGCGAGAGCGAGGTTGAGGCTATAAAGGAAGAAACGGTTCGATCCTCGGTCGCTGCTGTCCTGGAAGAAATTGGTTACACTGGTGAGTGGGAACTGGAATGGTGGAGCGTCTACTCAGCGAACACATTGGCCTTGGACGACTACCGCGACGGGTGCACTTTCTTCATTGGCGATAGCGCGCATATCGTGCCGATCTTTGGGGTGCGAGGGCTTAACAACGGCCTGGCTGATGCTGAAAATATCGGTTGGAAATTGGGCTGGGTGCTGAACGGCCGGGCAAATGAAGCATTGCTCGATAGTTATACTCCTGAGCGCCGGGGTGCGACGTTGGATGTGTTTGCGAATGCTTCGAAATCTGCAAGTTTCATGACCCCACCGTCCCCGGGATGGTTACTCATGCGAGACGCGGCATTGAATTTGGCGCTCAGCCATCCTTTTGCAGGTCAGCTGGCTAACCCGCGCCAGATGACCCCTTACACTTACAGTGAAAGCCCGGCTATACTCGATGATGATCCAGGTTTTGAATGCGGCCCGGTTCCTGGTGCGGCACTGCCGGATGCCCGCGTTGGTGATCTGTTTTTATCGGATCAAATGGGGTGCGGATTTACTTTGATTTCATTTGATCAAGACTTCGCTAATCAGTTTGACGAGACTGGTCTTACTTTGTGTGTTTTGGACGTCTCTTCTGTAGCAGCTGACATTCTTAACGCCAAAACTGAAAGTGCCTATCTCATCCGTCCAGATGGTCATATAGCGGCAAGATGGAAAGCAGCAAGTAAGGTCGAAGTGATGCGCTCTTTGTCAGTTGTAGCTCAGGTTCGCAAAGGGAAGAACTGATGAAATCTACCGACCTAGAACTTGTGTATGAAGATCTTGCTATGGCGCTTGATGCGGTGGAAGCGGAAAAACGGGAACTATTCCTTGCAAAATTAGCGTTGCTTCTTGCGCACGAAATCGGTGATGTCTCACTGGTTCGAAGGCACATCTCTGACGCTTGTGATAACTTGGATGTGTGAAGTCGCCTATTTCGTAACATCGGCAAAAGTCCGGGTAATTTTTTTCCGTAGAGAGATTCACAAGGGGCACGAATTGTGCGAGTCTCTTCGTTGATGACACAATTGCTTGCTCCTATTGATGATCTGGATATTGAAGAGTTAAAGAAGCTGCT
>CAJQQZ010000172.1 GCA_905480575.1 uncultured Alphaproteobacteria bacterium | reverse complement strand
TAGTTTCCTTTGTTTGATGTTTTTGGTTTGCACCTACATCAAAACCGGAAACGGCTGGCTCCTTCAAGAGCCGAACGTAGTCCTTCCAGCTAGCTGGAAGGACTACTATGTCAGATTAAGTCGGAACTAATTCAGCTAAATCTACTTCATCTCTAATCTCTCGACAGGCCCCGATTACTCTCTCGATTTGAGCAGTGCTCAGATTGCAATTAATCGAAAGTCTCACAAGGCAGCGAGAAGGTGGAGTGGCCGATGGAAGAAAGACGGACCCGAAAATACCTCTCGCCTCTAACGCATCCCTCAAAATAGTTGTTTGTAAAGGGAGGCCAGATTCAAGTGCGATTATTTGTGCACCACTTGCATCAACGTTGTAACCAAGATCATCCAATCCTTTTCGAATTTGCAAATGGTTCAAATGCAACTGTGTTCTTCTCCATGCCTCTTGCTCGAAGATATCTAGAGCAGCGTTGTAACCAGCTACTTCGTGCGGGAGTACCCCAGTTGAAAAAATGGATGGGAACGCTTCATAGCGATAAAACTCGGCATGACGACGTGAACAAACGACGGCACCTCCTCTCGCAGCTACCGCTTTGCTCATACCGAGAGTGCGGAAATGTACCCGATCAGCTAACCCGAGAGCAGTCACTAAACCGGCACCGTTTGGGCCTTGTGTTCCGAAAGAGTGCGTCTCATCAACGACGAGTACACTCCCGTAAAGTTCAGCCAAAAAGACGAAGTCTTCGAGCGGTGCAATCGCTCCATCTGTGCTGTATAGAGAGTCTACAACAATGATGCCTGCTCCATGTTTGCGTAGCAATGTTTCGAGACTATCAGGATTATTATGTCTAAAGGGGATGGGCCTTGCTAGGGCACTTACTGCTCCCTGCCAAAGGGACATATGGGCCTTCATGTCCATGTATATCGGAATTTCCGGACGTGCTATTGATTGGATAAGCCCTACGTTGGCTGTATAGCCAGAAGTGGTTAGAACAGCATCTTGAGCCCCCATAAGATTAGCAAGTCGCAGCTCAAACTCTTTGATTGGATCGGCGCGGTGATATGACCAGACCCGCGAGGCTGTATCTCCGTGACCACCCTCTCGAAGAACTTCAATTTCAGCTTCTATCACGCGGGGATCGTTCGCGATGCAAAGGTAGTCATTTGTTCTCAATTGCACGCAAGTTGGGCCCGGCATCTTACCTTTTAACGGATGCCTTCCAGCCCAATCCCCTTTCAGTCGGACTTCATAATAGTTATCCACTCGGTTCCTCAGGAACTCGGGTTCCTGCTGAAATAAATGATTTATCCCAGAATCTGGCAACGTACTTCCCTTTCCAGCAAACGTGTTTTTATTGTTGTTTTTGTTTTGTCTTTTTGGAAAAGTTTACCGCAAATTGTGGCAACTCAAGAGTGAGTCTTTGCGGTCCGCGAATTGCTATCGTAAACGACTCGGCAACTCCTCAAGATTTGGTAGGTGCAAATTTTTCCATTTTTGAGAATTTATATGAAATATTATACAATTTTTAGTTTAAAGCTGCCAATTTTGATAGGTTTCTTGAAGTAAGTGCCCGCATATTTGCGTTCAGAACGAATCGATTCTGCCAAAAGCTTGCAAAATTGCGGGTCATTTTCCCTAAATGTATACTCGAAATTGCGAATTCAACCGCGATGCTCGTACTCAACAAGCGCTGGAGTTTCACTAAGAATCGCTAAAATCAGTATGCCCAACTAAGCCAAGAACCATGGACCGGCGGCGTCAGTAGTTCTGTCGTAGTCGTGAACAGAGGTGAGGAATGGCGGGCTGACAAAGCGAAGAGAGCAGCATAGAGTGAAGCCATGTCATCAAGGAGAAGACAAATGAGATTTGGATTAGCCTTATTGTTCGTCGTTGTGTTTCCTTTTGTTTCCCAAGCGGCTTTAACTACCCAGGCGTTATCACAGAGACAAATTGTTAAGCCAGGGCTGGTGCAGTTGGCAGGCAGTTCATTCTTTTCACACTCATCGCGAGGTTCTTTCAACAGTCACTTTGGCAGCCGCAGCGGTTTTATCGTGCGTAGCAAACCTGGGGAGTTCAGGTTTCATAAGCCGTTTAGAAAGCCAAAGAGCTCTTTTTTTGGCAACGACTTCAGTCTTCGCGATCGGCGTTGTCGTCAGAGCCGCAGAAACTACTACAGCAACTATTGTCGTTCGGTTAGAGAACGTGACTTCTTGAGACGCGGTGGTAACTAGGCAGGAGGTTGGCCAAAAAATTTGGCCATGAAGTTCATAAACCAGTCGTGCTGAGCCGGATCAACGATTGACTGTAGCCGATTTTGTTCTTCTAGAGTTTGTGCACCATCTCTGCCAAAAACTCGGCCAGGCGATTGTTGCCAGCCGCTAAACCCCGCAACTGTGCATTCCGCGTGAAACTGGAAGGCATAGACTCTGTCGCCATATCGAAAGGCTTGGTGAGGAAAGATCTCGCTGTAGGCCAAAAGCGTTGCTCCCTCCGGCAGGTCAAATTCATGAAAGTGCGATTCCGTAAAGTAAGTTGGCTCCACCAAAAAATCTTCAGCTATGGCCACTTCCGTCGGCGTAACTTCAAAATAGCCAAACTCCCGAGGGGTTCCAGGTCTAGGGCCACAATTAGCGCCTAAAACACGGGCGATGGATTGAGCACCCTGACAAATGCCCAAAAGCGGAATATCGAGCGCCATGCACTCAACGATCCACCGGTTTTCTTCATGTAAAAAGGGGTGCTTGTCTTCTTCGAAAACGTTAAAAGGGCCGCCATAGACTACGCTGCCAGCCAGATCTTCCGAAACAGAACCCAACTCATCACCGTTGAACGGTCGTTTCACAGTAATGTCGAAGTCATTTTCTTCGAAATACCGATAAGCACGGTCAATTATCTTGTCGTCGGTATGGTGGATGAGAACTACTTCCTTCGACATGGGCTAAGCTTTGAATTCTTGCGACAGCGCTTGAATGTGTTCCGGCGAAAGCCCGCAGCAACCTCCGAACACCTGCACGCCTGATTCTGCCCACAGTTTGGCAAATTCAGCCAACTCGTTAGGCGGGATAATGTCGTGAAACTGCCAATTCGGCGCTTTGAAATAGCCTGAGTCAGGATAGGCCGTTAATGGACCTTTGAAGTGCTTTTTTAGAGCTGGCAGAGCCTCTGTCGTAACGTTGGCGGGCGTGTGCATAATACCGGCGGCCTCAACATCATAACTGACGGCTAATTTGACCAGTTCTTCCCAATCTTGATCCTCATCCTGTGTAAAAGCATAAACCTTACCATCCGCGCCCCTTTTGGCGGAAAGGCCAGTCCAGACTGGCAGGCCGGTTGAAAGAGCGGCCTCCGTCGCCAGTCTCACCCGGATCGGATCAAACATCATTTCAAGCATCATCAGATCACAACCTGATTCTTTATGGATCGTTGCGACTTCTTGGAAGGCTTCAAACATTTCCGTTTCGCTTGGCATTTGAGATCGGTCAGAGGTGGACGTTCCTGGGATCATCGGGACCGCGTGTGACACAGAACCCGCTATAGCGACGTCAGGTCTTTTCACCTTATCGCGCGCAGTAGCACAAGCTTCAAAAGCTCGTTGGTTGATCTCTTTTGTTCTGTCACCGAGGCCAGAAGGGCTTAGCATCAGGCGGGACGAAGCATAGGTGTTTGTCGTGATGATTTGAGCTCCAGCCGAAATGTAGTCACTATGCACATCCACCAAAGTGTCAAAGCCATCCAGGTTAGCCCGACCGCACCAGGCGTTGGGGTCCATTTCAACGCCGCGTTTTTCCAGTTCTGTTCCCGTTCCGCCATCAATAATGACGATCTGTCCTTGGTCGATATCCTTTTTGATTTTTGCGTAGGGCATTAGCTTTCTCTCCTGACTTCGTAGCCTTCCACTTCGGGCTCGCTATCTTCTAGTATTTCTGGAAACCCATCGGCTCTCAAATCGGTTTCACAATCATCTTCCAATCGTTTTACAACCTGTGAAGACCAAACACGCGGCCCGTAGCGTTTTAGGCCATCTTTCATGACATCAACCACAACCGGTGAGAGGTCCATCGGCACACCCAAATCCTGACCCAGTTGGTCAAATAAAGAAACGTCCTTTAACTCATGATCCATGGTGAAATTGATGTTGTAAGAACCATTAAGGATCAATTGCCCTTCAGTCTCGTGAACAAAAGAATTACCAGAAGAGATCCGGATGGCCTCGTAAGCTGTGGCCAGATCCATGCCCGCTTTCTTGGCAACCATGAAAGCTTCACCAGTGGATACCAGTTGCACGCCTGCCAGATAGTTAGTGATGACCTTCATCACCGAGGCTGTCCCTAGTGGCCCGGTGTGCAAGATTTCTCGCCCCAAATGCTTTAAGACGGGCATGGCATTGTCGAAACCTTTCCGTTCTCCACCGACAAGGATCGCTATGTTGCCGGTGGTCGCTCGGTGGCATCCGCCGGAGACTGGGCTATCCATTGCAATAGCGCCTTTCGCGGAAACTTTTCTGCCTAGACGTTTGACTTCGTTACTGTCCGTGGTGCTCATCTCTAGCCAAACTTTACCTTCCGATAGTCCGGCGATAACGCCGTCTTCAGCTTCGAGAACCTCTGCCGAGACTTTGGGCGAAGGCAGGCAGGTGATGACAACGTCACAAACTTCCGCCATTTCTTTGCCACAGTTTGCCCAAGCAGCACCCTGGTCCAGTAAAGGTTGGGCTGCAGTTTTCTCAACATCGCGAACGACGGTATCAACACCGTTCCGGATTAGAGAACCAGCGAGCTTCGCGCCAACATTTCCCAGTCCAATAAATCCAACTTTCATAAAGCCTCGCACAATTTGTTTGTGCGACCTTAATCACAGCTCTTTATGGCTGTCGATCAAATTTTGACGCCACGCATTTTCCATGGTTTATGGGATGAGTTGAATCAAAGGAGGATCTATGCGCGACCCACGTTACGACATATTGATGGAGCCGGTACAAATTGGTCCGGTCGTTGCAAAGAACCGGTTCTATCAAGTGCCTCATTGCTGTGGCATGGGATCACGCTATGCACAAACCCAGGCGGCCATGCGCGCGATGAAGGCCGAAGGCGGCTGGGCTGTTGTCTCTACGGAGGAAGCGGAGATCCATCCATCGTCAGACGTTTCTCCCTTTAATGAAAATCGGGTTTGGGATGGTCGTGACTTCGCGAGATTGCAGAGCTGGACAGAGGGAGTTCAAAAACACGGCGGATTAGCGGCTGTTGAACTCTGCCATTCCGGCATCAATGCTCCGAACAACTTTTCTCGCGAAACGCCGATGGGTCCGTCTCATCGGCCCATAATCGGCGGGTCTGGTCAGGCGCGAGCCATGGATAAACAAGACATCGCGAACGTTCGAAAGTGGTATCGCCAGGCAGCGATCAGATCCAAAGAAGCGGGCTTTGATATTGTCTATGTATATGCTGGTCACGACCTCACGCTCCTACAGCACTTTTTGTGTGCGCGGCACAATGATCGCACAGACGAGTACGGCGGCAGCCTCGAAAACAGGCTGCGCTTGTTCAAGGAGGTTCTAACTGACACAAAAGAGGCCGTCGGTGATCGCTGCGGAATTGCTGTGCGTTTTGCGGTCGACGAGTTGTTGGGGGCCGATGGCTTGACGCATCTGGGGGAAGGCCATGATGTCGTTGCTATGTTGGCTGAGTTACCAGATCTCTGGGATGTTAATGTTTCCGATTGGGATAATGATTCCCAGGTCTCACGATTTTCCCAAGAGGGCTATCAGGAAGACTATATCAAGTTTGTCAAAGGGCTGACAACCAAGCCAGTTGTAGGTGTCGGGCGTTACACATCACCTGACTCAATGGTACGCGTGGTGAAGCAAGGCATCATGGATATGATCGGTGCCGCCCGCCCATCTATTGCTGATCCTTTCTTGCCGAAGAAAATCGAAGAAGGCCGGATCGACGACATTCGCGAATGTATCGGTTGTAACATTTGTGTCGCCGGCGATCATCTCATGGTGCCTATGCGCTGCACTCAAAACCCGACTATGGGAGAGGAATGGCGTAAGAGTTGGCATCCGGAAAAAATCGCCCCGGCCACCGCCAAAGAGCAAGTCTTGATTGTTGGTGGTGGACCTGCTGGCCTTGAGGCAGCGAGAGCCTGTGGCGCTCGGGGTTTGGAAGTCACTTTGGCTGAAGCGTCGAATGAATGGGGAGGACGCGTTAGCAGAGAAGCTCGACTGCCTGGTCTCAATGAATGGGCGCGCGTACGCGATTGGCGTGTTGGCCAAATTCAGAAAATGCCCAACGTCAATGCCTACTTGGAAAGCTCGCTCTCGGTGGATGATATTCTGTCTTACGGCATCGGAAACGTCGTGATCGCTACCGGCAGTCGTTGGCGCAAAGACGCGATCGGTCGGAGTTTGCTCAAAGAGATTCCTAGCTTAGGTGAGGGCGCATTGCATTCTCCCGACGACCTGATGGACAACGCAGATGTACTTCAAAAAGAGCCTTCAGGTCCCGTCGTCATCTTCGACGATGACCACTACTACATGGGATCATTGATGGCGGAACTCGCGATTACTGCTGGGCGTAAGGTCACTTTTGTGACACCCAGTTCTTTGGTTGCAAACTGGACGGCAAACACGCTTGAGCAACACCGCATTCAATCTCGACTGATGGAGATGGGCGTAGAAATTCACTGTTCTCATACGCTTTCCAAACGCGACGAAGACGTGCTCGAGATTTCTTGTGGGTACACGGGCAAGAAAACCAAGGTGGACTGTGCAGTTCTTATTCCGGTCACCGCTAGGCTGCCCAATGATCAGCTTTATCTGGACTTAATGGCGAGAGGGGAGGAGTGGGCTGATGCAGGCGTTAAGACGGTAAAAGTCATAGGCGATTGCGATGCTCCGAATATCATTGCTCATGCTGTTTATGCTGGGCATCGTTATGCTCAGGAGTTTGGGACCGAGATAGACCGTGATTACGCAGTCTTCAAGAGGGAGGACTAGAACCTGTCATGGAACGCATTCATCAGCTTCTAGACCGCTGGGTAAAGATACAACCGCACGCAAAGGCATTCATCGACTTTGATGGCCGCGATGTATCCTATCAAGATTTTGCTTTGGCGATTGAAGATGCAACGACGGTACTGAGGGCGGCGGGCGTTGTTGCGGGAGATCGCGTAATGCTTGTCGCTGAGAATTCCGTTGCGACGGTAGCTTTTCTCTTCGCCGCCAGCCGGTTGGACGCTTGGGCTTCATTACTCAATGCGCGGTTGACCTCAGTTGAGATCGACAAGCTAAAAAACCACGCTGAACCCAGAGTCTTGGTTTTCACAACAGGGGTATCCTCCGCTGCGAAGCATCATGCAGAAGAACAAATGGTAACGACTCACCAGGGTTCCTTTGGCGAGGTGATGATCTCGAGCAATGACGCTGCTGGTGCGCCCGAACCCGTTGAAGAAGATGGAAAGTCCCAGGTTGCTGTTCTGCTCTATACCACTGGCACCACGGGCAACCCAAAAGGTGTGATGCTGACCCACAATAATTTGATTTCCGCTGCAGAGCTTTCCTCTGGCTTGAGGGATTTGCAACCGAATGATCACTTGTTGTTGGTGCTGCCAATTACTCATGTCTTTGGGTTGGCTTCAGTGACGCTGGCTGCGGTGAATGCCGGAACCACCGTAGAGCTGATGCCACGGTTCGAACCGGGTCCCATATTCGACGCACTTTCAACCAGAGTGACGTCTTTTCCTGCTGTTCCACAGATGCACGCGCAGTTAATGAAATATGCGCGAGAGCAGGGGATCGAGAAGCTGGAGGCTCGCAAGTTACGCTACGTTTCTTCAGGCGGCGCGCCATTAGATCCAGATTGGAAGGCCTCAGTGGAGGCATTCTTGGGCTGTCCTGTTTGTAATGGATATGGTCTCACTGAGACTGCGGCGGGTGTCGCGGCCACTTCGCGAGAACAGGCCATCGGCAATATTACGGTTGGACCAGTCTTTGCTCGTCATGAGATTAAACTCATCGCGCAACCCGGCCAGGACGAGTTGCAAAACGGTGTTGGTGAAGTGTTGGTTCGTGGTCCCAATATTATGAAGGGCTATTATAGGAACCCGGAAGAAACGGCCAAAGCCTTGGATAAGGAAGGCTGGTTTCGTACCGGTGATCTGGGCGTAATTGATGACAACGAACACTTATCAATTGTTGGCCGCTGCAAAGAATTGGTTATTCGCTCTGGCTTCAACGTTTACCCACCCGAAGTTGAAGCGGCTTTAACGGATCACAGCGACATTGTTCTGGCTGCCGTAGTTGGGAAAACTGAAAAGAATGGCAACGAAGAGGTCTTGGCTTTTGTAGAAAAATTGGCCGGGTCACCGGTTGACGCGGAGCAATTGCACTCTTTTGTGAAGGATCGTCTGGTGGCCTACAAGCGACCGTCGCGTATTTTTATTGTTGATAAGTTACCGGC
This sequence comes from uncultured Alphaproteobacteria bacterium, assembly GCA_905480575.1. Classification (GTDB taxonomy): domain Bacteria; phylum Pseudomonadota; class Alphaproteobacteria; order UBA7985; family CAJQQZ01; genus CAJQQZ01. The sequence continues at coordinate 24,017 of CAJQQZ010000172.1, read as the reverse complement.
CGCTGCGACAGGCAAAGTGTTAAAGTATCGTGTTTTAGACGAATTTGCTGACCTTCTCTAGATTTTGCGTGATGACAAATCTTGATTGGCACCAGCGAAGAGCTCGCTTCTAACAATGGTTAGATTCGTTACATGCCTACTGTTTGCGATTTCCCTCTGTTCCAACGCCTCAGCGTTCTCTTTTTCAGACAAGGAGATTGAACAGATCCGGTCTCTGGGTCCCTGGCCGCAAGCTTTTACCAGCGACGCGAGCAACCGATTTTCAGGGAGGGCAGAAGCCATAGCCTTTGGAAAGTTGCTCTTTGAGACTGAGGATCTCTCTCCTGATCGGGATCAGGGCTGCAGTATTTGTCATCAGGCGAATAGAGCTTTCACCGATGGGTTAAACTTAGGCCAAGGTATTGCAGGTGTGGGTCGTAATACCCCTAGCCTTTTTGATGTTAGACTACGCCAGTGGTATGGTTGGAGCGGACAATCCGATACACTCTGGAGTGCCTCGATTAGACCGATCCTTGATCCTCGTGAAATGGGTATGTCACCGGAATCGGTGCGTGAACGCGTTTCCGAAATCAATGAATTTTCCCTGGCCTATCAAACAATGACGGGAGAGAACCCAAGAGATCACAACGAAGACCAAGTGCTGGTGAATGTGGGCAAAGCACTTGCTGCTTTTCAGGAGACATTGAACTCTCAAGTCACGGCTTTTGATCGTTTCAGAAAAGGACTCCTCGAAGCCGACAAAGTTGCAATCGATGAGTACCCAAAGAACGCCAAACGCGGGCTGCGTCTTTTCCTCGGCAAGGCTAACTGTGTTCGCTGTCATGATGGGCCAAACTTTGCGCTAGACGAATTCCATAACATAGGATTGCCTGATGTTGATGACGAAGGGCGTGACAGTGGCCTCGATATTTTGGCGGCTAATCCTTGGGTCAAATCGGGTGCCTTCAGTGACCAAAAATCCGATGGCCCGGATCGGACATCACCGCACGAGACACTGAAAGCTTTTAGAGTCCCCTCCCTCAGAGGACTCTCTAAAACAGCGCCCTATATGCACGACGGGCGTTTCGAAACTTTGCTTGAAGCCGTTTCTCATTACTCTGATTTTGACGAGCAGGACTTACCGCAAACAGGTGAGAAAATCCTGGAACCTCTTGGGCTGACTCACCGTCAGATTGATCAGTTAGTAGCATTCTTGATGACACTCTCTGAATGATCTCGGTTGAGGTTAGAAAGATTTCTCGACTTTCCGTCAGAGTTCTGATTAAGGGAGGATCGCTATAACGAACCTCACTGTGATGACATCATGAACAAGCTGATCAACGACAGAACTGCCAGAACAAGTCCCAGATTATTCCGCACGACCGCTGACAGGGCACAGGCGCTTTTGGCGGCTTGTCCGGTTCATGCTGCTACGCCTCTGGTTGACGCCAATGTTTTAGCCAGAGATCTCGGGATCAGAAAAGCCAGTCTAAAGCTTGAATCAAACCGCATGCGTTTGGGTTCATTCAAGGCACTAGGTGGGGCCTTTGCCTTGGCTCAAATGGTCAATGACAAAGCGTCAACGGTTCTGGGTCGAACTGTTCACGCGGAAGAGATGCAGTCAGATGACGTTAAAGCCATCGCTGCGAAAGAGACGTTCATTACTGCCAGTGCAGGTAATCATGGTTTGTCGGTTGCCGCAGGTGGGGCGATCTTTGGCGCGAATGTCGTGATCGTCTTGGCTGTATCCGTCCCAGAGGCTTTTGCCGATCGCATTAGAGCCATTGGTGCAAAAGTTGTTCGCATTGATGGTTCTTATGAGGACTCGGTGGCCTATGCAATTGACACGGCTTCAAGCGAAGGCTGGCAATTATTGGCTGACGGTTCTTGGTCAGGCTACGTAGACCCGCCAGCCTTGGTGATGGAAGGTTACACGGTGATGGCTGAAGAATGCCGCCAAGCATTTGAAGCTTCAGGAGACTGGCCAACGCACGTAATACTACAGGCGGGTGTTGGTGGATTGGCTGGTGCCATGGCTGCCCATATTCGTGATCATTGGGCGGTGCAACCTCATATAGCTGTCGTGGAGCCTGAGGCTGCGCCTTGCTTGATCACATCCATGAGGGCTGGGGAGTTAACTAATTCGCCTGGGCCTTTGTCCCACATGGGCCGCCTTGATTGTAAGGATGCTTCTCTTATCGCGTTCGATGCTTTGCGGACTGACGCTGACGTCTTTGTCACGGTGACAGAAGATGAAGGTTCTGACGCGGTGAACAAGCTAGCCAACTACGATGTGGCGACGACATCCAGTGGCGGTGGCGGCGTCGCTGCACTTTTCGTGAATGGTTTGATTAATCTTGATGAAAACTCACATGTCTTAGCAATCATTTCTGAAGGACCTGAATAATGTCGATCTTCAAGAATCGCCTTGCTGCCCTTGTTGGCAAACTTGCTGAACAAGATATTGATGTTGCTCTGATCACGGATGATGATTCCGTTTACTACTACACAGGCTATTACGACTATCTCCATATGGAGTTTGGCAGGCCTTCTATTCTTGCCATCAGCCGGGACGGTGGTTCGCTGCTAATCACGCCGTCGATGGAAATGGATATGGCTGAAGCTGCAGCTCAAGTGGACCGAATTGAGGCCTGGAACGATGGCATGGGCAACGAGTGGCGTGAAGAGTTGCCGGCGTTGCTTGCTGGCAAAGGTTCCGTAGCAATCGAACCTGATCTAATGCCGCCTTTGGTGCGCAACTACATCAACTCTTTGGTTGCCGAGGCTCGTTTGAAGGACATCGTGCCCGTCATTTCAGACATGCGGATGATCAAATCAGAAGAAGAGCTCAATCTCGCGCGTCACGCTGGTCAGGTGGCTATGGCGATGATGAACGCTGGACGGGGTGCAATTGGTGCTGGTGTACCCGAATTTGAGGTGGCCTTGGCGACTTCAGCGGCGGGGACCAGGAAAGCTGCAGAATTGTTGGCCGCTCATTATGACGACCACCGTATGTCGCCAAACACTCATTTCTTACAAATTATGGCGTCTGGCCGAGACATTACGATGCCCCATCACCGCGCATCAACCCGGATTATGCAAAGAGGCGAACCGGTCTTCCTTTGTTTTTGCGGCATGACCAACTTCCATCGTTTCAAACTGGGCTTTGACCGCACGTTTTGGATCGAAGAGATCGCTGATAAAAGTCAGGAAGCGGTTTATCAGGTAGCCGTTGATAGCCAAAAAGCGGCGTTAGAAGTGCTTCGACCGGGCGTCTCTGCTGAAGAAGTTCATAAAGCCTATGCCGATGTTATTCAGGGCGCTGGATATGAATATCCTTTCCGCTGTGGTCGTGCGACTGGCTTCTCGTTTTTGGAGAAGCCTGAACTGGTCTTTGGCGACAAAACTATTCTCCAGCCCGGTATGGTTCTGGCCGTTGATGGTTCTGTTTCAGTTGCTAAAACCTTCCGTGCACAGGTCGGGGACAGTTTTATCATCACGGAAGACGGTTATGAACAAATCACGGATCATCCGAAGAACCCTGAGGACATGATTATTTCTTGAGTGAGTTTTAGGCGAGAGCGCGAAATTACTCTGAGTCTAGAATGACCAAGTAAGGGTCGTTTTATCTCATATGGTTTTGATAAACTTGGCAAAAGTGCCGCTCCAACTCCCTGCAGTGTTGACCTTGAAAGAGTCGCGGTAGATAGTCGCGCAAATTTGTCAAAAACTTATAAAATACAGGTGCCCGAATGACTCGCTATTCAGCCTGGAGTGTATTCTGGAATGGCCTAACAGGTCAAAAGAACTGGGACCGTGCTTGGCGTGACCCAGAGCCAAAGAAGGAATACGACGTCATCATCGTTGGCGGCGGCCTTCATGGTCTCGCCACCGCTTACTATCTCGCCAAAAATCATGGCCAGAAGAACATTGCTATTCTTGAAAAAGGCTGGCTTGGCGGCGGCAACGCCGGGCGTAACACAACGATTGTGCGTTCCAACTATTTCATGAAGGGCAACCGCGAGTTCTATGAGCATTCATTGAAACTCTGGGAAGGCCTCAGCCATGACCTAAACTACAATGTCATGTTCTCTCAGCGTGCGCACATATCTTTGCTGCACAGCCCGGGTGCTCGCGACGGGGCGGCCCGTCGCTACAATACCATGCGGCTGCACGGATCAGATGGCGAGATTTGGGGTTTGGACAAGCTCAAGAAAGAAGTGCCCCATCTGAATTATAGCCCGAACTCACGCTTTCCGATTATCGGAGCGGCTGTTCAGCGCCGGGCAGGTACAGCGCGTCATGATGCAGTTGCTTGGGGATATGCAAGAGCAGCGGATCAGCTGGGCGTCGATATTATCCAGCAGTGCGAGGTGACAGGCACAACGACGAAGAATGGTAAGATGGTCTCCGTTGAAACCAATCGTGGTACCATTAAGGGTAAGAAGATTGGCTTTGCAGTAGCCGGTAATACATCGCGCGTTTGGCAAATGGCTGGCCTTGGGAAACTCCCCATTGAGACACACAAGCTTCAGGCCTTCGTATCAGAGCCGCTGAAGCCGCTCTTGGATCAGGTTGTTGTGTTCGGTGTTGGCGGCGCTCACTTCTACATTTCTCAGTCGGACAAGGGCGGAATGGTCTTTGGTGGTGACTTGGATTGGTACAAGTCTTATGCGCAGCGTGGAAACCTTCCAATTGTGCAAGACGTCGCTGAGTGCGCGACTTCGATCCTGCCTTGTCTTGGACGTGTGAGGTTGTTGCGTCACTGGTCGGGTGTGATGGACATGTCCATGGATGGAACGCCATTTATTTGTAAAACGCCTTTGGACAATCTCTATCTCAATGCTGGTTGGAACTATGGTGGTTTCAAAGCCAGCCCGGCCTCTGGTTGGTACTTCGCTGACTTGATCGCGAATGATCGTCCTCACGAACACATTGCTAACCACGATCTCAAGCGTTTTGAGCGTGGCTACAATATTGATGAACGCGGCGCGGGTCCTGACCCGAAGCTGCACGGTTAAGGAGGCAAGGGAATGTTAAGAATTCAATGTCCTTTTTGCGGCGAACGCGACCATAGCGAATTCACCTACGGTGGCGACGGTTCAATCGAATATCCAGCGCTGGACGCTTCTTTAGAAGACTGGACTGAAGCGGTGTTCATGCGCGAGAACATCCGCGGCTCTCAGCTCGAAACTTGGCAGCATACATCTGGTTGCCGCTCTTGGCTTCTTGTTGAACGCGATACCATGACTCACGAAATTCATTCTGTGAAGCTATCCCACCCAGATATGGGTAAGGCGACAGGAGGCAACCGATGACCGCAAAACGCCTTTCATCTGGCGGTCGTATTGATCGCAGCCAGTCCCTTTCATTCAAATGGGATGGCAATATCTACAACGGTTATGCTGGAGATACTCTCGCCTCTGCTTTGATGGCAAACGGTGAGAACGTTTTAGGCCGTAGTTTTAAGTATCACCGACCTCGTGGTATCATGTCAGCTGGTGTTGAAGAGTCTGGTGCAATCGTCACCATTGGCGAAGGTGCTAAAAAGGACCCTAACGTAAAAGCCACAACGCAAGAACTCTACGACGGTCTGATGGCTTCTGGGCAGAACGCTTTCCCATCTGTGCGTTTTGACTTTGGTGGTGTGAACAATTTGTTCAATAAGTTCTTCGCCGCCGGTTTCTATTACAAGACCTTCATGGGCTTGCCGCCTTTCGAGTGGGGTAGCAAAGGTACTTGGCTATGGATGCAGTATGAGAAGGTCATTCGCAACGCCGCCGGTATGGGCAGAGCGTCGCGTGAATTTGACCCTGATACTTACGAACATGGTCATGACTTTTGTGATGTGATGGTTGTAGGTTCAGGTCCCGCTGGATTGACCGCTGCCCTTGAAGCCTCTGATGCTGGTCTTGATGTTTTGTTGGTCGAGCAAGACTTTATGCTGGGCGGCGATGATCTCAATCGCGCTGGTGATTTAGATCTGATCGCTGCTGTTGAAGCATCGAACATCCGGGTGATGACAAGAACCACCGCTTTTGGTCTCTACGATTACGGTGTTGCAGGTTTGTTGGAGCGTGTAACCGATCATATGGCAGAAGCGCCTGACTACATGCCTCGTCAGCGGTTTTGGACTGTGCGGGCGAAATACACGATTGTTGCTTCGGGTTCACTTGAACGTCACGTCGCCTTTGGTCACAACGACCGCCCAGGTATCATGACCGCCAACGCTGGTGCTGCCTACCTCAACCGTCATGGCGTTTTGGCTGGCGAGAACATCGTCATCTCAACTAACAACGATTCCGCTTATTCTGTGGCCGCTGATTTGGCGGGGGCCGGTGCCAGCGTTTCAATGTTGGACGCTCGTGAAACAATTGCTGGTGCTACCGCTGAAATGGCATCTGGCGCAGGTATCGATATCACATTCAATGCTGCACCGATGAGAGCGCACGGTCCCAAGGGGATCAAGAAACTTGAGTACGCCTCTAACTCGGACCATGGCTGGCATCATGCTGGCACTGTTTCATGTGATTTGGCTCTGATCTCATGTGGCTGGTCACCGGTTGTGAACTTACTTTCACATCGTGGTGTCAAGCCAGTGTGGAACCATGAGAATGCTTGTTTCATGCCGGTTGAGAGCAATGAGCCCTTGGCTGTTGCGGGTTCTGCAACGGGGCACTGGAACCGTGAAGACTGCATCGCGTCCGGTCGCGCTGCTGCCACTCAAGCTATGAACGCGTTGGGTGTTTCGAAAACTCAAGTATCTGCTCCGGCTAACGCGGGATGGGAGAACCCCATCGAGCCTCTCTATGAAGTGCGCGTTGATAGCCACAAGCTCAAGTCCTTTATTGACCCTCAGCATGATGTGACATCGGATGACGTTCGTTTGGCGCATCTCGAAGGCTTTGTTTCTGTCGAACACCTTAAGCGTTACACGACGCTGGGCATGGCAACCGACCAAGGCAAAATGGGCAATATCATCGGCATTGCCTTGATGGCCGAAGCTCTGGGTAAAGATATCCCAGAGGTTGGAACGACAACTTTCCGCCCACCCTACACGCCGATCTCTCTTGGTGCTTTGACGGGTCGCGGTGTTTACGATCACTTCCGTCCGCTTCGTCGTACACCAATGAATGCCTGGAACCTTGAAAAGGGTGCGGTCATGATGGAGGCCGGTCTTTGGCATCGTCCTTGGTACTTCCCCGAGAAAGGCGAAGGCATTTCAGAGGCTTACATTCGTGAGACGGAAATCACGCGTAACAAAGTTGGCCTTTGTGATGTGACGTCGTTGGGTAAGATTGCTGTGCAAGGCCCTGATGCAACAACATTCCTGAACCGCATCTACACCAATGCTTTTGCTAAGCTGGCCATTGGTAAAGCACGCTACGGCATCATGCTTCGCGATGATGGCATGGTGATGGACGATGGCACGACATGGCGTTTGAGCGAAGACGAATACTTCATGACGACGACGACAGCACACGCCGCCAAAGTTATGGTCTGGTTAGAAGAGCTTCTGCAAACCCGTTGGCAGGATCTAAAGGTTCATGTGACTTCAGTGTCAGAGCAATGGGCCGGTATCGCCATTGCAGGGCCTGAGTCACGCAACGTGCTTTCAAAGATCGCTTCTAATGCTGCTGAAGTGACCAATGACGAACTTCCCTTTATGGGCGTTACTCAGACAACGTTGAAGGGCGGTATTCCGGTAAGAATAGCCAGGATTTCGTTCTCAGGTGAGATGGCTTACGAGGCTTACGTTCCTTCAGATTACTCCCGTGATTTGATGGACATGCTTTGGGAGGAAACGACTAAAGTTGGCGGTTGCCTGTACGGAACTGAAGCCCTTGGAGCGATGCGGGTTGAGAAGGGGCACGTTACAGGCACGGAGCTTGATGGGCGTGTCACGATTGAAGACGCTGGCCTCGGTGGCATGGCGTCGAAGAAGAAAGACTACATCGGCAATGTTCTTCGCAAGCGGCCAGAAATGGCTAAGGAAGGACGCCCGCAGTTGGTTGGTATCTTCCCAGTCGACCGCAGCAAGAAGTTCAACGCTGGAGCCATTCTCTGTGAGAAAGGTAAGGTGTCTGGCTTTGGTGTTGGTTGGACAACCGGCGTCACGCATTCGCCATCCTTTGGGCATTGGCTTGGTGTTGGCTTCCTCGAAGGAGGCTACAAAGCCTGGGAAGGAAAGACCTTGATCGCTTCGGATCCGACCCGAGCAGGGGACGTCGAAGTGGAGATTGTCTCACCGCATATGTACGATCCAAAAGGGGAGAGAATGCATGGCTAATCGCATTTCAGCTCTAGAAGGGCATTATAATCCGCGCCGTTACGGCAAAGAGGGATCCATTGGCATCACTTTAACTGAAGTCCGTGACCTCACACTCCACCAGATCGCTGGCTGGGTCGACACGATGGACGCCGTTGGCAAGAAGGGAGCGACCGCTGTCGGAGCCAAAGAAGCTCCTGGACCTTGTTCTGCCTCTCATGGCTCAAAAGGAGCCATGCTGCGCATCGAGCCAATGAAATGGTGGCTTTACGGCGCAGAAGCACCTTCGCTTGCTTCTTCGGAGGGGGCGACCTTGGATGTATCCCATTCTCGTACCCATATTCGTTTGTCGGGTGAAAATGCGACAACGTTGTTGAACCGTCATCTGCCGATCAATTTATCTGAAGCAGCCTTTCCGGTCGGTTCCGTTGCCTCAACTGCTTTTCACCATGTTGGTGTGGCTGTCTGGCGGTCGGAAGAGGGATTTGAACTGTTCCTTCCCCGCGGTTTCGCACTTTCACTCTGGGAAATGTTGGAAGCTGGCGCCGGTCAGTTTGGCGCTGAGATCGTCTAACAAAACCAACATTTAGAAATCAATCCCCGTCATTGGCATTGCTGGTGGCGGGGTTTTTCGTTAGAGGATGTGTCCGATACGACTAACCAGTTAAAGAGGCCCTCATGGCTAAAGCTGATTTTGAGCAGTTCACCCAAGTACCGGCAAACTATGTTCCGCTTTCTCCCTTGTCTTATTTGTCCAGAGCACGCGATGTTTTTGGCAATCGGGATGGGGTTGTTTACGGCGACCGACGTTATAGTTGGAAGCAGGTTGATGAGCGTGCAAGACGGCTTTGTTCTGGCTTGAAAAAGCTTGGAGTTGGCAAGGGCGACGTCGTGACTTTCATCGCGGCCAATACACCAGAAATGGTCGAAGCGCATTTTGGCGTTCCTATGGCTGGTGCGGTTCTAAACACAATGAACGTACGCCTGGACAGCGAAACGATTGCTTACATCTTGGATCATGCCGAGACGTCTGTGTTGGTGACAGATACACAGTTCGCACCTGCCGTCAAAGAAGCGCTAGCACAGGCCAATAGACCTGACATGACCGTCATCGATATCGTTGATGAAGCTATGCCCGAAGGTGAGCAGCTCGGCTCAATGACCTATGAACAATTGCTGGAAATGGGTTCGTCGGACAAGGCCGAAAAACTGCCCAATAACGAATGGGATGCGATTGCGCTCAACTACACTTCCGGTACATCAGGACGCCCAAAAGGGGTGGTCTATCATCATCGCGGTTCGTACCTCATGACAATGGGGACCATTGCAGGTTGGGATCTACCGAGCCATCCGCGCTATCTCTACACGGTGCCCATGTTCCACTGTAACGGTTGGGGGCATGCCTGGACGATGGCTGCGGTTGCAGGAACCATCGTTTGTATTCGCGACCTTCAGCCGAAGGCAATCTTCGATGCCTTGGCGGACAACGACATCGATCATTTTGGTGGGGCGCCGGTTATCCTTGGGATGCTCGTCAATGCGCCGGAAAAGGACCGCAGAACTTTTGACCGTCCGATTAAAGTGATGACAGCCGGTGCGCCACCTGCCGCGGCTATTCTGGCTAAAACCAAAGAGCTGGGCATGGATGTGCTCCAGGTTTACGGCCTGACAGAAACCTATGGCCACGTGATCGAATGTGTTTGGCAGGATCAATGGAATGTATTGGATGCCGCTGAGCAGGCTTCAATCAAAGCACGCCAGGGCGTTCGTTTCCCGATGACGGAAGAGGTGTCCGTTGTGGACCTTTCTACCCGTAAACGGGTTCCGGCAGATGGCGAAACTCAAGGTGAAATCGTTATTCGCGGCAATACCGTGATGAAGGGTTACTTCAAAAACACGTCAGCCACCGACGAAGCCTTCGAAGGAGGTGCATTCCGTTCGGGTGATATCGCCGTTGTTCATACCAATGGTTACGTCGAGGTAAAAGACCGCTTGAAAGACGTCATCATTTCTGGCGGCGAGAATATTTCGTCGGTCGAGGTTGAAAGTGCGATCTTCCAACATAGCTCTGTCGCTGTGGCGGCTGTGGTTGCAAGACCAGACGAGAAATGGGGTGAAACGCCTTGCGCCTTTGTGGAGCTCAAAGAAGGTGCAGCAGCTACTGAAGAAGAAATTATTGCGCATTGCCGTTCGCTTCTAGCAGGCTTCAAATGCCCTAAGAAAGTCGTTTTTGGCGAGTTGCCAAAGACTGCAACCGGGAAAATTCAAAAATTTGTGCTGCGCCAAACAGCCAAAGAACTTTAAGGAAGGATCAAATCCATGTTCAAAGCTTTGATGGTTAACAAGGGCGAAGACAAAGTCGTCACACAAGAGATCGTTGAACTCAACGATGACCAATTGCCCGCAGATGGTAACGTGACAGTTGCAGTCGAATATTCAACAGTGAACTACAAAGACGGTCTTTGCGTCAACGCAACGGGCGGTTTGGTCCGCAAATTCCCTCATGTCCCCGGTATTGATTTCGCGGGCACCGTGGAAAGCTCAGACGATGACCGTTACAAAGCTGGCGATAAAGTTGTGTTGACGGGGTGGCGTGTCGGTGAGGCCTGGTGGGGCGGCTACGCTCAAAAGGCTCGAGTTAAGGCAGACTGGCTTGTACCTCTGCCTGATGGCCTAACAACACGTCAAGCAATGGCAGTGGGAACTGCGGGTTTCACATCCATGCTCTCTGTCATGGCGTTGGAAGACCAAGGCCTAAAACCCGGTGGTAAACCGGTTTTGGTGACAGGTGCTGCTGGCGGTGTTGGCTCAGTTGCGACGGCAATCCTCGCCAATCTTGGTTATGAAGTGGCCGCCGTTACCGGCCGTCCAGAACAAACTGACTATCTAAAAGGCCTGGGCGCTACATCAATCGTTGCGCGCGAAGATATGGCAACACCATCGGGTAAGCCTCTCGAAGCAGAAGTTTGGGCGGGTTGCATTGATGCTGTTGGTGGTGCCATGTTGACAAAAGTTCTCACTCAAATTCAATATGGTGGTTCCGTTGCCGCTGTTGGTTTGGCTGGTGGCGCTGCTATGGAAGGCTCAACAGTTATTCCGTTCTTGCTCCGCGGTGTGAACTTGCTCGGTATCGATTCAGTGATGCGTCCTTATGAAGACCGCGTCCGTGCATGGCAGCGCGTAGCAACTGACTTACCGATGGACAAGCTTGAAGATATGGTTGTTCCTGCAACACTGGCCGATCTTCCAAAACTCGGCAAGGACATTCTCAAAGGGCAAGTAAAAGGCCGTGTTGTTGTTGATGTGAATGCCTAACAGACCTCATTGAAAAATCCCTTCCTTCGGTCGGTGTACTTTTCGATGACTTACGAGACTGTCACCCTCGCCTTGAGCGGGGGTCTTTCTTTCAGCGGTCAATTTTCTTGCATGAACAGATAGAGAATTCAGCACAAGACGGGGTGACAAATGAAGGCAATTCCTAACCCTCTTGCCCCAATTCTTGAATGGTCTTCGAGTTGTTTGAAGACAGCGGCGTTTGGCACATCTCCAAATGCAGAGTACCGCCAGTTGTATAAGGTTGAGCTAGGACCGCTTCTTCATCTAACTCAATGCCAAGGCCTGGTGCAGTTGGTGCATCCATGTAACCTTGTTCCCAGTGCAAAGGCTTCTTTAAGATTGCATCGTGGAAATCAGTCTGGATGGTCTCTAGAATCAGAAAATTCGGGCATGAGAAGGCGACATGAGCCGCAGCAGCATGAGCAATAGGTCCGCAGTAAATATGTGGAGCTATTTGAGCATTATAAAGCTCTGCGATCACAGCGATTTTCTTGGTTTCCCAAATACCACCACTGCGGCCAATGTCTGGCTGTAGGATGGATACACCGGCTTTCAATGCCGCGTGAAACTCCATCTTGGTAGTTAGCCGTTCACCTGTTGACACAGGAATGGAAGTTGCCGCTGCAACTTTGCCGATGGCATCCATTTGATCAGGTGGGCAGGGCTCTTCGAACCACAATGGGTCGTATTTCTCCAGACGCTTTGCCAATCGGATGGCAGATGAAGTCGTCATCTGGCCGTGTGTACCAAATAAAATGTCGGCTCTGTCACCAACCGCTTCACGGATACATTTGACGGAATGTTCGCTGCGTGCCAACTCCGCGAGAGAAAGCTCACGTCCACCCTGGAAAGAGTAAGGTCCAGCCGGGTCTTGTTTCAGTGCAGTAAAGCCCATTTCAACGTACCTGAGAGCTGCCGCTGCTGCTGCTTCGCCTTCGTGGTAAACGTCTTGCCCTTCCCATTCAGTGCCATCCAACACATCAGCATAGATGTAGGTATAGGTGCGCAGTCGTTCATGGAACTTGCCGCCAATCAGATTATAGACGGGTTGCTCATGGGCTTTACCGAGAATGTCCCAAATGGCAATTTCAATGCCTGAGAACACAGCCATCATTGAAACATCTGGGCGCTGTGTGAAGCCAGCGGAATAAACCCGACGGAACAAGGTCTCTACATTGTGAGGATCTTCACCGACAAAGAAACGCTCGAAAGTGTCTTCAACCATCCGCGCCGCTATGTCACCGGAGACTGGAATGCCGTAACATTCACCAATGCCTTCGATGCCGTTGTCGGTCGTAACTTTGACAATGACCCAAAAAGACCCCCCGATACCGGTTGGTGGAACGGTGACATAAGTCTTGATGTCTTTGAGCTTCATCGACAAGCTTCCTGTTTAGATTTGTTTTGGGTACACTAGCCGCTCTTTAGAGACTGACAAGAGGAAATCGTAATGTCTGTATTCTCCTACCGACCCGATGATGACTTTGGAGAGTTGGAGTTTTGGGCTTTTGACAATCCGCTTTCTGATTATGTCATTAAACGCGGTGATCCAAAGACCTATGGTCGATTGGATAAAGGTGGTCCGGGCCACGATTTCCGTTTGGGAGTTTGGCACTGTACAGCCGGTGCGATTGAGTGCAATGAACTGGGTGATGAACTACAAACCATTCTTAAAGGCAAGGTTCGTTTGATCGAGGCTGATGGATCCAGCGAAGTTTATGAGGCTGGTGATTCCTTTTTCACGCGCCAAGGTGATCGCGTGACTTGGGACGTGATCGAAGATGTAACCAAGGTTTTCTATGCGACGCGTGAAGGTGGTTTCTAGCCTTGCGCCGCCTTCCTCCACTCAACTCCTTGCGAGCTTTCGAAGCTGTCGCGCGCCTTGGTTCTGTGAAGGCTGCCTCTGAGGATTTGGCGGTGACACCCCAAGCGGTGAGTCAGCAGATTAAGGTGCTAGAAGATTGGTTGGAGAAAGCCGTAGTGGAGGCAGCGGGACAAGGCATCAGACTGACCAAAGAAGGTGAAAAGCTGGAGCCTTTTGTTGCCTCTGGTTTCGCCGAATTTGAGGCTGGCGTTAGGGCTCTAGCAAACGACGGTTCTTCCAATCAAATCGCAGTTAACGCGACGCCCTATTTCGCTGCAAGGTTTTTGATTCCTGCACTTCCTGATTTTAGGGAACAGAACCCCGGCCAGGAAATTTCCCTCACGACCCGCCTTGAAATGCCGAATTTCCAAGCCGATGGTGTCGATCTGGCTGTTCAATGGGGATACGGTGATTGGCAAAAACTGGATGCGGATTTGCTGTTTCACGATCACAAAGTTATCTGTTGCGCACCGAGTTTGTTAGAAGGGAAGGATATCAAGACCGAGGTGGATCTTCTGAAACTTCCCCTTCTGACAACCACGGTTAGCGCGCGTCTTTGGCGAGACGTTCTGGCCTTTCTTGGCTTGAAGGAAGCAAGGGCGAAAATCTCCGACGCTTTTGATGATGCCGCAACCATGCGTCAGGCAACGCAAGCGGGCATGGGGGTTGGTTTGATCTCGCAAGAAGACGCTTTGGAAGATATTGAACGTGGTACTCTCGTTGCGCCACTGGGCATTGATGCCTTAGCTGAAATCCCATTAGATAAGGTGCCAGCTTTCTATTTGCTGCGATCTCTAAGCAAAAAACTGTCACCAGAAGCCATCGCTTTCGTCGAGTGGCTCACTAATCTCAAGCAATGATTGCCAATTTATTCTTTATAGTTTGAAAAAATTCGGAATTGTTGAACTGGGTGTTCCGCGGTAACTCTCCTTATCAAACGTCATCCTGAGCGAAGTCGAAGGATCTCAATTAATCTGAAACCAGATCTCTCCACGCGCTTCGCCTTGGTCGAGAGGACAATGGAAAACTATGTCAAAACGAACTGTAAAACTAGGCGCTGATATCGGTGGCACATTCACAGATGTCGTCATAGATGTTGATGGCCAAATCTTTTCTACCAAGGTACTGACAACCTATTCTGCGCCTGAGGATGCGATCCTGGATGGTATCGGTCAAGTTTGTGAAAAGGCTTCTGTGGACCCTACTGAAATTTCGATTCTGGTTCATGGAACGACGCTGGCGACTAATTCGTTGATTGAGCGTCGCGGAGCAAAGACAGCCTTAATAACAACCAAAGGCTTCCGCGATGTCATAGAGATGCGCACAGAAAGTCGGTTCGAACAGTACGATCTCAACCTTTCTCTCCCTGAACCATTGATCGAGCGTGAACGCCGTTTCGTTTTGGACGAACGGGTTGATGCCACGGGTAAAATCATTAAGGCACTTGACCGTCAAGAGGTCGAAGCCCTTGCAGAACAGTTGACGAGTGATGGCATTGAATCAGTTGCTGTTGGTTTTCTTCACTCCTATCTGAACGACAACCATGAGCGCATGGTCAGAGAAGTGCTCGAAGCAAAATTGCCGGATTTGATGACCTCTCTTTCATCGGAGGTCTCGCCGCAGATGCGTGAGTATGAGCGCTTCAATACAGCTGCAGCGAATGCTTACGTGAAACCGCAGATGAAATCCTATTTGTCGCGCCTTTCCGACCGTGTGAAGGAACTCGGCGCTGACTGTCCGATCTTTCTCATGCACTCGGGCGGTGGGATCATCTCGCTTGAGAGTGCCGCTGAGTTTCCTGTTCGCTTGGTTGAGTCAGGCCCGGCTGGTGGCGCAATCTTTGCGGCTCACATCGCAAAATCCCACGGCATGGATAGAGTGCTATCCTTTGACATGGGCGGTACGACAGCAAAGATCTGCCTGATCAAAGACCAAACACCAAAAACAAGCCGCGTGTTCGAAGTCGCTAGAACTTACCGCTTTAAGAAAGGTTCTGGCATGCCGATTTCGATTCCTGTGATCGATATGGTTGAGATCGGCGCTGGTGGTGGTTCGCTTGCACACGTCGACGCGATGCAGCAAATTCGTGTCGGCCCTGAGTCTGCAGGTTCTGAGCCTGGTCCTGCATGTTACAAGCGCGGCGGTTTGCGCCCAGCAGTGACAGATGCTGATTTGGTTTTGGGCCGACTTGATCCAGATAATTTCGCCGGAGGATCAATTCCTCTCTCAACCGAGAACTCTAAAGCGGCTTTGAACGCCGAGGTTGGGTCCAAACTCTCCCTCGATGAAACAACAGCAGCTTTTGGGGTATCCGAGGTGGTTGATGAAAACATGGCTAATGCTGCACGTGTTCATGCGGTTGAGAACGGCGAAGACCTGGCGACTTATTCCATGATCGCTTTTGGTGGCGCCGCACCTTTGCATGCTGGCAGACTTTGTCAGAAGCTCGGAATTGATCGGCTCTTGGTGCCATCGGGCGCTGGGGTTGGTTCAGCCATTGGCTTCCTGAAAGCGCCATTTTCGTTCGAGGCGTCCAGATCAGTTTACGTGCGACTTTCTTCCTTCGACGAGGAACTCATCGCATCTTTGCTGAAGGAATTGACAGAAGAAGCAACCAGTTTTGTTCGCTCTTGCGATGCGGAGGCACCCGTCGCTGCCGACTACAAGGCTTTTATCCGCTACATCGGTCAGGGGTGGGAAATCCCTGTAGTTCTGACGGCGGAACAGGCGGCCAAGCCAACCTCAGAAATGCTGAAGCAGGAGTTTGAGCAGGAATACGCTAAACTCTTTGGCAGAACCGTTGCTGGACTTGATATTGAGGTGACCTGTTGGTCTGTGAACGCTGCCACACCGGCAGCGAAAGCGGATGGATTGAAAGCTGCATCAGGCAAAAGACTGAACGCGAGTGCTACAAGAAATCTGTTCGAGCCTGCGTTGGAAGAGATCGTTGAGGCTTCGGTCATTGAACGTGTGCAGTTCTCAACGGGCGACAGTGCCATTGGACCGCTGATTATCACTGAGGATGAAACAACCATCGTTGTGCCCAAAGGCTTTGCAGCTGAGCTCGCATCTGATGGGACAATGGTCATTTCTAAGATTATAGCAAAAGGAGAAAGTGCATGAGCCTTTCATCCGTATCACAACAGGTCATGTGGAACCGCCTGATTTCAGTCGTTGAAGAACAGGCTCAGGCTTTGATCCGCACAGCATTCTCGACGTCTGTCCGCGAAGCTGGCGATCTCTCTGCCGGTGTCTACAATAAGCAAGGCCTGATGCTCGCACAGGCCGTGACAGGCACGCCTGGTCACGTCAACGCTATGGCTGAGTCAGTCAAACATTTCATTCGTGAAATCGGCCCTGAGAATATTTTTGAAGATGATGTCTACATCACCAATGACCCTTGGAAGGGTACTGGGCATCTCCATGATATCACCGTCACATCGCCAACTTTTCACAAGGGCAAGCATGTGGGCTTTTTTGCCTGTACAGCACATATTGTGGATATTGGTGGTCGCGGCTTTGGCGCGGATGCTAACTCGGTTTACGAAGAGGGTGTTCGCATCCCGATTATGAAATTCGCGGAACGTGGCAAAGTCGACGAAACTTTTGTAAAAATCATCCGGATAAATGTTCGAGAGCCCGATCAACTGATCGGGGATATGTACGCACTGGCGACATGCAACGAGATTGGCCATCGTCGTTTGATTGAGATGTTGAATGAGTTTGATCTCGATGGCCTGGAAGAGATCGGCGCTTTTATTCTTGAGCACTCTCACAAGGCGACGATTGAAGCCATCAAAGCTTTGCCCAAAAGTGAGCCGGCTTCTTATGACATGACAATTGATGGCTTTGATACGCCGATCAAACTACAGGTGAAACTGACGTTTAAAGATGACCACATTCTCGCAGATTTTGCGGGCACAGATCCAGTCGATAAGAAGGGCATTAACGTGCCGCTTGTCTACACACAGGCCTATGCTTGTTACGCTTTGAAAGTTGCGATTGCTCCAGAAATACCAAACAATACGGCTTCACTGGCACCTTTCAAGGTCATCGCTCCTGAAGGTGCTATTGTCAATGCAGTCCATCCGGCACCTGTTGCCTTGCGACATGTAATTGGTCACATGATCCCTGATGTTGTGTTCGGGGCTTTAGATCAGATGTTGCCCGAAACCGTTCAGGCTGAAGGTGCCGCAGCACTGTGTAATTTCCAGGTCTCTATGAAGCCGAACTTGAGGGCGCCGGCTGGCGCTCAACCATCAGAGGTTTTGATGTTCAACTCCGGTGGTGCCGGCGCTCGACCAACCATGGATGGGATGAATGCAACGGCATTTCCATCTGGTGTGATGACCATGCCCGTGGAAGCGACAGAGCATGCCGGACCAGTCATAGTAACTCGCAAAGAGCTGAGGCCGGACTCAGGTGGTGCCGGTAAACATCGTGGTGGCCTAGGACAATACATGGAAGTCACAGTGCGCGAAGGTTGGGATCTCGACTTCTCTGCCATGCTTGACCGTGTTGATCATCCAGCCCGTGGTCGCAATGGTGGTGCACCGGGAGGCGCCACCATGATCGGCCTTGATGACGGTACGCCGATGCGTGGAAAAGGCCGTCAGTCGGTTCCTGAAGGGCGCACAGTCTTGCTTGCCTTCCCCGGCGGTGCAGGTTACGGAAATCCTAAAGACCGCGATGTCGAGCTGATCAAACGTGACGTCCGTCGCGGGTACTTAACTTTGGAAAAAGCTTGCGAGGACTACGGTCTGACCGCTGATCAACTGGGAGAATAAAGATGGCCGCAAAATTGAAACCCATCGTCGAAACACCAGAGTTTAAATCCTATGATGTTGTGATCATTGGCGGTGCCATGATTGGCTCGTCCTCTGCATGGTGGTTGTCTAACAACCCCGATTTCAACGGCTCATTGCTGGTGGTAGAAAAAGATCCGACTTACGAGTTCACCTCGACGTCGCACACCAACTCCTGCATTCGTCAGCAATTCTCGACTGAGATTAACATTCGAATTTCTCAGTTCGGTGCTGAGTTCATGAAGAACTTCCGCGAAAACCTTGGAGGTGATCCAGAGGTGCCGGATATTCCTATCCAGAACTATGGATACATGTACCTGGCCGACAATGAGAACTTCGCCAACGTCTTACGCGAAAACCAGAAGCTCCAGAAAGCTTGGGGTGCTGGTACGAAGATCATGTCTCACGACGAGATCGCTGAAGCCTATCCATTCTACAATCTCGACGGCATTATTTGTGGCAGTCACAATTTAGTCGACGAGGGCTATTTTGACGGCAATACCATGTTTCAGTGGTGGCGTCGCAAAGCTCGCGAGAACGGTGCCGAGTACGTGACGAATGAAGTTGTCGCTATTGGTCGCGAAGGCAATCAAGTAACCAACGTCACGCTCAAATCTGGTGAAGTTATCAAAGCGGGCAAGATCGTCAACTGCTCCGGTCCACGTGCCAATCGCACAGCGGGAATGGCTGGTTTGGCGGTTCCCGTTGAACCACGCCGTCGTTACACATTTATCTTCGATGCTGAAAGCCCATTGGGCCGTGATTTGCCGCTAACCATTGATCCAAGCGGTGTGCATATGCGGACAGATGGGCAATACTACCTGGCAGGTTGTCCACCAGATGACGGAGATCCAGCGGTTGATTTCGATGATTTCTATCTCGATCATTCAATCTGGGAAAACAAACTGTGGCCTATCATTGCAACCCGCGTGCCCGCTTTCGAAGCGGTCAAAGTGATTAACTCTTGGGTCGGTCACTACGCCTTCAACACACTTGATCAAAATGCCATCATAGGACCGCACGATGAAGTGTCTAACTTCATTTTTGTAAATGGTTTCTCCGGTCATGGCTTTCAACAATCAACAGCAATGGGCCGTGGCCTTAGCGAAGTTGTCACTTACGGTGAGTATCGGACACTTGATCTCAGGCCGCTTGGTTTTGGACGCATTGCGCGCAACGAACCTTTCATTGAGAAAGCTGTAATCTAAATGATGAAGAAACTAGTATTAACGGGTGCCGGCGGCCGCCTGGGCTCTTACTTGCGCGAGCCTCTTACCAAAATGGCTCAGCAGTTGGTGTCGACGGACATTCTGGGCGATGTTGGACAGCTTTACCCTGGTGAGACTTATGTCAAAGCCGATTTGCAAGACTTTCAGGCTTTGTCTGATGTCATCAAGGGCGCGGATATGGTTGTACACTTCGGTGCAATTGGTGATGAAGCACCCTTTGAACAGATCGTAGGGCCAAATATCGTTGGCGCTTACAACGTTTGGGAAGCAGCCTACCAGCATGGGGTGAAGCGCGTTGTTTATGCGAGTTCGATCCACGCTGTTGGCATGTACCCAAAGACCGAATTTATCGGCACAGACGTTCCCCATCGCCCTGATACTTTCTACGGTCTGGCTAAGTGTTTTGCCGAAGATCTCGGTCGTTTGTACTTTGACAAGCGTGGCCTTGAATCTGTTCATCTTCGCATTTTGTCCAGTGCCCAGGTAACGTCTGCTCGCGCACTGGGAACCTGGTTATCCTACGACGATCTCGTGTTGCTGGTTCAGCGCGCGATTGACACGCCGGTAACGGGCTTTGCAGTGATCTACGGTGTTTCAAACAATGATCGTCGCGGCGTTGATAACTCGAAGTCTCATTTTCTTGGCTTTGCCCCTAAGGACAATGCGGAAGTTTTCGCTGAACAGATTTTGAAAGAAGACACGGACATTGATCCCAAAGACCCCGGCCATAACTGCCATGGCGGCCCCTTCGCTGCCGTGCCTTTAGGGAATTCTGGCCAGGCACAAATGAACATCGTTGACGATACTAAAAAATCATAAGGAACTTCTGACATGTCAAAGAAAGTAGCACTCGTCGTTGGTGGCGGTAGCGGTATTGGAGCTGACGCAGCCCGTAAGTTAGCAGAAGACGGTTTCACCGTTGGCGTGATGTCGTCATCTGGAAAAGGCGAGGCATTGGGCGTTGAGCTCGGCGGTTTTGGTTTCACAGGTTCTGTATTGAATCCCGCAGACCTCGAAGCTTTCGTAAAACTTGCGATGGACAAGCACGGTCGCATTGATGCCGTTGTTAACAACACCGGCCATGGTCCAAAGGGCGACATTATGGAGATCTCCGACGAGGACTGGCATCTCGGCATGGATTTTTATTTGATGAATGTCATTCGCATGGTGCGTCTGGTGACACCAATCATGCAGAAGCAAGGCGGCGGTTCCATCGTGAACATCTCAACATTTGCAGTGTTCGAGCCAGATCCTCTGTTCCCAACGTCAGGTGTCTTCCGTGCCAGTTTGGCGGCGTTCACAAAACTGCATTCCTCCAAGTTTGCACCTGATTCGGTTCGCATGAACAATGTGCTGCCAGGGTTCATCAACTCACTGCCAGAAACCGAAGACCGCAAAGCTCGCATCGCTATGGGTCGTTACGCGGATGTAAAAGAATTGTCGGAAGTCGTCGCTTTCCTAGCGTCCGATAAGTCTTCCTACGTGACGGGGCAAAACTGGCGTGTGGACGGTGGTTTGACAGCCGCGGTTTAGAAATTGTTGCTTCTACTGCTCCCGGCAAGCCATTTTCTTATCCGGGAGCAGTCAATCTTTAGCTCTAAGGATTGGAAAGCATAACCTAGTCAGCTTTACATCCTTCCACATAGACTTTAATCCGGTTCCTGCACTCAGTCATGTTGAAGCTAGGAGCCTCAGTTGTCGCGCTTTCCAGGCGGGTCGCAATTCGCATCATGCTTGCGTAAATGTTAATCATTGTTATATTCCTTTCGCGTTTTGTTAATGCCAATCTATTGCTTTTTGACAACAAACTCGAATCATTGAAAATAACATGATGTTAGAAAAACTTACGTATGGAATGGTCTGAACTGCCTCCACTTTCGGCACTCAGAGCTTTTGAGGCTGTGGGGCGGCATTTGAATCTTTCGTCCGCCGGGCGAGAGCTCAACGTCACTCATTCCGCGGTTAGTCAGCAGGTGAAGCGGCTTGAGGAGCAATTAGGGCACAGTCTCATTGTTAGAGAAAAGGGCGGTGTTGCGCTGACTTCTATGGGGCGGCAACTGGCGGCCATACTGACCGAGGGGTTGGGGCAGATTAAAGACGGATTGGCGGAAATTCTCACCGTGGATGATGATCCACCACTCTATGTAACAACGACGCCAAGCTTTGCCGCTCACTGGCTTATTCCACGATTGGTCGAGTTTAAACAGGCTAACCCTGATGTTGAGCTCTTCGTCGATGCAGACAATCGATTAACCGATTTGGCCAAAAGTGAATATGACCTGGCGATCCGTTATGGCGATGGCAATTGGCCGGGGTTTCGCAGTGAACAGTTAATGAATACGGGGACGGTTGTTGTTGCTGCACCAGAACTGCTGGGTAACCGGGAATTTATAGAGCCCAAAGATTTGATGAAACTTCCCTGGATTGAAGATCTATCTGCCGAGGAGGAGTTCCCAAACTGGCTTCGCCGAAATGACGTTGACCCGGGCAAACATAAGAACCGCATTCATATTAGCGGCGCAATGCTTCGTTCAGCTTTACTCGCGGGGCAAGGCGTTGGTCTCACCACCCGCGCTATGATCCAAGAGGATATTGAGAACGGTCGCCTAATTGTTCTTTTTGATGCCGAACGTCCTGACTTTGCGAAAGCTGGCTATTTTTTGGTTTGGCGAAAGGGAACAATGCGACCAACTCTCCAAAAATTCAAAGATTGGTTGCACAACCTAACGGCTGAACAAGCGGTGGAACAAAACTAGGCTGGTGAGGGTTGTTCAAGTAATCGAGAGGCGCTAGACAGCACTGATCCACTCAAAGGAAAACGCCCATGACTGCCAGCTCTTTCAAACGCGCATCGCGCATTGCCGCCATTGAACTTTCCGAGATCGTCCAGATTCAGGAGGCTGCTCAGAAAAAACGTGCCGAAGGCCATGACGTTGTGGCCCTTGGTACGGGCGAGCCAGATTTTGGTACACCGGAGCATGCTAAGGACGCGGCCATTGCCGCCATGCGTGCCGAGGATACCAAATATCCCAAGACTGCTGGCAATCCGCCGCTGAGAGAAGCCATCGTAGAGAAGTTCCGCCGCGACAATGGCCTAGCGCTCGACATCTCCAATGTCATTGCCAGCACGGGTGCTAAGCAGGTTATTTTCAATGCCCTGATGGCAACGTTGGAGCCGGGTGACGAAGTCATCATGCCAGCGCCTTATTGGACATCTTACAGTGATATGGTCACGGTTTGTGGTGGCGTTCCGATTGTTATTCCTTGCGGTCAAGATTCTGGTTTCAAACTAACGGCTGAACGCTTGGAAGCTGCAATCACTGATAAGACCAAATGGCTGATGCTCAACACGCCAAGTAACCCTTCAGGCGCCGTCTATGACGTCGACGAAATGCAGGCCTTGGGTGAAGTTCTGGATCGTCACCCACAAGTTTGGTTGATGTCTGATGAGATCTATGAACATCTCGTTTATGCATCCAACGGTTTCCAGTCCGCTTGGTCTATTCTGCCTCAACTTAATGACCGCACGTTGATCATTAATGGTGTGTCAAAGTCCTATGCAATGACCGGTTGGCGCTTGGGTTTTGGTGTTGGTCCAGCAGAGCTGATCAGCGCCATGGTTGTCATTCAGGGCAACTCAACCTCCGGCGCTTCATCTATATCCCAAGCTGCGGCTGTCGGGGCCCTGAACGGACCACAAGATTTGCTGGCTGAACGTAGGGCTTCTTTCAAAGAGCGCCGTGACCTGGTGGTTGAAGGTGTTAATGCCTGCGAGGGATTGAGCTGCGTATCACCACCTGGCGCTTTCTACGTCTTCCCGTCCTGCAAAGGTGTTATTGGTAAGACAACACCAACTGGCCAAGCGTTGAAGGATGATGCTGATTTCTGCCGCTATTTGCTGGACAGTCAGGCTTTGGCTCTTGTTCCAGGGCGAGCATTCGGCGTCCCGGGCTACTTCCGCATTTCCTACGCCTATGCGAAGTCAGATCTTGAGAAGGCTATGGTGCGTTTGAGGGCGGGCTGTGAGGCTTTGGTTTAACATCCTTTATGTCTGATACTTTCAAAGCTACCGAAAGTCTCAAGATATTTGGTGTAGTTCCAAATGATCCTGGTTACATTTATGTAATTAGATCAGGTCCACGTTTAAAAATCGGTTGTTCCAAAAGTAAAAAATCCAGATTACGCGAAGCTAAGACTTGGCTGCCGGATGGCGAAGTCATAGGAATAAAGCCATTTTGGAACCATAGAGAGTTAGAGAAATATCTACAGCTTGGGTTAGCGATGTTTTGGTATAAGGGAGAGTGGTATGAATTCGAAGGAGACGAGTTTGAAGAACATTTTCTTGATGAATTCAAAGCGTTCAATGACTTTGACATAAATCGCAACTCAATAAACTGTAGAAGTTCAGACCTGATCTGACAGTTTCCGGATTTTGATGCGGTGTCTGTCGGATCAAATTCAGTTTATGAACTTGGCCTTCCAGATTTCTTTGCCCTCTATCATTGTCTCAAATGGCGTTCTTCCGCAACACCTTT
>CAJQQZ010000171.1 GCA_905480575.1 uncultured Alphaproteobacteria bacterium | reverse complement strand
GGTAAAATCAAGGGGGCGAGGGCGGCCAGCAAAAGACCGTTCTCGTCTCTAGCTTCCTCCGCCGGTATTAGCCGGTTCAGGTTCTATGGGTTTGATTCTCAGCTTTTCTCAAAGCACCCCAGAGAGACAAGAGGTTATATAGGGCCTTGGCTCATCTTTCGCAAGCCAGTGATCGCTCAACCTTCCAGACGCAAAAGAGGCTGGGTACTAGGAAGACCAGAAAGGCTGTTACAGCCCAAGAGGTCAGCCAGAGAATTTGCTCGAAGTTTGAGGCCTTCGCGCTTTGGTGGTTCAACATCGTTATCAAGGTAATGAGAGCCGCGAGAGTGCCCAGGAAAGCCGCGACGGATACAGGTATCCAGGCACAATTAGGGTGTTTTTTTAGATGAAGAACAGAGGCGACTAATCCGACGATTACGGAGATCGAGCTGGCGGTAACATAGGCAAGGGCGGTGATAGGGAGGAAGTAGAGAGCAGCACTGGCAAAGTAGCTGGCGATTGCTGGGCCTATGGATAAACTAAAGCCAGCGCCCAGAAAGGTGTTACCGAATAGGTTAAGCAATCCGAATAAGCCGAAAGATGAGATTAGCGTGACTGTGCCAACCAACGGTGCCCACCTCACATGCGTCCAGTAAATCACCTTGGCCTCTGCCGTTCGTCCATTGGCGTGCCGATTAATCTGGCGTTCGAGGAACAGTTGACCGCCCGCGACACAAGCGGTGGAGAAGACGATGAATCCTAGAAGAACCAATGCAACAAGAGCCATGTGAGAAGTGCCGAACCGTTAAAATGAGGCCACTCACTAACGCACAGCTTCAGCAAACGGCGTGCAGGAAATTTGCAATTGTTGTACGCTGCCCGCTTAAGGTAAAACATGGCTCCAAATTCCAAAAGGCAAGATCTACATAAACGTTTCGAATAAAGACAAAATCAGGGCCTTACTCAAATCTATTGAGACTGGAGACTCAGAAGCAGTCGCTGTGGTCAACGAGGCCAAATACATTCAACACAACCCACAAACCCATGAAGGAAGCGAGGGCTTGGCATCGCTCTTCAAACGATTGTCGAAGACTGAGCCTCGCGTCAATATGGTGCGGGGGTTTGAGGACGGTGATTTCGTTTTCGCCCATATGGAATATGATTTCAAAACCAGGAAGATCTGTTTTGAGGTTTTCAGGTTTGAGGATGGCCAAGCGGTTGAACACTGGGACAACATTCAGGAACGACAAGGGCCAAATTCGTCGGGCCGAACCATGGTGGATGGGCCAACGGAAGCAACGGACCACGCACTGACGGAGGTCAATCGACGTTTTGTTCGTTCGTTTGTTGAGCTGGTGTTTGTTCAGGGGCAATTGGAACGATTGCAGGAGTTTGTTAATGAAAGCGACTATGCAGAACATAATTCACAGCGCGGTGATGGCGTCGATGCTCTGAAGTCCGCTCTAGTAGCCAAGGACGGCCGTCGTCGTCAAACTGGCTATCGGCGTGTTCACCGTGTTTTAGCGGAAGGCGACTTTGTCCTCTGTGTCAGCGAGGGCGAGCTGGGCGGTGTTCATACAGCCTTTTATGATTTGTACCGAGTGGCGAACGGTAAAATCGTTGAGCACTGGGACACGATTGAAAAAGTCGCTCCTCGAGCCGAATGGAAGAATGATAACGGCAAATTTTGATCCCTTGAGTGTGCAGAAGGAAGCCGCTTTGATGGAACAGCAGCTGCGAGCTAGGTAAAGCTATCGGGATGTGAGGCACGATTTCCCCCCGCTTTACTGCACTATTTGGACCCTGGTTAGTGATCTTAATAAAAGCTTCCCGTCGAGCTGAGACAGTGGCGCAAAGTATAAAAGGGAGGACGATGGTTGATGGGCTCAGACCCTCCAGTTTCTCCTGTCAAATAAAAGGATGAATATTCAGTTTCGAAGTTCTGCTTCACCGACAGCGAATTATCCGCCATCAGAACGGTCGTATCGCCTGCGGTGGCATATGTGTCTGTCGAAGTTGGAGAGATCCAGGTAGCAAGAGCGTGACCGCCCGGTACGGTCTTCGATGGCTCACGCTGGCTGGCCATCAAGCGAGCTTCATGCGTGTGTGGGGAAATGTCGTGGCCGTGGCCAGCACCTGAGTGCGAATGTGAGTGTAGGTTGTCTTCTGTGAGGTTTATTTTGTCTGATCCACCTGTTTGACCAAGGGCAAAGTTCGAAAGTTCTGGGGTTTGACCTTCGCTTGGTCCCAGCGTTGGCCCGCTATTGGTATCAGCGACTTGGACGGAACCGCTGGCCATAGTTTCAGCGGGATTCGGGTCTTGGGAATAATCGGCAGTTTCCTCTTCCCAGTCGGCACGGTAGTTATTGATGGGCAAGGGACTATCGGGTCAACTGGTGCTGGCGTGTAGCTCAGCGCTGTGGCTGTGTTTTGTTAATGGATGGAAATGTTCTCCAGCATAGTGGCCATGGCTCGCAAGATTGTCGTTAGTGATTAAAAACGCATCTGATCCGCCCATTTGCCGGACAGGATAACCGACTATGTCGGGCGATTGACCAACACCGATGATTTCTCTTCCTCTCAAGTCAGGGAGAGCGAAGGTTGGAGGAAAATCCTGTATTTATTTATACCCTCAGCCACTAAATAGAACCGACGCCAAGCCGGTATAGTCGGCAGTGTTCAGGATCCGGCCATCAGCTTCTTCTGTATAACGAGGGCAACTAGAATAGGGAAACATAAGAACTTGCTCGAAAAAACGGTCAGCTTGTGCATACAGTGTGGAAGGGAGGAATGTACAAGTAAAGGCAGTCACGAGGGCCGATTTTGCTAAATTTTCTATCGAAAGAATACTGATTCTGATTTGCCTCCTTAGGCCAGGTCTTGTCGCTTTACTTCGCGAATATGTTATGCCTCTAGCTCCTGCATTAGTTAGCGGAGACCAAAGAGGGAGCGACGCTTGTGTTTGTTTGTTTCTGCTCCGCGTCCGTTAATCTGGGGCGTCTATTGGGGGAATATGCCTTGCGTCATCATGCAAAAACGCATGGTGACGAAGGGTGAACGAACGTCTAGTGATTCACCTAAACCAGCTGTTTCGGTGTCAGGTGGTTGTCTCCATTCTGCAGGCAGGTTCTCTGCTTTAGGAGGAAGATTTATTACAACAGAAGCAGCATGCAACTGGTGTGTGTCTTCAAGATTGGCCGCGTAAACTTGTCTACCCTCCTGCGTCCAATTTGCGAGCGAGTGTCCTTTGGGAGAGGTTGAGGTATTAGCGATTTGGCTGGCTTTCAAGTCAACATCATGGGAATGCGAAGCCAGAGAATGGGTGTGGGCACCGACCTAGTGGCTATCGCTGGGCGTGTTTACAGCTTCTAGCGAAACCGTTTCTGTCTCCCCAGTCTGCCCTACCTCGTATTTTGCTTTGCCGGGCTCCTGTCCTGCATTGATCGGTGACCGACCACGAAGGTCAGGCAATTTGAAGGTCGTGACACCATCGCCGCCAAAGGCAGTTCCAAGTAGGGAAAACAGTGGCTGATTTTCGATGATGCTAAATTCTTGACCTTCTGGGGAAACTGATCCCGGCGGGCATTCAACGGCAGCAACCGTAATTATTTCGCCAAGTAAATAGCTAATGTTAGGGGCAGCATGACTAGGAACAGCCAGAGATAGCGGTACACAGGTCGCCATCAACAGGGCAGACCTTTTAGCAAGAAAACTAAGCTTCATTCCTCAACTCTTCAATTGATCCTGAGCCTTCTATCGTCGAGTTGTGGTACTCAACTGCAAGCTAAGATCACGTTAGAGATCTCTAACTTAGCTGTCAAGGCAGCGATGAAAGAGAGGACTTGAGTTCAATTCAGGCGGGGAAAAGTGGGGTTAAAGCTTACATCCTGCTTTCTTAGCAGGCACGCCGTAGCGTGCTTTTGCCCAGGCTAAGCCGCCAGCGCCGCTGGTGTGGAGCCTTTCGATTTCACTTTTGTAGTAGGCGCAAAGGGACCCTTCTGACTTCTTGGAACTTGATGAAATTCTGCTTGTCGTTTTAACGGAGCATCGTCCTTGAGCAGTCAAGATTTCGCCTTGCCCACATTCCTTCAGTTGGCAACTACCCTCAACCAATTTATGCCGGGCGTCGCAAACGAGAGGACAGACTCTGCTCTCAAATCTGGTTAGGGCGTTGTACACGTCGAGAGATGGTGAAAAATCTTCGATCGTTGTTTCGGTCTGTTCACTAAATCTCTTAAGTGCTGAGCGGCTCTTTTGGCCCCAAATTCCGTCGATGGGGCCAGGGTTACAGCCAAGCCGGGCCAGTTCCTTTTGCAGAACTAAAGGTAGCGATAGCTCGCTCAATATGTTGTTAGCAACAACGACTTGGGCTGCGGCTCCGTCAGAAGTAGTTTCTCTGCAATAAAGGCTGCTTCTTTTCTTCGCCACCGCCACGACAAAGCAATCGCGTTGCCCGTGGAAGTCTAAGAATACTTCGTAATCCGAACAGGTTGTGCTGTTCTGAACGGCATTCCAATCGTCGATGGCGCCATCGCATGCAGAGACCGAGAAGGCGGCATTGTCGGTGATTGCAGACATTAAGAATGCGGTGAGCAGCGCCGTTGAAAGTGTTTTCAATTTATCAATGTCCGTCTTCTGGTATCTAACCATAGGTTCTACCTAAAACTGGCAGAAAGTCACGGCTCGATTACAGATAAGTCTCATTAAGCTTCGACAGGGGAGGAAAATATGAAATCCCCCTCCCATTTGGGCTATTGTGAAGCGCCGTGGTTATGCATAGAGTGCCGCCATCGTTCATATCTAACAGGAGATTTATGTCTTCCCCCTCGGACAGCTGGGCTGTCGATCTGGTAGCTGCACCGCTGCCCAAAAATGAAGAAGAAGTTAAGACTTGGCTAAAGAGATATCGCATCGACGAAGTCGAATGCCTGATGTCTGACATCGCCGGTATCGCGCGCGGCAAAGCCATGCCCGCCAAGAAATTCGCTGATTTAAAGCCGTCTTACCTTGCCAATTCCATTTTCTACCAATCCATCACGGGTGACTATGTCGATATCGAAGGCATGGAAAACCAGTGGATGGAAAAAGACGTTATGTTGGTTCCCGACATCGCCACGATGCGACCCCTACCTTGGGCAAAAGAACCAACCGTTCAGGTGATCCATGATTTGGAACAACTGGAAGGTGGCCCGGTTGAGACCGCACCGCGTAACGTTTTGAAGCGCATTGTACAGCTGTACACAGACAAGAGCTGGAAAGCCGTTGTTGCGCCAGAGCTAGAATTCTATCTCACAGCAATGAACAAAGACCCTAACGAGGCGCTAGAAGCGCCGATCGGCAGGTCCGGTCGTCAGTCGATCTCCCGTCAGGCTTACTCAATGTCCGCGGTTGATGAGTACGAGACCATCATTGATGATATTTACGACTTCGCCGAGGCTCAAGGTCTAGAAATCGACACCATCACACAAGAAGGTGGTGCCGCTCAGCTGGAGATCAATCTCGACCATGGTGATCCCGTTGAATTGGCGGACCAGGTTTTCTTCTTTAAGCGTTTGATCCGGGAAGCCGCTCTTCGTCACAATTGTTATGCCACTTTCATGGCCAAGCCGATGGATGATGAACCCGGCAGCGCTATGCACCTCCATCACTCGGTTGTGGATATAGAGACTGGTAAGAACATCTTTTCCAACGAAGATGGTTCGGAAACTGACTTGTTCCGATGGTTCATTGGTGGTCAGCAGCACTACGCGCCAGGCGCTATGGTGTTTTACGCGCCCTACGTGAATTCTTACCGCCGTGTTGCCGGCGGCTGGTCTGCACCTGCCAACGTCGAGTGGTCTCATGACAATCGCACCGTTGGTTTGCGCATTCCCAATTCTGGTCCGGCAGCCCGACGTGTCGAAAATCGTGTCGTGGGGGCAGATGCAAACGGATACCTTGCTTTAGCGGCTAGTCTGGCTTGCGGTTATCTGGGCATGATGGGCAAAATAGAGCCTCGGGAAGAGTGCACAGAAGACGCCTCTGAACGACCAACAACCTTGCCCTCGTCGTTGCAGCGCGCGATTGATGAGTTTGGAGACGTGCCTGAGCTTCAGGAAATTCTGAGCCAGGAATTCTCAGATCTCTACAAAGCCATCAAGCTGCATGAGCTGGAAGAATTCCTGCGGGTGATTTCTCCTTGGGAGCGTGAACATCTGTTGCTGACGGTGTAGCCATGAGCAAGAAGTCGTCTCTGCTGTACACCAATGATACAGCGGGCATGTACCCTGACTCTTATTATTTCGCGTCGACGACGATGTTGGACAAGCAACCGAGCCTGGCGGGCGAGGTTGCTTGTGATGTCTGTATCGTCGGGGCTGGTTTTACAGGTCTGTCTGCCGCTCTAACCTTGGCGGAGAAGGGCTATGACGTTGTTGTGCTCGATGCTCACCGTATCGGCTGGGGGGCATCAGGGCGCAACGGCGGGCAGCTGGCTTCTGGACTGCGTGTTGAACAAGATCAGCTCGAGAAGATGGTTGGACTTGATCAAGCGCGCCAGCTCTGGGACTTGGCACAGGATGCGAAAGGTCTGATCAAAGATCGCATTGCCAAGCACGATATCGATTGTGATCTGAAGCCGGGATTGCTCTATACCGACCACAAGAAGTCTTACGTCGAAGATTCCAAAGCCTATGCTGAGAAACTTCAGACCGAATACGATTACAAAGGTGTGCGTTTCGTCGGCCGTGACGAAGTTTGCGAGATGTTGGGGACGGAAGCCTACTTTGGTGGCAATCTGATGTCGGGGTCTTATCATCTTCACCCATTGAAACTGGCCGTTGGCATGGCGAAGGCTGCCCTTGCAGCAGGGGTCAGGATCTTTGAAGAAAGTCCCGTCGACGAAGTGGCGCACAAACCAACGCCATTTGTGAAGACTGGAGGCGGGCAGGTGAACGCGAAGTCGCTTGTTATGGCCTGCAATGGTTATCTGGGTAAGCTCGACAAGCGTGTCGCCGCACGGGTTATGCCGATCAACAACTTCGTCATCGCGACGGAGCCTTTGTCAGAAGAGCTGGCGACAGAGCTGATCCGGGATGACATCGGTGTTGCGGACTCTCGCTTCGTGGTGAACTACTATCGGCTCTCCGCCGACCGGCGCATGGTTTTCGGTGGCGGTGAGTCGTATGGTTACAAATTCCCTTCTGACATTAAGTCCTATG
Source organism: uncultured Alphaproteobacteria bacterium (assembly GCA_905480575.1). Lineage (GTDB taxonomy): Bacteria > Pseudomonadota > Alphaproteobacteria > UBA7985 > CAJQQZ01 > CAJQQZ01. Next base: position 1,880 of record CAJQQZ010000171.1, on the reverse strand, counting down.
TCAGAAAGCGGATGCTTGAGATTTATCCTCAACTCGTTGATACTAAAATTGACTATGGTTGGGGCGGTACGCTCGGGATCACCGTTAATCGAATGCCTCATCTAGAGCAGTTGTCACCGGCCGTCTGGTCTGCCTCTGGCTACTCAGGGTCCGGTGTGGGCATGGCTAATCTTTGTGGGCATCTCGTTGGCGAAGCGATTGACCACAATCTTTCCAAGTTTGAGCTTGTTTCTTCGGTGCCGACATCTATCTTCCCAGGCGGAGCCGCACTACGTTGGCCAATCCTTGTCTTGGCAATGCTCTATTTTTCCACCAGGGACAAGATCTGAGCCGTCGAAAGGACTAGGATTTTGAACAAAGCATCTCTCGCTATGGGCCCATTAACGTGGGCTCTATTGTTTTGCTTGTCCTTGTGTTGGGGCAGTTCCTTCTTCTTCATGGAATTCGTGGTTGGCACATTGCCTACGATAACGCTGGTTTTTCTGCGGGTTTTTGTGAGTGCTATCTCCTTTTTTCTAATCGCCTATTTTATGAATGTGCCACTGCCTAAATCCCTTAAGACTTGGGCGCTCATGCTGGGTTTGGGGAGTTACGCGCTGGCTTTACCTTTCAGCTTGATAACCTGGTCACAAATCCATTTGGATAGTTCACTCGTGGGGATACTCACCCCGACTGTGCCGTTGGTAACGGCACTGCTCGCTCATTTTTTGACTGAGGATGAAAAGCTCACAAAAGCGACGATCATCGGCCTGACATTGGGGATTGCTGGTGCCAGCATCATCATTGGACCATCGGCACTGGGTTCCTTCGATGTCACATCGATTGCGCAATTCGCCTTGATAGCGGCCTTTTCTTGCTTTGCGTTGGCTAACATCAGTTTTAAGAAAATGGGGCACGTACACCCCGTTATGCTCAACGCTGGTATGATGTTGGGCGCTGCACTTTGGCTTTTACCACTTAGTTTGGCACAATCTGAGCAGTGGTATGTGCCGGAAACGTCAATGATCCTGGCATTGGCGGCCCAGATATTCATCGGTACTGTCCTGGCATACATTATATACTTGGTCATTATTGGAAGAGCCGGTGCGACCAATGCGGCTCTTGTTACTTTCCTTATTCCAATTGTTACGATTTTGCTTGGGACCTTGATCCTTGGCGAACGTCCAGCCCCCTCAGCCTATCTGGGAATGGTGGTGATTTTCATTGGACTAATGATAAAAGACCGTCGAATTCCATTCCTGAAGTTCTAAAAGTAGCCCTGTAGGCCCAATTCTCAGAAATTTCATCTGCCTTATTTGCCACAATGTCTGGAGTCATTAGCAAATAAGGCATTTTGACTCCATTTGAGCCTTAATTCTTATCGAATTACCTCAATCACCGCTGAAATCTGCCTTTTTTCCGCCTCGAACCAAACCGATCTTGGTTTTATCGAAAGGCGTTCAGGGAGCATTCACCTTCGGCGTTCTAGATTGAGATCAGAAGAAAACGATTGGTGTGATTAACATCACATTAGAAAAGTGATGGAAGTCACATAAGTTCTTCAAGTGTTTGGATAGAAAGAACTTATCACTAAAACAGTGATCTTACCGCAAGGTGAGGAGGAACACTGAATAAAAGGAGAGTTAAAATGAGTGGTACTAAAATAGCAATCTTGGCCGGAGCAGTAATGTTAACAGCTTTGACACTAGTTAGTGCAACTCAGGCGAAGCAGGATTGCAATGATTTGCCCCGTGGAGTCATCAATTGTAGAAGTTCAGACCTGATCTGACAGTTTCCGGATTTTGATGCGGTGTCTGTCGGATCAAATTCAGTTTATGAACTTGGCCTTCCAGATTTCTTTGCCCTCTATCATTGTCTCAAATGGCGTTCTTCCGCAACAC
>CAJQQZ010000170.1 GCA_905480575.1 uncultured Alphaproteobacteria bacterium | reverse complement strand
GTTCTTGGTCCTGATCTTCGCATTTCCATACGGGCCGGCGGTGTCAAGCCGCATCAAGAGGCCGGACACACGTCAGCACCTGATCACATTGCCAAATTTGTCTGAAAAACTGCTTGCATTTAGTGGGGCGTCCACACACGTGAGTGAGGCCTGTGACAGACGTGCCTTTGTGGGCAGCAATGCGCTCCTCGCCGTAAACGGAGAGTGCGTCTGTGTAACGAGACTTGCCGCCGAATGTGACTGTGCCACCAGATTTGGCAGTGCTTGAACCGGTCGTAGTACGATCGGTCAATTCATAAGCAAGGTAGTACTGTGTTCTGTCTGAATAGTGGTAATCAGCTGACAATCTGGCACCCAGACCGCCGTCGCCTTCTGAAATTTCACCACCAATTGTGATTTTCTCAGTCACCTTAACATTACCACCAACACCGAAGCGGTTGTTATCGCTCAAAGTACCGGATACAGCCGCTGTTAGCTGACCAAAGGCATAAACCTCGAAGTCTTGACGTGGTAGCGAACTTCACCGCCGACATCCATCCGGTCTCCGCTTGAATTCTCAACATAACCAACTCCGCCGCCAACTGACCAAGCATCAGATACTTTCCAAACGACATCTAGGTTGGCATCCGTCCTGTCACTGTTGCTCGTCACGTCACTCGTGTGATCGAAGGCACCGCGAACTTCGATACCATCAGCCACCTGCACAGTCGCACTGACGCCGAATTGGTCGATCTCATTTGCTGTGTACTGGCCGGGGGCTGCAAAACCCGCATCACGGTGCTGGTAATAGGCGGTTAGGACACCACCGATTTGACTAACACCGAGTTCAGCCAAGTCAGCCGCGGCTTCAATACGATAACCAACTGCATCGGTTGAAAAGGGTGCGATCGCTCCTGTACCAGAGCCATTGTTAATTGCGCCGGACGTGAAACCACCGTCGCCAGAGCCAACTTCGCCGTAACCTGGACCGCTGGTTTGTGCAAACTCAGCTTTAATATAAGTACCAGCATTCATGCGCAGCGTGATATCTGCACCAAGCAACTCTCTGTTAACAGTGCCTGATTGGTCAACCATTGAACTGGCTCCGATCTTCACAAAATCGCCAATCCACGCTTGCGCACGGCCACCGTAGAACAAGCCATCATCCAGATCAGTCACCAACGGCGTGTACTCATAATAAGCCACCAAGTAGGCAGGGTTGCCTGATAGAGTGCCATCTTGAACCAAGAACCCGTCATCAACGGTACTGGTCAAAGGTTGTGACAGAATGATCCGTCCTTGGATGTAGTCGATGTCATAGTCATCGCCATAAACCAAGCTACGTGCGTTCAAAACGATATTTGAATTAGCATCTCTAACTTCGATGCGCATACGTTCACTACCGATGCTAAGATCTTGTTTCTGAAGGAAATAAACCGAACCACCGGTGCCTCTGAACTCTTCTCTCTGATGCGCAGTACCAGGCTCAGCGGCGAATGCATCAACCTGAATACGCTGCTCACCAAAAGAAGTCTGAGTTGGGCTGCCGTAGTGCGCTTTCAAACCATAAAGGCCGCGATTGATTTGCGCGAAATCGGTTTGATTAACTTCCGTTTGATAGTTGCCCCACATGGCGTAGCTGTTGCCACGTTCAATGCGAACAAAGAACTTACCTTGCGTCGGTGCCAACTCTTCGGTTGTGCTGTCATCACCGTAAACAGGGTAGTAACGATCGGGATCAAGGCGACGTAGCAACTGGCGTGGGTCTTTTTCATCCAGGTTTGAGAAAAGATCGCCGATTGAATCTTCGCCAGTATCGGCCATTGCTGTGATCAAGTATTTGCCCTGGACCTTACCTTTGAGGAAGAAAGCCAAGCGACCATCGATATAGACATCGTCATACTCGCCTTCCGCATCCAATACGGTGCTAGCTGGGCCGCTGACATCTGTTGTACCAACAGTTAGATCACCTAAGCCGATGTAGAAGAAATCGTTGTCGGGAACATAAAGGTTGCGTTGAAACTCAATGCCTTTGCCATCTTTATCCAAAGCGGCAATCGTTACATTGTGAGAGCCAGCAGGAACAATCTCGCGTAAAACGAACTCGCGTCCGCGACTGACAGGAACTTCACGTCCCATAACAAAAATATGAACACCTTCTGGAACATTGCGACCAGAAACAGTCACAGCACCGCCAGAAACCTCAATATTCTCGATTTCTAGGCTGTTTTTATCATAGCCAATCAACGTTTCCACATCGAACGCAGACACATCGTTGTCAAAACGACCAAGCTGGCCCCTTGTAAGCTTCAATCGTTTAGGCCGTGTTTCATCAAAGCGGCCATCACGACCGTACATACGCAAAACAAATTGAACTTCTGGGTAACGTTCAGCAAAAGCTCTGCTTGGTATCCAATCTACACGCTTGCCACCGGTAATCGGCAGAACTTCTAGCGGCTTCTTCTGCGTTGAGGCACCACTCCGGTGTTTCGCGACACCAGAATAAACCGGGAAAATTCGAACTTCAGCTTTGCGTATCCAAGCACCGTAGTTCCAGTAAGGGGTGAAGACGACTGGACGCCAACGAACGCCAGCCTCCAAGGATCTTGCTTGAGTTTCGATATTGACAACACGCTTCAGCTCTAGGCCATCATAGCTAAGGTTGATATCCATTTGGTCTAAGGCAACGTCGACCGTTCTTTGGTCATCTTCGGGCGTTCCAACCAACAACTGCGTTGGATTACCATTGCCGTCAATTGGCTGACCATCAATAGTGATCTGAAACTCTTGTCCATTTGGAATTGGCTCGCCATGACCTGGGGCTGCGCGCTCTTGGTTCAAACCTACGGGTTCAACGTTGACGCGGCCACTATCGCGGAAACCACCATCAGCAATACCGCCAACACCATCCAAGCCTGGAATTCTCAAAGCATTGCTGAGTATCTCGCCAGTCTTGGTGATGTCAGGGAAATCAAGCCACTGTGCTTGAGCGCCCCCAGATGCGCCAAAAACCAAACCAGCAGCCATGATCGCGGCGGCGAGAATAGATCTTAATGGGTTGCCTAATTTCATTTTGCTTCAACTATTCCAAATTTGCAAACTGGCACCGAACCCTCTTCCTCAAGCTCACCCAAGATAAAATTCGGGCCAAAAATCAATTTCGAGATACCACAGCTTGCCTAGTGAGAAATCTAAAATTCTATCGTAAAAGGGAGTCGAACCGAGTCTCATAGTAAAAAAAATTTGCAAAATGCTTCGAATGAGCACCTAAAATTCGTATATTGCGAGAAATATCGCCTTAGAATTCACCAACTTGTCCCAAAATTGACATGCGCTTTGCGAATTCGCGAATCTAGTAAAACAAAGATAAAGCACTGCCACTTTGAAGATTTACTAAGAATAGTTGGTTTTTTTATTTCAATTTATTCTTCAGTGTGATCTCGATATTTCTATAATTAGTAGGTTTTTCAGTTTACTTCTTTCTCAATATGCGATTTGCCTTCTTTGTTACTTATTGATCAACGATGATCTCTTTCGTTCGTTCAATAAAAGAACTAATCTGCGGGCTCATAGCGGCTCAACCTGTTTCATGCAGAGGCGGGCTTTAGCCCCACATTTAGCTCTTTCAAATTCGTGAATTCAGTCAAACTAACACCCACCCTTCCCATCGATAGCTACCTTGATCAGATCGAGTCGATCATGGCTGAAAGAAGCAATTTGATCGTTGAGGCAGAGCCGGGAAGTGGTAAAACGACTCGCCTGCCACTGGCCCTGATGTCCCAGGCACTGGCCGCAAAGAAGAAGATCATCCTACTTGGCCCAAGACGTGTCACCGTCAGGGCCGCCGCCACACGGCTTGCCGAGCAACTCGGTGAGAAGCCGGGGCAGCGGATAGGTTACAGGATAAGGGGAGAGGCCAAAGTTAGTGATAAGTCGATAATCGAGGTTATGACGGAGGGACTGTTCATTCGCAAACTGGTCAATGATCCAGAACTTCAGGACTGTTTCGCGGTAATCTTTGACGAAATCCACGAACGAAGCTTAGATGGCGATTTAGGCCTCACGCTTTGCCACGATATTCAGCAAGCATTGCGCCCCGATCTTAGGATTATCGCGATGTCAGCGACCTTGGCGGGGCTGGAACTCAGCTCCTTACTCCCAGAGGCCGCGATGCTTTCTGTTCCAGGACGCAGCCACCCGCTGAAAATCTTGTGGGATGAAAACGACAGCCCATTTGTTGATGTTTTTGGAGTTTCTAGGAAGATTCTAGCCATTGCGCGCGAAACAACCGGCGATATTTTGACTTTTCTACCCGGAGAAGCCGAAATTCGCCGTTGTCAGCGGGATTTAGAAAGCAATTCAGATCGCCAGGGAGTTGATTTCGTTGTAACGCCGCTCTATGGCTCTCAATCGAGCAAAGATCAACATCGCCCGCTCAGGCCGGACCCAAACGGCGCCCGTAAACTCATTCTCTCAACTAACATCGCTGAGTCGTCTCTTACGATTGACGGTGTAAGCGTGGTGATTGATACCGGTCTTGAACGCAGGCCCTCGTTTGATTTAACGCTTAAAGCGATGTCCCTGGCGACGGCACCGATTTCACAAGCTTCAGCGGATCAAAGAGCAGGGCGCGCAGCCAGACAGGGACCCGGTGTTTGTTACAGACTTTGGTCCGAGAGAAGTCATCGCGCCAGAGAAAGGCAACGGCCACCTGAAATAGAACATTCAGATCTATCATCTTTGGCATTGAGTTTGGTCGGTCTGGGTGTCAGCACCTCTGAGGAGTTGAAATGGCTAACCCCTCCTCCCAAGCCTGCCTTCGACCTGGCTATGAGCGAGTTAGAAGACCTCGGCATCACCGAAAACAAGTCGGTCACATCTCGTGGCAAAGCTGTGCTTCGCTTAGCAGCAAGCCCACACATTGCCTCCTTGTTATTGAGGGGCAAGGAGCTTGGAATGTCGACTGAAGCAGCCGCTATTGCCTCTGTCCTAGAAGATCCAACTTTATTGCTCGACAAACGCGAAATCGAACTTAAGCATCAGGTAAACGCTCTCCTATCGCCAGCAATGGATAAATCCATCAATCGCGGTAAGATCGCTATCGCCAAAAAGTCTCTTTCACGATACATAGCACTGATATCAAACAGTTTTTTGGCAATTTCATCTGACAACTTTGCGCCTCTTCTTGCTAGAACCTTTCCCGATTTCATTGCACAAGCACGTCCTAATCAACCCGGCTCATTCCTGCTTGCCAATGGGTCCGGCGCAGAGATTGATCCCGAACACCCATTGGCACTGGCATCCTATCTTGCGGTCGGAAATCTAATCAAAACCAAAAATGGGACAATCAAAATCAGCCTGGCGACAGAACTCCAGCTAACTGATCTGTTAGAGTTGTTCGACAATGAAATCCATAGCGAAGACACTGTGGAGATCACTAAAGGTAAGAGTGAGTTTTCTGCTCATCGAACAACTAAGTTCCGAAACCTTGTGCTAAAAAAACAACCAATCAAGACTGCCAAACCTGAACAACTAATTGCTGCTTTAAAGGGTATTTCCAAAAAAAGTGGACTGGTCTTTCTTCCTTGGAAAAGGAGCACAGAAGAGCTTCTCTCCCGGTTACACTATTTACACAAAGAAGCACCTGGCGACTGGCCTGATGTTTCTAAAGAACGACTGAGTGAAACTTTAGAAGAGTGGTTATTACCCTATCTAACTTCTGTGCAGAAGTACGCCGATCTTAGTAAACTTAACTTGGATCAAATACTGCTAGACCAATTGAGTTGGGACCAACAAAACAAACTAACCGCAGCAGCGCCCACCTCAATTACCATTCCAACGGGTGAAAAAAGACGAATTGATTACAGTCAGGCCCAACCCACGCTATCGTGCCGAATTCAGGAACTCTTTGGCTTGACGGAAAGCCCTAAAATAGGCCTCCATCAGAAACCGGTCGTAATAGAATTACTATCACCGGCTCAGCGCCCAGTGCAGACGACTCAAGATCTCCGCAACTTTTGGGCGACGACCTACTCCCAGGTCAAAGCTGAACTAAAAGGCCGCTATCCAAAGCACTTCTGGCCAGACGATCCGTTGACCGCTCAAGCGACCTCTCTGGCCAAACCTAGGAAGAAATAGGACTAAAGTAAAAAGTCCCGTATGTGTTGAGCATAGATGTCCGCTCCTTCCACAGGCGCCATATGCTTTAATCCCGGGATTGTGATCGCTCGACCGTCTCGCACCTCCGCCGCAATCATCTCGGCCATGGCAGGGGTTGAATTCTGGTCAAATTCTGAAGTGATGGCCAAAGTCGGGATCTCGATCTCATCCAGTTTATCATTAACCTTGTAGCCTTGGTTCACGAAGAGGTCGTAAGCAGCGAGAAAGGCTTCTGGTTCATTTTCTTTTAATCTGCGCCTGGTTGCGTCGATGACTTCTGGTTCTTTTATTTGAAAAGGCTCGGTGAACCAACGTTCCAATGCAGCATCGATTATCGATTGCGGGCCTTCCGCTCTCGCCCTTTGCAAACGGTCGTTAATTGCTGTCTGAGTCGCCTCCGGGCGTTTGTAAGTAGCGTTCATTATCACCAAATTGGACAATTCATCGGGGTGCTCTATCGCATAAGCCATCGCCAAAAGTCCGCCCATCGAGAAACCAGCGAAGGTGATGTCCTCTAACGTCAACTCCTTGACCAGATCATCCAACTGTTTAACCAAAGCTTCAAGCGACAAAGCTTCAAATGGCTTAGATGAACGTCCGTGGCAGAGCATGTCGTATCGCAGAACCCGGAAGTCGTCGCGCAATAAATGCACCAACCGATCCCAGATCGTTAAATCAAGACCAACACCATGCCCAAGAACGAGTACACGAGCGCCTTCCCCTTCCAACTCATAATAAGTGCCATCACTGGCATAATTACTAACTCTATCAGTCATTACCTTTTTATTTATCATTTGTTCTCAATATATTAACTAGAAAAATGGTAACATCGGCAAAAGTCCGGGTAATTTTTTTCCGTAGAGAGATTCACAAGGGGCACGAATTGTGCGAATCTCTTCGTTGATGACACAATTGCTTGCTCCTATTGATGATCTGGATATTGAAGAGTTAAAGAAGCTGCTG
>CAJQQZ010000169.1 GCA_905480575.1 uncultured Alphaproteobacteria bacterium | reverse complement strand
TTCAATGTATTGCTGAAAACGCGCCCGAAGCGCAGATGGCAATGGTGCTGGCATGATAGATCCTCCCAAACAGAAAGAATCATACTTTGAGGCACAAGGAAACAAGAAAACGATTCCAACTAAAACAGAAACGCTTTAGTCGACCAACTATTTTTTACGTAGCTTCAAAGGCAACGTTTGAAGAGTGCGATCTTTCTGCCCAGGTTCCCAAACCGGTTGGCCCGCACTTTCGATTATCTCAAAACTTGATACAAGTTGTCCTAGGGCAGTTGCCATCTCGATCCTCGCTAAATGTGCAGCGGGACAGGAATGCATCCCTGCTCCAAACGCGAAATGCCTCGCTGGTTTTCTGGTTATGTCGAAAGTATTCGGGTCTTCGATTACTGTTGGATCACGGTTGGCTGCTGGGACCATTGCAAACGCGATATCACCGCTGGCGAAGTCTATGTCCTTGTAGTTAAAATCCCTGACGGCGGAATGGGGTATGACCCATGGCAAAGGTGCATAGCGCATTCCTTCATTCACAGCTGGCAATGCAAGACCAGGGTCGTCTTGTAATTTTTCGAGCTCTTTTGGGTTCGACAACAGCGCGTTGAGAATAAGCGGCAGTTGGGCTCGGGTGGTGTCCACACCCGCTGATGCTAACTCGCTTGCGAGATAGACCAGTTCGTCCTCGGTCATCTTATCACCATCGATCTCAACATTTATCAATTCGTTGAACAAATCGTCGCCTGGTTTGCTTTTGCGAGCTTGAAGCAAGTCTCTCATATATTCGTGAATGTTGCGATTCGCATCTTCTACTTCTTTTAACCCTATGCCAGATTGTAGAGCATCGATCTTACGCCCGCCAATTTTGATCCAGTCATTTAGGCCTTCTGCTTCTTCGTAGGGGATGTCGAACATTGGTCCCATGACCCGGGAGGGCAGGGGATCGGCAAATGAAGCACAGAAATCGGCTTCGCCATCCTGAGGCAAGGCTTCGATTAGACCAGCAACGATAATCTCAATATGGTCACGTAACCCTTCAACAACCCGATCTCGCAGGGCCTTTTTGACGAGCAAAGAGAGGCGCTTGTGTTGTTCGCCATGCATGTTCAACAATTCATGTTGGATGGCTTTGGCCAGATAGGGGCTGCGTGTTTCGTCAATTTTGTTGAAAGCGAACCGAAAATCTTTACATCGAAAAACTTCCATAGCTTCTTCTTGATTGAAGAAAACGACGGCGCCCTCAGTGGTCCTGGCCCAAGAATTGTGAGCCCGAAGTTCCTCTATGTAACCATAGCGATCTTGTTCAAACCGTTCAGACCTTAAATCGACAATCAGCTCATTCATCTTAGCACGCTTACCTTAGTTTGTTTTGTTTGCTTGAATTGCTGTCAGAACTCTTTCAGGCGTCATTGGCATTTGTGTCATTCGAGCTCCCGTTGCTCGATAGACAGCATTGGCAACACAAGCAGCGACTGGCACGATAGGAACCTCACCGACACCACGCAATCCGTAGGGAACTCCAGGAACTGGCTTCTGTAAGAGTACCGTTTCGATAGAGGGTACGTCGAGAGCAGTTGGGATTCGGTAATCAAGCAGGCTCGCGTTTCTCAACCGACCATCGTCGCCGTAGTCGAAACCTTCTGTTATTGCCCACCCCAAACCTTGAACAACAGAGCCCTCGATTTGCCCTTCTACCGCTGCTGGATTGATGGCCAGCCCAACGTCCTGGAAAGCCGTGTAGCGAAGAACGGTGATCTGGCCGGTGTCTTCATCAACTTCGACGTCACAAACATGAGCGCCGACTTCGACACCAAACGGAAGGTCGGTTGAAATGCCATGGCAAACAATGGCACCTTGGGTGAGAGTGGACTGCATAACCTCAGCACTGGAAATAGACGGACCACCAACATCTGCAGTTCGAAACGATCCATGATCATAGGTCAGTTCTGAAGGCATGCGTTGGATCAAAGTAGCCGCGCGGATCTTGAGTTCATCGAGCGCTTTCTGTGACGCGTCGACGACTGCTGAAGCCATGGTGCGAGTGACACGGCTGGCCGCAGCGATGTCCGTGTAACCGACCGACTTACTGTCGCCAGTCGCAACATACACGTCTTGCAGCGGCATTTGAAATTGCTCGGCGGCCACTTGAGCCATAGCAGTACTGGAGCCAGAAATGTCGACTGATCCCAAAGTAAACATCGGCCGTCCGTCGCCAGAGATAGTAACGTGACAGGCAGAGGTCATAGACGTACCGCGCCAGTATCCAAAAGCAAGGCCGCGGCCTCGGGGCATCTCGCCTGGTTCTAATGGCGTTGTCCAGCATGGGTGTTTTGCAATTGCCTCGGCTATCTCCTGCACACCAATGCAGGGGAAGGGCGTACCTGCTGGCATTATGCTGCCAGTAACGGCGAAATTTTTCTTTCTGAAGTTCAAAGGGTCCATATCGAGCTTTTCACTCATCTGATCGATGGCTTGCTCCATAGCGAAGGCGGCTTGTATCCCGCCCGGCGCTCGATAGGCCTCCGTTCGAGGCTTGTTGGTGACCACATCGTAGCCTTCAAGAAACAAATTTGGCGTTTGATACAATGCGGCCAGGACTTGGAGAATGATGGCGGGACTCATGTTTGGCAGGCCGCCCGCGTCGACATGTACCTTGGCAATGAGCGTATTTATCCGTCCGTCGCTATTCGCTCCGACTGTCACTTTCGCTTGCATAGCGGCTGTGGGCCCGGAGCCGCCTTGAAGAACTTCCTCTCTCGAAAAGACAAGTTTAATCGGTTTGCTTGATTTCTCTGAAAGTTTAGCGGCTACAGGCTCTCCGTGGACAAAGACTTTACCGCCAAAGCCGCCGCCAATCTCCAGAGGAATGACCCGGATTTTCGATTGCGGAATTCCAAGAATTTTTGCTGTCACCAATTCTGCCGTGAAATGCCCTTGGGTAGATACCCACATGGTGGTCAGGCCCTCGCGATCATATTTGGCTACAACAGCCTGAGGCTCGATATACCCTTGGTGAGCTGTATCGATAGAGACTGACACTTCCGTCACAGCATGGCTGCTCGTCACTCCAGTATCACAATCGCCCCGTTCAAAGATTGTCCTGGAACAAATGTTAGAAGGCTTGTTGATAGGAGCATCCAGCCCCGAAGTCCTGATCGAATCATGGAGGATGGGCGCGGTTTCTGCTTGAGCATCCTCCATGGTGAAGACTGCGTCTAGAACTTCATAGTGAACCTCGATCAGTTCAAGGGCTTGTTCGGCGATATGTTTATCGACTGCGGCGACAGCGGCAACAGGTTGTCCAACCCATAGGACCTTATGGCGAGCCATGTTGATCTGGCCAACCATCCAAACATCACAGCTGCCTTGCCCCATGGGAACAGATGTGCCTGGTTCTAAATCCGGGAAGTCTTCTGCTGTGACGACGGCTAAAACACCATCGAGAGCCAATGCTTTCGTTGTATCTATCGACAGGATTTTGGCATGGGCATGAGGGCTGCGTTTCAGTTTCGCAATGGCCATTCCAGGGAGATGCATATCTGCTGGGTAAATCGCTTCGCCAGTCACGCGCTTACCGGCGTCTATGCGCGGAAGGCGTTTGCCAATTGTCTCTAGACTGCCTTTCGGATTTGCATGTTGGATGAATTCTTCGGGCATCATGCAACCTCCCCATTAGCCGTCACGTCTTGAAGCGCTTTGACGATTTTCTCATAGCCGGTGCAACGGCAAATGTTCCCGGCTATGGCCAGGCGAATCTCGTCCTCATTGGGATTGGGGTTTTCGTTAAACAGACCGACAGCCGACATCAATACACCAGGAGTACAGAAGCCACATTGGGTTCCACCATGCCTGACTAGAGCGTCTTGAACTTCGTGAAAACCTTCGACTGTCGCGAGGCCCTCGACTGTTGTGATTTCGCACTCTTGTGCTTCGGCTGCAAACATTAGGCAGCTACACAGAGTTTGTCCGTCTACAATAACGGTACAACTGCCGCAGTTCCCATTGCTGCAGCCTTCTTTTGTTCCTGTTAAGCCTAAGCGATCCCGCAAGAATTCCAAAAGAGTGTCACGCGGATCAATGAGGCTGCTTTGCTTATCGCCGTTGACGGTGCATGCCAGGATTTCTTTACTCACGGCAGATCTCCTTGGATGAGTTCTTTTGTAGCGGATGCCAGAGTACGTCTGCATAGGACGGAAACTAAATGACGACGGTAGTCAGCGGACCCTCTGGTGTCGTCGATAGGTGAGGCATCACTTGCTGCCGCGGCCCCAGCTGCTTCGAAGAGTTTGAGTGAAGGAACTTCGCCAATCAAAGTCATTTCAGCTGCCTTCGCCCGCAAGGGGGTTGGGCCAACAGAAGCCAGTGCAATTTTGGCATCGACGATCTTTGAATTGGCATCAAGCGTGATCCGAGAGCTGACACCGGCAACCGCAATGTCCATTTCTCTTCGCGGCGTGAACCGCTGGTAAACGGCTGCTGTGTTCTCCGGCAAGGCTGGTAATGTGATTGAAGCCAGGACTTCGTCTTGCTCAAGAACCGTACGCCCAGGACCAGTGAAAATCTCTTCGACCATCAAACTACGTTTCCCTTTGGTGCCTTCAATATTCGCAAGTGCTCCGTATGACATCAGGGCAGGGACAGCATCGGCTGATGGCGCAGCATTGCAAACATTTCCGCCAAGGGAGGCTCGGTTCTGGACCTGCCTGCTGCCAATAAGAGCAACTGAGTAGGCAAGGGCAGGGTAGGAAGCGCAGACGATTTCGCTTTGCGCTATTGTCGTTGCTGTGACGGCAGCTCCGATGTTCAGGCCTCCATCTTGCTCAGCTGAGATGTTCGTCATCGCTGCTATTTTCTTCACATCGATGATTGTTTCTGCTTTGCGTCGGTCCTCTTTTAACTGAGGAATGAGGTCAGTACCGCCAGCCAAAAGCCAAGCATTGGCACTGTTCTTTGCTGCTATGAGCTCAGGAATGGAACGGGGTGTTTGGAAATTGAATAGGTCCACGTTGGTCTAACAAGCCTTTGCTAAGTTAAGTTAGGTTCAGTCTAGTGGAAGATTTCACCGATTCAAAACAATCGTTGTGCCTTTGCCCTGAGCTGGATAGTAATTTCAGAACCAAAGTTGGCAGGACCAAATCATGCAGCGCGATGACATTTTCCCCGAAACTGAATTGCCGAGAGGATCAGATCTCCTTAGCCAGGGTGCGGCTTTAGCAGGAACGTGGATGGTAGGACGGTGTGCTTTTCTCCAACACTACGGTGTCAAAAGCGAGTTCGACTATAAATGCCAAAGCATGGATGAAGGTCGGATCATGCAGCATGCTCAAGTGGGCTTTCGGGATGTCGACAAGAGCCGAACTGCTTACAGTGAAATCTGGGAGCGTTGTGACAAGCGAGGCGTTCGGGTAGACCGCTATGGATTATGCCTGGATTGGTCGATGGCGGTGCCAAGAGACCAGAGAGCCAAAGCAACCAAAGGCACGGGCATGATCCTAACGGATCCAGAAACCTGCATTGCGCTGACGTCTTCGGCTCCAGTGGCTCCGCATTTTGGTGATTTTGTGTTGGGTTTTCCAGCCGCTCTGGAAAACACTCAAATGGTTTTGGCGGCGGGCTGCACATCAATCGGTAACTTCGGTCAGTATTTCACATTCAAAGTTCCCAATTGGGACGATGATGTCGAAACAACAAAAGCAACAGTTGAAGCTCTGGGCCTGATCGTTGCTCAACCCGTGCCGATCCTGGTTCATTCTAACATTGACGACGGCTTTGCTGCTCAATTTACGGACCTGACATCCTCTTTAGGGATGATGGAAATAGAAAAGTACATCATCGAGAATTTGATCGGCGGGAAAATGAGCCACTGTTTTGGCCATCATTTTTCCGACCCTCTGGCAAGGCTCGCGTTTCAAAGCGCAATGGGCAGTCTAACTGACACTCCTGGCACCATGATTTACGGAAACACCACAGCCTATCGAGGCACCCCCGCGGAGAACTATGCTTCGCTAGCGCGCTATCTGAGCATTGATGCCTTAGGACAGGCGCTGAAACCAACTGGGCATGCGATCAATGCAGTGCCGGTCACTGAGAATGAGCGTATTCCTGACATAGAAGAAATCGTCGATGCACAACTTTTTAGTGGCCGCACGATAGAACTACACAAGTCCCTGGTGCCGCTAATTGATTTGGATGAAGTCGGCAAGATCACTAATCAACTCGTGGCTGGAGCTAAGCAGTTTAGCGGCAATGTTATGAAAGGGCTCATGAACGCCGGTGTTGATACCTCTGATGCTTTCGAAATGATGTTGTCCCTTCGGCGCATTGGAGCGCGCAAATTAGAACTGTTGTACGGTGTAGGAAAAGAAGACAACAGCCAGATCGGTGGTCGCAAACCGGTCGTGGCCGGCAGTGTTTTGGAAGAGATCTCTGAAATGGCCGACGCTGCCATGGAAGGGTCTTCGGGGAGGTCCGCGAATGCAGTTCGAACTAAGAAGCTAAAGGTGCTTGTTGCAACGACAGACGTTCACGAACATGGGAAACTGTTGATCGAAGAGCTCTTGCGCCGGGTTGGTGTTGAGATCATAGACGGCGGTGTTTCCACCGACCCGGACAAGCTGGCTGAATGCGCCAATCTTGAGCGTCCGGATGCAATAGCGGTTAGTACCTATAATGGCGTTGCCTTGAGTTACTACACAAAAACAAAAGCGTCGATGGCAGAATTTGGGCTAGACATTCCTTTGTTAATCGGTGGACGCCTTAACCAAATTCCTGAAGGATCGAACACCAGTTTGCCTGTCGACGTTGGAGATGAACTGGCGCAAGAAGGAGCCATCGTTTGTCGTGATGCAGCCGAACTTCTTAGTCGACTAGAGGCCGTTTGCTGATTCGACCTGTTGAGTTTTGACAACGGTATGAGACGATATGGCGAGATTCGCCCGCTTGGGTTAATTTATATTTGTAAGTATGAATATAAGAATGGTATAGGCGAATTTCCTAAAAAATAATAATGCTTGGAGGTTTGAATGCTCAAGGGTTGGAATGGTTTTTTCTTCAGTATTCTTTGTGTTGTTTTGGTGGTCGCGCTCGGCAGGACCCTAACGCTGAAATCGGTTGATGAGAAAATCGAAGCTTCTCAAGCGAGCCTTTCTTCAAGCCTTCAAGGCAAGATTGACGAAAGCACGAAAGTTAGCGAGACAATTTCTCCAGTAGCTGAGAAAGTTGAAATGTTGAGCCAAGAGATTGAGCGTCTTTCTTCTGAATTGGAGAAAGCAAAAATCAATCAAAAGACTAACCAATCGTCAGTTGTGACTGGGGCGGCGGCTTCCGGCTTCTCCCTTGCTGGGTACAACAGTTTTGACCAAGGGTTGTACAACGCACTTTCAGGGCAGGGGATCAATTGGTTAGCAGGTTATATCGAGCCTGATCAGCAACAAGTATTTGTGGAACCAGCTCAGAGCACAACGACTTCTACTCAAGTAGCGAGTGCTACGAAAACTCCACCTGTTGAGAGCAAGCCAGAATCAGCGGTTGATCTGGTGGCTGGCAAAAAAGTAGCGAAGAAATGCAAGTCCTGTCACACCTTCGACAAAGACGGAAAGCACAAAAGCGGCCCCAATCTCTGGAACATTGTTGATAGTGATATTGCTTCAAAAGAAGGTTACACAAAGTATTCAACGGCACTTAAGGAGTTAGAAGGTGTTTGGTCGGTAGAAAATCTAGATAAGTTCCTGACCAAGCCTAAGAAGTTCGTTAAGAAAACGAAAATGACCTTCTCTGGCCTTAAGAAGGAAAAAGACCGGGTGAACTTGATCGCCTACCTTTCCACTCTTGCAGATTAATCTTCACAAACAGTTGAAATGAATTAGTTCCGACTTAATCTGACATAGTAGTCCTTCCAGCTAGCTGGAAGGACTACGTTCGGCTCTTGAAGGAGCCAGCCGTTTCCGGTTTTGATGTAGGTGCAAACCAAAAACATCAAACAAAGGAAACCACGATGTT
>CAJQQZ010000168.1 GCA_905480575.1 uncultured Alphaproteobacteria bacterium | reverse complement strand
GATCACTCCTGCTCGCCACTGGCCAGTTTACTTGCAAGCGATGCTTCAAGGAAATCGTCTAGATCGCCGTCTAGGACAGCTTGGGCTTGGCCCTTCTCTACAGAGGTTCTGAGGTCTTTGACCATCTGATAAGGCTGCAGGACGTAGGATCTGATTTGATGTCCCCAACCGATGTCGGTTTTGCTGTCTTCAACTGATTGTGCAGCTTCCTCTCGGGTACGCAGTTCCAGCTCGTACAACCGTGATTTCATCATATCCATTGCTGTCGCTTTGTTGCGATGCTGAGAACGGTCGTTTTGACATTGGGTTACTATGCCGGTTTCGATGTGCGTGATGCGGACAGCTGAGTCAGTTCTGTTAACGTGCTGACCACCGGCACCAGACGCGCGGTAAGTATCGATACGGATGTCTTTGTCTTCAATTTCAATTTCAATCGTGTCATCGATCACCGGATAGACCCAGACTGATGCGAATGATGTGTGGCGGCGCGCATTGGAATCAAAGGGTGAGATACGAACGAGACGGTGAACACCGCTTTCGGTTTTTAGCCAGCCAAACGCGTTGTGACCTTTTATCTGGATAGTCGCAGATTTGATCCCTGCTTCTTCCCCGTTGGACTCTTCCATGAGTTCGATTTTGTAGCCATGCTGATCGGCCCACCTGGAATACATGCGCAAAATCATCTGCGCCCAATCTTGGGCTTCTGTGCCGCCTGAACCCGCATTGACGTTAAGGAAACAGTCATTGGCATCGGCCTCACCGGACAATAGGCTCTCAAGCTGCTTTTTTGCTGCAACCAACTGAAGAGCTTTAATAGCTTCTTCGGCGTCAGTGACAGTTTCCGCATCTTCTTCCATCTCGCCGAGTTCAAGCAGCTCAATGTTGTCACTCAAGTCTTGATCCAACTTGGTGTAAGTACCGAGCCCATCTTCGAGGACCTGGCGTTCTTGCATGATTTTGCGTGCATTCTCAGCGTCGTTCCAAAGCTCGGGGTCTTCGGAAAGAGCGTTGAGTTCGTCTAGTCTTACAACTGAATTTTCCCAGTCAAAGATGCCTCCTCAGCAAAGTGAGAGAGTATCTAATCTCCTCAACTGATGCTTGTATTTCTGCGCGCATGGATATCTCGGTATGTTGATCTAAAGAATTGGCGATCTTATGCCTTTAGATCAGACTTTGTTCAAGAGGCCAACCCACCATTCCAGCAAAATATATTTGCGCCTAAGTTTGGCGGAATAATCACAAAAGAGACGATTTTCTTGTTTGTCTGATCGCCTCTTCTATGCTTGTTTGTGCTGAGTACAGCAACCACACCTCCTGGCCTTCAAAGTCAGGGAAAATGAGAAGACCTATGCCAGTTGAAATCCGTAAGACTTTGCTTCATGTTGAAACCACTTTCATCGAAGGAGGCAAAGAAGCACCAAAGCCTCTGAAACTTATCGCGGCAGCGGCTGTGATCAAAAGCCCATGGGCTGGTCAGGGTTTTGTGGAGGATCTCAAACCTGGTATTCTTGACGTCGCCCCAGGCCTGGGTGAATTGTTAACAAAGATGGTAATTGACGAAGCCGGGTCAGGCGATAACGTTGAGGGCTATGGCAAGTGCGCTATTGTTGGTTTGAATGGAGAGGTTGAGCATGCCTCTGGTATTATTCATACATTGCGTTTCGGCAACCACTTCAGAACTGCAGTTGGCGCAAAGTCATATCTTTCATTTTGTAATACGCGTGGTGGCGCAAACGCACCCGTTATGATTCCTTTGATGGACAAGAACGATGCTGGCCGTCGTTCCCACTATTTGACAATCCAATTCGCCATTCCTGACGCCCCTGCCCCAGATGAAATTTTGGTGGCACTTGGTGCCTCTATTGGTGGACGGCCCCATCATAGAATTGGTGATCGATACCAAGACCTGAAAGACCTAGGTCATGATGTCGACAATCCCGCAGCCGTTAACTAGGACTGGTTATGAGCGAGATTGATCCAAGAGAGTTGAGAAACGCCTTCGGTGCTTTCATGACCGGTGTCACCGTTGTGACTTGCCTAGGTCCTGACGGTGAGCCTTTAGGATTTACTGCAAATTCTTTCACATCAGTTTCGCTTGATCCACCGCTCTTGCTCGTCTGTTTGGCCAAGTCCTCTTACTCGAAAGCTGAGTACACATCCGCCAAAGGTTTTGCAGTCAACATACTTGCGGAAGATCAGCAGTCTATTTCTAATACTTTCGCTCGCCCGGTTGAAGATCGATATGCCGACATAGAATGGTTTACCGGCCCACACGGCGCGCCCGTTTTCAACGGTGTAACGGCTTGGTTTGATTGTTCCACTCACGAGATGGTGGATGCCGGTGATCACATCCTCATGATCGGCAAAGTGGAAGCATTTGATACTAGTGATCATGCGCCATTGGGCTATGCCAGAGGTGGCTACTTCTCTCAAAAACTCTCCGAACAGGCCATCGAAGCAGCAACTGCGGAAACTTTACGCGTCGGTGCACTGGTCAAAAACGGTAATGCTTTGTTGGTCATTGAAGACGAAGACGGGCTTCATGTTCCGTCGATCCCCGTCAAAAGAAAACACGGTTCTGATAGCAATATTGATCGGGTCGCTAAGTCTCTCAATCTCACTCTTAATCGAGATTTTGTTTATTCGGTTTATGAGGATTCAAAAGCTCAGCACTTGATCTATCGTTGTGAGACCGACGACGAAGAGCCAGCCGAGGGTCGCTTTATACCTATTCGCGACATTGACGCTTCTGGTTTCAAAGACCCAGCAGAACAAATCATGGTGCGTCGTTTCCTTTCTGAAAGTCGCCTCGGTGACTTTGGTGTCTATTTTGGAGACGTTGAACAAGGTTCGGTGAAACGCTTCACCCGCGACAATCAACTCGAAACATCATTCTTCTAAACAAGGAACAGGCTATGTCTGGCAAACTTCCTCATTTTCAAATGTACATCGATGGTGAGTTCACTGAAGGCAGTGAAAACCAAGTGATGGAGACAATCAACCCTGCGACTGGTGAGGCTTGGGCGACTTTTTCCTGCGCCAGTAAAGATGATGTTGAGCGTGCGGTCTCTGCAGCTAGAAGAGCGCTTACTGAAGGGCCATGGGCTGAGATGAACCCTTCGCAACGTGGTCAAGTTCTATACAAGCTTTCAGAATTGGTTAGCGAAGTTGCCCATGATCTCGGAGCATTGGAAACCAATGACAGCGGTAAACTGGCAAAAGAAACCCGAATGCAGTCGGGCTATGTTTCTGACTACTACCGCTACTACGCCGGTCTAGCTGATAAAATTCAAGGAGCCACACTCCCTGTCGATAAGCCTGGCATTTTTGCTTATACAACGCCTGAACCCATCGGTGTTGTGGCTGCTGTCGTTCCTTGGAATGCTCAAATGTTCCTAACCGCAACCAAGGTCGGACCGGCTTTGGCGGCTGGTTGTACAGTCGTGCTCAAAGCCAGTGAATTGGCTCCTTGCGCGATGTTTGAGTTCGCTAAAGCCATCGAGAAAGCTGGTGTGCCTGCAGGCGTCGTTTCCATCATTTCGGGCGATGCACCGAACTGCTCAGTTCCACTAACCATGCATCCCGACATTGACCGTCTCGCCTTTACGGGCAGTCCGGAAACCGCGAAGCACATCGTTCGTAATTCCGCTGAATCCTTTGCCGTTACCTCGTTGGAACTTGGCGGTAAATCACCGATGGTTGTTTTCGAAGACGCCGATCTCGACAGCGCAGCCAACGGATTGATTGCCGGTAACTTCGGTGCTTCAGGCCAAAGCTGCGTTGCCTGTACCCGTGCTATTGTTCACTCTTCGATCAAAGATAAACTAATCGAGAAAATCTCCGCCACTGCCGAGCAAATCGTTATTGGTGATCCGCTTGATGATGCAACGCAAATGGGACCACTGTGTACGGCTAACCAAGTGATGCTCATTGGCGAAACTCTCGAGAAAGCCAAAGCTCAGGGTGCAACCGTTGTCTTCGGCGGCAAGAAACCCGATAGCCACAAAGATGGCAACTTCTTCGAACCAACCTTGGTCGATTGTCCAAATATGGATATCGAGACGTTGAAGGTTGAAATGTTCGGTCCCGTTATGTCGATGGTGACTTTTGAAACTGAAGAAGAAGCAATCGCGCTTGCTAATGATACAGTCTTTGGATTGGGTTCCGGTATCTTCACCAATGACCTCGCGAGAGCACACCGCGTTTCAAGCAGAATCAGGGCCGGTATTTGCTGGGTCAATACCTACCGTATGATCTCGCCTATCGCCCCGTTTGGCGGGGTCAATCAGTCCGGCTACGGCCGTGAAGCCGGCATGGAAGCTATTAACGATTTCGTTCGTTCCAAGACCACTTGGATCAACACTTCAGATACACCGATGGCTAATCCGTTTGTGATGCGGTAGTCTTACGTTGACTAATTGAGCTGCCTGCGTTTCCAGTCTCTGAAAGCTGTATAGTCCATTCCTGATAATGGTTCTTTTCCAAACAAGTGCTCTATTTCTTTGGAAAGATCATCCTCTGCGAACTTTCGTTCGATATAGATATCTTTTGCCAAATTCCTGAAACCTATCTTGTAAAGAATCTGTTTCAGCAGACAGTTGTTGGGACCCACCCGGTTTTCGATAAAGAGCAGGCTTGATCCGTAGTCTGTAAGTGCTTGCGCGGACGGCATTATGAAGTGAGTGCAAACAGTGGATTGATCCGAAGTTGAAAGATAGATGCTATCCGATCCAGTCTCAAGCTTCCCTGACCTGAGTGTGTGCGGCGGTGCAAAATTAGTCCACGGTAGCGGCGGCATTGTGTTGTCGCGGGCGGCGTAAAAGTCGTCCACTTTACCCCTTTCGTTTTGTCGGGAGGGTTTGAGGATATACACCGTGGACATCTATTTGAAAGTTC